>NZ_LNHZ01000033.1:0-58917 GCF_001463265.1 Citrobacter sp. 50677481
TCGCGTTTTGGTGCAAAAAAAATCGCCGCGCTACAAACGCGCACTCTGCTGACGCTGCTGAATCAGTAAGGTCAGGTCTTCCCTTACCCGGTCGCGGGTAAGGGGCTAATAACAGGAACAACGATGACAAATCTAAAAAAGCGCGAACGAGCGAAAACCAATGCATCGTTAATCTCTATGGTGCAACGCTTTTCAGATATCACCATCATGTTTGGCGGGCTGTGGCTGGTCTGCGAAGTGAGTGGACGGCCCTTCCTGTATATGCACCTGTTGGTGGCGCTGATTACGCTGGTTGTTTTTCAGATGCTGGGCGGCATGACCGATTTTTACCGATCCTGGCGCGGCGTCAAAATTTCCACAGAACTGACGCTCCTGCTGCAAAACTGGACGCTGAGCCTCGTTTTTTGCGCGGGTCTGGTGGCGTTTAACCAGGATTTCGATAATCGCCTGGGCACCTGGCTGGCGTGGTATCTGTTGAGCAGCATCGGCCTTGTGATCTGCCGTTCGTTTATCCGCTACGGCGCGGGCTGGCTGCGCAACCGCGGCTATAACAAACGCCTGGTGGCGGTAGCGGGCGACCTGCCCGCCGGACAGGCGCTGCTCGACAGTTTTCGCAACGAACCGTGGCTGGGCTTTGAGGTGGTCGGCGTCTATCACGACCCGAAACCGGGCGGTGTATCTTCCGACTGGGCCGGAAATTTTGAACAATTGATTGAGGATGCCAAAGCCTCACGCATCCATAACGTCTATATCGCCATGTCGATGAGCGACGGCGCGCAGGTCAAAAAGCTGGTGCGCGAACTGGCGGATACCACCTGCTCGGTGATCCTTATCCCGGACGTCTTTACCTTCAACATCCTGCATTCGCGCATTGAAGAAGTGAGCGGCGTGCCGGTGGTGCCGCTGTATGACACGCCGCTGTCGGGCATTAACCGACTGCTGAAACGCGCGGAGGATATTGTGCTCGCCTCGCTGATCCTGCTGCTGATTTCACCGGTACTGTGCGGTATCGCGCTGGCGGTGAAGTTGACCTCGCCAGGTCCGGTGATCTTCCGCCAGACCCGCTACGGTATGGACGGCAAGCCGATCAACGTGTGGAAGTTCCGTTCAATGAAGGTGATGGAAAACGACAAGGTGGTTACGCAGGCGACGCAGAACGATCCGCGCGTGACGAAAGTGGGTAATTTCCTGCGCCGCACTTCGCTTGATGAGCTGCCACAGTTTATCAATGTGTTGACCGGCGGGATGTCGATTGTCGGCCCGCGTCCACATGCGGTGGCGCACAACGAACAGTATCGACAACTGATTGAAGGCTACATGCTGCGCCACAAGGTAAAGCCAGGCATTACCGGTTGGGCGCAGATCAACGGCTGGCGCGGCGAAACCGACACGCTGGAGAAAATGGAAAAACGTGTCGAATTCGACCTGGAATACATCCGCGAATGGAGCATCTGGTTCGACATCAAAATCGTTTTTCTGACCGTTTTCAAAGGTTTCGTTAACAAAGCGGCGTATTAAGATGAGCTTACGAGAAAAAACCATCAGCGGCGCCAAATGGTCGGCCATCGCCACGGTCATTATCATCAGTCTTGGGCTGATTCAGATGACCGTGCTTGCGCGGATTATCGATAATCATCAGTTCGGCCTGCTGACCGTCTCGCTGGTCATCATCGCATTGGCAGATACCCTGTGCGACTTCGGCATTGCCAACTCGATTATCCAGCGCAAAACGATCAGTCACCTCGAGCTTACCACCCTGTACTGGCTGAACGTGGGGCTGGGGATTGTGGTGTGCGTGGCGGTATATCTGCTGAGCGATGTTATCGCGGGCGTGTTGCATAATCCGGATCTGTCGCCGCTGATAAAAACCCTTTCGCTGGTGTTTGTCGTGATCCCGCATGGGCAGCAGTTCCGCGCGCTGATGCAAAAAGAGCTGGAGTTCAACAAGATCGGTATGATCGAAACCAGCGCGGTGCTGGCGGGCTTTACTTTCACGGTAGTCAGCGCCCATTTCTCGCCGTTGGCGTTAACCGCGATTCTGGGGTATCTGGTCAACAGTGTCGTGCGCACCCTGCTGTTCGGTTATTTTGGCCGCAAGATTTATCGCCCGGGTCTGCATTTTTCCCTGAAGTCCGTCTCGTCAAACCTGCGCTTTGGCGCCTGGCTGACGGCGGACAGCATCGTCAACTACGTCAATACTAACCTTTCCACGCTGGTACTGGCGCGCATTCTCGGCGCCAGCGTCGCGGGTGGCTACAATCTGGCTTATAACGTGGCGGTGGTGCCGCCAATGAAGCTTAACCCGATCATCACCCGCGTGCTGTTCCCGGCGTTTGCCAAGATTCAGGACGACACGGAAAAGCTGCGCGTGAACTTTTACAAACTGCTGTCCGTTGTGGGAATCATTAACTTTCCGGCGCTGCTCGGGCTGATGGTGGTTGCGGATAACTTCGTGCCGCTGGTGTTTGGCGAAAAGTGGAACAGTATTATCCCGGTGCTGCAACTGCTGTGCATCGTCGGTCTGCTGCGCTCGGTGGGCAACCCGATTGGTTCCTTACTGATGGCGAAAGCGCGGGTGGATATCAGTTTTAAATTCAATGTGTTCAAAACTTTTCTCTTTATTCCGGCAATCATTATCGGCGGGCAGATGGGGGGGGCGATTGGCGTGACGCTGGGCTTCCTGCTGGTGCAGATCGTGAATACCGTACTGAGCTATTTCATCATGATTAAGCCGGTGCTCGGTTCCAGCTACCGCCAGTACATTTTGAGTCTGTGGCTGCCGTTTTATCTCTCGTTGCCCACATTTATCACCGCCTACGGCGCAGGGAAGTTATTTGACAAAGCCTTGCCGCTGTCCGGTGTCTTCACTTTACAGGTCGTGGTCGGAATAGTGAGTTTTATTTTAATGCTTATTTTTTCACGCAACGCGCTGGTCATGGAAATGAAAAGACAGCTGTTCGGCAGTGCAAGAATGAAAAAAATATTACGTGTCGGATGACAGGTAAATAAATCGATAAGAGGCAACTTATGAAATTATTAGTATTAGGCAATCACACCTGTGGGAACCGTGGTGATAGCGCCATTATGCGCGGTTTACTCGATGCCATCCGCCAACAAGAACCTGAAGTCGACATGGATGTGATGAGCCGTTTCCCGGTCAGTTCCGCCTGGTTACAGGGACGGCCAATTATTGCCGATCCGCTGTATCAACTAAGCCAGAAACAGCAGCAGATGACCGGGCTGAATGGCCGGGTCAAAAAAGTGTTGCGCCGTCGCTTTCAACACAAGATTTTACTGGCGAAGGTTGCGCAGGAAGGATCGCTGCGTAACTTTGCGCTAGCGCCGGAATTTGCCGACTTTGCCCGGTTTATCGCCCAGTATGACGCGGTCATTCAGGTTGGCGGCTCTAACTACGTGGACCTGTACGGCCTGACCCATTTTGAGTATCCCTTATGCGCGTTTATGGCGAACAAACCGATTTATATGGTCGGCCATAGCGTCGGGCCTTTCCAGAACCCGGACTTTAATCAGTTGGCTCATTACGTTTTTGGGCGCACTGATGCGCTGATCCTGCGTGAAACGGTCAGCCGCGATTTGATGACCGCCGCCCAAATCGACACCCGTAAAGTGGAACAAGGCGTGGATACCGCATGGCTCGTAGAGCGCCGCCATGATGATTTTGTCGCCAGTTATGCGGTACAGCACTGGCTGGATGTCACCGCGCGAAGAAAAACCGTGGCCATCACCTTGCGCGATCTCGAGCCCTTCGACAAACGTCTGGGCACGACTCAGCAAGCGTATGAGCAGGCTTTTGCGGACGTTGTGAACAGACTGATTGACGATGGCTATCAGGTGCTGGTGCTTTCAACCTGTACCAGTATTGACCGCTATAACCGCGATGACCGCATGGTGGCGCTCCGGATGGCGAAATTTGTGAAGCCATCGGCGCATTTCCATATCGCGATGGATGAACTGAACGATGTGGAACTGGGCAAGATCCTTGCATCCTGTGTTTTGACCATCGGTACTCGTCTGCATTCCGCCATCATTTCGATGAACTTTGGCACGCCCGCTATCGCGATTAACTACGAGCACAAATCCGCCGGGATCATGCAGCAGTTAGGCCTGCCAGAGCTGGCGATTGATATTCGTCACCTGCTGAACGGGTCGCTGCAAGGCGTGGTTGCAGATACGCTGGCGCAACTGCCCGCGCTCAGTGAAAAAGTGGATAACGCCGTCACGCAGGAGCGAACCAAGGGGTTTGCCATGATTAAATCCGTTCTCGACAGAATTCGGGAGGGGCGATGAAGGTCAGCTTTTTTCTGCTGAAATTCCCACTCTCATCAGAGACGTTTGTTCTTAATCAGATCACGGCGTTTATTGATATGGGATTTGATGTGGACATCGTCGCCCTGCAAAAAGGTGATACGCAAAACACCCATGCCGCCTGGGAAAAATACAACCTGGCGGCGAAGACCCGCTGGCTGCAGGATGAACCGCAGGGTCGGCTGGCGAAACTGCGTTACCGGGCATTGAAAACGCTGCCGGGACTGCACCGGGCGGCGACGTGGAAATCACTGAATTTCTCCCGCTATGGCGACGAATCACGCAATCTGATCCTGTCGTCTATTTGCGCGCAGGTGAGCACGCCTTTGCAGGCCGATGTGTTTATCGCGCATTTTGGCCCTGCGGGCGTGACGGCGACCAAGCTGCGTGAACTGGGGGTGATCAGGGGCAAAATTGCGACCATTTTCCACGGCATTGATATCTCCAGCCGTGAGGTTCTGAATCACTACGTCCCTGAATACCAGCAGTTGTTTCAGCGTGGCGACCTGATGCTGCCTATTAGCGACCTGTGGGCTAAGCGCCTGAAAAGCATGGGCTGCCCGGCGGAAAAAATCGCCGTCTCGCGGATGGGGGTGGACATGGCGCGCTTCAGCCATCGCCCGGTGAAAGCGCCCGGCACGCCGCTGGAGATGATCTCTGTGGCGCGTCTGACCGAGAAAAAAGGGCTGCACGTGGCGATAGAAGCCTGTCGCCAGCTCAAAGAGCAGGGCGTCGCGTTTCGTTACCGCATCCTCGGGATGGGGCCCTGGGAACGGCGTTTGCGGACGCTTATCGAACAGTATCAGCTTGAGGACGTGATTGAGATGCCGGGCTTCAAACCGAGCCACGAAGTGAAGGCGATGCTCGACGAGGCGGATCTTTTTTTGCTGCCCTCCATTACCGGGGCGGATGGCGATATGGAAGGCATTCCGGTCGCGCTGATGGAGGCGATGGCGGTGGGGATCCCCGTTGTTTCCACCGTCCACAGCGGTATTCCGGAACTGGTCGAAGCCGGAAAGTCAGGCTGGCTGGTGCCGGAAAACGATGCGCAGGCGCTGGCGGCACAGCTTGCCGGGTTTAGCCAGATCGATCGCGCAACGCTTGAGCCAGTGGTGAAGCACGCACGTGAAAAAGTTGAACACGATTTTAACCAGCAGGTGATCAACCGTCAGTTAGCCAGCCTGCTGCAAACGATGTAAACCGAGGTTGTATGCCAGAAACGACGCTCTCCCGACGCACCTTCCTGGCGGCAGGCTCCGTGCTTGCCGCGCTTCCTGCACTCCATTCTCCTTTTGCCCGCGCCGTGACCGCGGGTAACACTGTCAACATCCAGGACTATAACCCCAAAGACTGGATCGCTTCCTTCAGGCAGGCCTTTGCCGACGCACAAACCGTGCGGGTTCCGGCGGGTCTGGTTTGCGACAACATCAACGCCGCTATTTTTATTCCGCCGGGTAAGACCTTACGGGTAGAAGGGGCGTTGCGCGGCAATGGACGTGGGCGTTTTGTTCTTCAGGACGGCAGCCAGGTTACCGGTGAGAAGGGCGGCAGTTTGCACAATATCACGCTGGACGTGCGCGGCTCTGACTGTGTCATCAGGGATATTGCGATGAGCGGCTTCGGCCCGGTGACGCAAATTTATATCGGTGGGAAAAAACCGCAGGTGATGCGTAATCTGGTCATCGACAACATCACCGTGACCCAGGCGAACTATGCCATCCTGCGCCAGGGTTTTCATAATCAGGTTGACGGCGCGAGGATCACCAACGGGACATTCACTGACTTACAGGGAGACGCCATTGAGTGGAATGTGGCGATTAATGACCGCAACATCCTCATTTCTGACCATGTGATTGAGCGTATTAACTGTACCAACGGCAAGATCAACTGGGGTATTGGGATTGGCCTGGCGGGCAGCACTTACGACAACACCTATCCAGAAACGCAGACGGTTAAAAATTTTGTCGTCGCCAACATCACCGGTTCCGACTGCCGCCAACTGGTACACGTCGAGAACGGCAAGCATTTTGTCATTCGCAACGTAAAGGCGAAAAATATCACCCCCGATTTCAGTAAAAAGGCCGGGATTGATAACGCAACGGTGGCTATTTATGGCTGTGATAATTTCGTCATTGATAATATCGATATGGTAAATAGCGCCGGCATGCTGATTGGCTACGGGGTGGTAAAAGGCAACTACCTGTCGATTCCGCAAAATTTTAAATTGAATAATATCCGCCTGGATAATACCCAACTTGCGTATAAACTGCGCGGAATACAAATTTCATCCGGCAACGCGACTTCGTTTGTCGCCCTCACCAACATCGACATGAAGCGGGCAACGCTGGAGTTACACAACAAGCCTCAGCACCTTTTCTTACGCAATATCAAGGTGATGCAGGAATCCACCGTTGGCCCGGCGCTGAAGATGCATTTTGACCTGCGCAAAGACGTGCGCGGGAAGTTTATGGCCAAAAACGACACCCTGCTGTCGCTGGCGAACGTGCAGGCGGTCAACGAAAAAGGTCAAAGTTCGGTCGACATTGACCGGATAAATCATCAGGTCGTGAATGTGGACGCGATTAACTTCCGGTTGCCGGAGGGGAGGGGGTAGCGCAAGCTACCATAATCTCACTGGATCTCATGTGTTAAAAGATTATAATTGCCTGATTACCGTTAAAGCTGGGGCTGGGCAGCATTGACTACTCAGGGAAGGTTCTCATCTTTATCTTATGTTCTTGTTTGATAACCAGATTAAGTGATTTATGAACAATAACGTTTTGCTTATCGGGGCTTCAGGATTTGTTGGGACTCGTCTTCTGGAAACAGCAGTAGCTGACTTTAACATCAAAAATCTGGATAAGCAGCAGAGTCATTTCTATCCAGAAATCACCCAGATTGGAGATGTCCGCGATCAGCATGCGCTTGATCAGGCGCTCGGCGGTTTTGACACCGTAGTGCTGCTGGCTGCAGAACATCGTGACGATGTCAGTCCAACGTCGCTTTATTATGATGTAAATGTTCAGGGAACACGCAACGTCCTTGCTGCTATGGAAAAAAATGGTGTGAAAAACATCATCTTTACCAGTTCCGTTGCGGTCTATGGATTGAACAAAAAAAATCCAGACGAAACGCACCCGCATGATCCCTTCAACCATTATGGGAAAAGTAAATGGCAAGCGGAGGAAGTGCTTCGTGAATGGCATGCAAAAGAACCTGATGAGCGCTCTCTCACGATCATTCGTCCCACCGTCATTTTCGGCGAACGTAACCGGGGGAACGTTTACAACCTGCTTAAACAGATAGCTGGGGGTAAATTCATGATGGTAGGTTCTGGTACGAACTATAAGTCTATGGCTTACGTTGGTAACATCGTCGAATTCATCAAATACAAGCTCAAAAACGTTAAAGCTGGTTACGAAGTCTACAACTATGTGGATAAACCCGATCTCAACATGAACCAGTTGGTTACTGAGGTTGAGCAAAGTTTGGGTAAAAAAATCCCTTCAGTACATCTGCCATACCCGCTGGGGATGCTGGGCGGCTACTGTTTTGATGTGCTGAGTAAGCTTTCTGGTAAGAAATTTGCTGTCAGTTCGGTACGTGTCAAAAAGTTCTGCGCGACTACGCAATTTGATGCCACAAAAGTGCATTCATCCGGTTTTGTAGCACCTTATTCTTTGTCGCAAGGACTGGATCGGACGCTGAAGTATGAATTTGTTCATGACAAGAAAGACGACATAACGTTTGTTTCTGAGTAATACTATAACGTTATGGTGTCGCTACCTGCGATAATTCGGAAAGCGCTTTGGTAATCATTTTAGTCAGGGTTTTCCGAGAAGTCTGAGTAAAACTGCCGCTGATGGAGTGTAGTGTTAAAAGACACTTTTGACTCGCATGTGTGACTTAAAACACAAAAGACGAGAAATGAGCCAGTTTCTGGCTATCATGTGGTTAAGGCCTATACTTTATCAGCCATTTCAGGGTAGGAAAAAGAATGACGAATTTAAAAGCAGTTATACCAGTAGCCGGGCTCGGTATGCATATGTTACCGGCAACAAAGGCCATACCAAAAGAAATGCTACCCATTGTCGACAAGCCGATGATTCAATACATCGTTGACGAGATCGTGGCTGCAGGGATCAAAGAAATCCTTCTGGTGACCCATGCGTCCAAGAACGCCGTTGAGAACCACTTCGACACCTCCTATGAATTAGAGTCACTCCTCGAGCAGCGCGTGAAACGCCAACTGCTGGCGGAAGTGCAATCCATTTGCCCCCCGGGCGTGACGATCATGAACGTCCGTCAGGCGCAGCCGCTGGGGTTGGGCCATTCCATTCTTTGTGCCCGCCCGGTGATCGGCGATAACCCGTTTGTCGTCGTCCTGCCGGACATCATCATTGATAATGCCAGTGCCGATCCGTTGCGCTATAACCTCGCAGCAATGGTGGCGCGTTTCAATGAAACCGGCCGCAGCCAGGTGTTGGCGAAACGTATGAAGGGTGACCTTTCTGAATACTCCGTCATCCAGACCAAAGAACCGCTGGATAACGAAGGTAAAGTCAGCCGCATTGTCGAATTTATTGAGAAACCGGATCAGCCGCAGACCCTGGATTCCGATCTGATGGCCGTGGGGCGTTATGTGCTTTCCGCAGATATTTGGGCAGAACTGGAGCGCACCGAACCGGGCGCCTGGGGCCGAATTCAATTGACGGATGCGATTGCTAATCTGGCGAAAAAACAGTCGGTTGACGCGATGCTGATGACCGGCGACAGCTACGACTGCGGTAAAAAAATGGGCTACATGCAAGCGTTTGTGAAATATGGACTGCGTAACCTGAAAGAAGGACCGAAGTTCCGTAAGAGCATTGAGAAGTTGCTTAGCGAGTAATCTTAAAAAAGCAATGGTCTTTTGGGCTATCAAACTGAAAACGGCACTAAACATTCATAGTATTGCTGTCAATATACTGAAAATGTTTTAGCCGTTTTTAGTTTTTGGGAAGTCTACGTGTTATCAATAAGTTGCTCAAGAACGCGGGGAAATGTTTTAACAAGATTTTTTCTTGTTTCTAACCTCAATAGGTAAGACAATTAGTGTTTATGTTTTATGGCTAGGTGGCACAACGCTTAGCTCATCAAGCCTGTTAAGTACGCAGTACACTGGTAGCTGTTAAGCCAGGGGCGGTAGCGTGCTTAGACACTGTTAATTATGTTTTAGATAATTTAACTATTATACAATACTCATCAACAAAAAATTAAAAATCCATATGAGCAACATAGCCTTTATAGTGACGAAATCCGAGATAGGTGGGGCACAGACCTGGACGAACGATATGATGAATTTAGTCCGCAAAGGTAATAATGTGCATTTAATTACATCGGAAAAAGGATGGTTGACTGATCAAAACAATTATGATTTTTGCTTTATATTTCCACAACTAAAGAATAAATTTAGCTTGTTTGGCTACTTGAAACTGCTTAAATATCTAAAAAAAAATAAAATAGAGATAATGGTAGCTAGTTCTGCTAATGCAGGTATTTTTTCGAGAATGTGTAAACTGTTTCACCGTTTTAAATGTATATATGTATCTCATGGATGGTCATGCGTTTATAATGGTGGCGTTCTTAAACCAATATTTATTAAAGTCGAAAAATATCTCTCATATTTAACAGACATTATTTGGTGTGTTTCGTATAGCGATGAAAAAAATGCTATAGAGAAAATAGGCATCAAAAGTGAAAAGATTAAAACAGTACACAACTCCGTATCAGGCATACCTAAGAAACTACATTTAGAAAAAAACAAAAAAGTTATTTTCGTAGGCAGGTTGACTCATCCGAAGCGTCCTGAGTTATTAGCTCAGGTTATTTCTAAACATCCTGATATATATCTTGATGTCGCGGGGGGAGGGGAATACTTGGAAAAACTAAAAGAAGATTTTAAAAACTATAATAACATAACTTTTCTTGGAGAAATCTGTTCATTTAACGAATATTTAAACTATGATATCTTCTCACTTATTTCAGATAGTGAAGGCCTTCCAATGTCAGCATTAGAAGCACATAACGCTGGTATACCTCTCCTAATGAGCGATGTTGGGGGATGTAGGGAGTTAGTGGATGGTAACGGTTTGTTGGTTACAAATACCGAAAAAGATATTGAAGAAAAATTACTTAAAATCATTAATGAATATGACAGTTATTTTTTTCAAGCGCAAGCTGAAAAAGAAAAATTTGAATTTAGAAATTACATTGAACAATATAAAGAAATAATTCTATCATAGTCATAGTGTTATCCCCAGGATCTCAAATGAAAATATTAGTTACTGGCGGGGCCGGTTTTATTGGTTCTGCCGTCATTCGCCATATTATAAATAATACACAGGATTGCGTTGTTAATGTAGATAAGTTAACTTATGCTGGAAACCTTGAGTCACTAACCTTTATCGCGAATAATGAACGATATTCTTTTGAACATGCAGATATTTGTGACTCAGAAGCAATGAAGCGTATCTTTAATGAATATCGACCAGATGCTGTGATGCATCTGGCTGCTGAGAGTCATGTAGATCGGTCTATCACTGGACCTGCTGCATTTATCGAAACCAACATCGTCGGTACCTATGTGCTTCTGGAAGCGGCACGCGAATACTGGTCGTCGCTTGATAGTGAGAAAAAGACAGCCTTCCGTTTTCACCACATTTCAACTGACGAAGTCTATGGGGACTTACCGCACCCGGATGAAGTGGAAGTGGGTAGTAAACTTCCGCTGTTTACTGAAACAACAGCGTATGCGCCAAGCAGTCCGTATTCAGCATCAAAAGCGTCAAGCGATCATCTTGTTCGTGCATGGTTACGGACATATGGTTTGCCAACTATTGTGACCAATTGTTCAAACAACTACGGTCCATATCACTTCCCGGAAAAACTGATCCCGTTGGTTATCCTCAATGCACTGGAAGGAAAACCGTTACCTATTTATGGTAAAGGCGATCAGATTCGTGACTGGCTGTATGTTGAAGATCACGCCCGCGCGCTCTATACCGTTGTCACCCAGGGAACGCCTGGTGAGACCTATAATATTGGCGGTCACAACGAGAAGAAAAATCTCGATGTCGTCCATATCATCTGTGATTTGCTGGATGAGATTGTGCCCAAAGAGGGATCGTATCGCGATCAAATCACCTACGTTACGGATCGTCCGGGTCACGATCGCCGCTATGCGATTGATGCTGATAAAATTAGCCGCGAGTTGGGCTGGAAACCGCAGGAAACCTTTGAGAGTGGGATTCGTAAAACTGTGCAGTGGTATTTAGCAAACGCGCAGTGGGTTGAAAACATTAAAAGCGGTGCTTATCAGAGCTGGATCGAACAAAACTATGGGGAACGTCAGTAATGAACATCCTTTTGTTCGGTAAGACAGGGCAGGTGGGCTGGGAGTTGCAACGTTCACTCGCACCATTAGGAAACCTGATTGCGCTTGATGTTCATTCTACCGACTACTGTGGCGATTTTAGTGATCCTGAAGGTGTCGCAGAGACAGTTCGCCGCATCCGCCCCGATGTCATTGTCAATGCAGCAGCGCATACCGCCGTGGATAAAGCAGAAACAGAGGTTGAGTTTGCCCAGTTACTGAACGCAACGAGTGTCGAAGCGATAGCGGAAGCTGCGCAAGAGGTAGGGGCCTGGGTAGTGCATTATTCCACCGACTATGTTTTTCCGGGTACTGGCGAGACACCATGGCGCGAGACAGATGCAACGGCTCCACTAAATGTCTATGGTGAAACAAAGCTGGCAGGTGAAAAGGCACTACAGACGCATTGTTCCCGGCATCTGATATTCCGCACCAGTTGGGTCTATGCAGGTAAGGGCAATAACTTTGCGAAGACCATGTTACGTCTCGCGAAAGAACGCGCTGAAATGGCTGTTATTAACGATCAGTATGGTGCGCCAACGGGGGCTGAGCTGCTGGCGGATTGTACTGCACATGCCATTCGTGTTGCCATGGTTAAACCGGAAGTGGCAGGGCTTTATCATCTGGTGGCCAGTGGTACAACCACCTGGTATGACTATGCTTCTTTTGTTTTCGCCGAAGCGCAGAAATCGGAAGTAAATTTAGCTCTGACCAAGCTTAAAGCGGTCCCAACCAGCTCATACCCGACTCCAGCGAAACGTCCTGCTAACTCCAGACTGAACTCGGATAAATTCCAGAAAACTTTTGATTTAGTCCTCCCGCAATGGGAAACGGGTGTCAAACGTATGCTGGATGAGTTGTTTACAACGACAGCAATTTAACAATTTTTAATGCCCGAATGTGGGCATTTTGTGTTTAAGAGAAGAAGATATGAAAACGCGTAAAGGGATTATTCTCGCTGGTGGCTCCGGCACTCGTCTTTACCCGGTTACAATGGCTGTGAGTAAACAATTGCTGCCTATTTATGATAAGCCAATGATTTACTATCCGCTTTCTACCCTGATGCTAGCGGGTATTCGGGATATTCTCATTATCAGCACTCCACAGGACACGCCACGCTTTGAGCAACTGCTTGGCGATGGTAGTCAGTGGGGATTAAATCTTCAGTATAAAGTGCAGCCAAGCCCTGACGGTCTGGCGCAGGCATTTATCATTGGCGAAGAATTTATTGGTAATGATGATTGTGCATTAGTACTTGGGGATAATATTTTCTACGGTCACGATCTTCCGAAACTGATGGACGCTGCCGTGAATAAAGAAAGCGGGGCGACTGTTTTTGCATATCATGTGAACGACCCCGAGCGCTATGGCGTGGTGGAGTTTGATAAAAATGGTACTGCTATCAGCCTGGAAGAAAAACCGCTTGAGCCAAAAAGCAATTATGCGGTAACGGGGCTTTATTTCTACGATAACAGTGTTGTTGAGATGGCCAGAAATCTGAAGCCTTCCGCGCGTGGTGAACTGGAAATCACCGATATCAACCGTATTTATATGGAACAGGGAAGATTATCTGTTGCCATGATGGGCCGTGGCTATGCCTGGCTGGATACCGGAACGCATCAAAGTTTGATTGAGGCGAGTAACTTTATTGCGACAATCGAGGAACGCCAAGGGTTGAAAGTTTCTTGCCCCGAGGAGATAGCCTTTCGCAAAGGCTTTATTGGCGCAGAGCAGGTTAAAAAACTAGCTGGGCCATTGAATAAAAATGATTATGGGAAATATCTTATCAAAATAATTAAAGGTTATTAAAAAATGAAAGTTATAAAGACAGAATTACCAGATGTAATTATTTTAGAGCCTACTGTTTATTGTGATAATCGTGGATTTTTTTTTGAAAGTTTTAACCAGCGAACTTTTGAAGATGCGATAGGTAGAAGTGTTAATTTTGTACAGGATAATCATTCGAAATCACATAAAGGGGTATTGCGTGGCTTACATTATCAGCTAAATCCACACGCTCAGGGTAAACTTGTGCGATGTGTAGCTGGTGAAGTTTTTGATGTTGCCGTCGATCTTCGAAAATCTTCATTGACCTTCGGTAAATGGATTGGTGTTCATTTATCATCGGAAAATAAACGACAGTTATGGATACCTGAGGGATTTGCTCATGGTTTCTTGGTATTGAGCGAGAGGGCAGAATTTGTTTATAAGACCACGAATTATTACAGTCCTGAAGCGGAACGATCAATAAATTATGCCGATCCTCAGATTAATATTAAATGGCCGCCAAATATAACTTTTAAACTTTCTCCTAAAGACGAAGTTGCACCGGATTTGGCGTTTATTATAAAAAATGAGTTTTTTGAATGAGTGTTATAAAAAACAGCCTTTGGAACGTTGCTGGTTATATTATTCCAGCGATTATAACGGTACCAGCATTAGGCATTCTGGGGAGGGTCTTAGGAGCAGAAACCTTTGGTATATTTACCCTTGCAATGGCGATTGTTGGCTATGCAAGTATTTTTGATGTGGGATTGTCGAGGGCTGTTATCCGTGAAATAGCGCTATTCCGAAATGATAATGAAGAAAAAAGAAAAATAATCTTTACAGCAACATTATTGGTTATGGTAATGGGCGTTATCGCCTCTTTTATCTTATATTCCTCAAGCGATGCTATAACTAATTTATTAAAAATAAGTATTGGTTTACATTTAAGTGTTGTCAATTCTTTGAAGATACTTTCTCTCTCGATTCCTGTATTTTTAATAACTCAAATATGGCTTGCAATTCTAGAAGGTGAGGAAAGATTTGGCGTATTAAACATATACAAATCTGTGACAGGCTCCCTTCTTTCACTTCTTCCTGTCGGCTTCATTTTAGTTTCTCCTACAATAGAATATGCTATTTCCGGTCTTGTTATATCAAGATTAATCTGTCTGGTATTTGCATTTTTTCTGTGCAGAGAAATACTTGTTGAGTCACTTTTTAGGTTCAGCAAAATAACATTAAAGCGGATGCTTATGTTTGGCGGATGGATAACTATAAGCAATATCATAAGCCCATTAATGGCATACTTTGACCGATTTATTGTTTCTAACCAGCTAGGAGCGGCTATGGTTGCTTTTTATACTGCTCCCTCAGAAATTATCGCAAGATTAGGTATTGTTCCCGGTGCATTTGCGCGGGCCATTTTCCCTCGTTTAAGTTCTTCAAAGAATGTCCACGATAGGAAAAAAAATAAAAATCTCGTCACGGTAATTTTGTTTTTAATTACTTTTCCAATATTTGTAGTTGGGAGTATTGTCAGTGATAAATTTATGATATTGTGGATGGGACCTGAATTTTCCGGGACTTCAGCCACGATTTTAATTATTCTTTTAATTGGCTTTGTCTTCAATTCATTAGCACAGGTTCCTTTTGCAAGTATACAATCCCGGGGTTATGCAAAAATTACCGCTTATATACACATGCTTGAGTTGATACCGTATTTGTTAGTTCTGTTTTATTTTATTAAGAGCTTTGGGGTGGTTGGTGCAGCATATGCCTGGAGCATAAGAGTTACAGTGGATTACATATTGCTGTCATTCATCGATAGATGCTTTGATAGGTAACAAAATAATCTACTTATAATAGCTTTCAAAGAAAGTAGGAACTGACTTATTATGATATATGTTATCACTCTTGCTATTATATCAACGCTAGGGCTTTTTGTTGCACTTTATTTAGTTAAATCTAATTTTACATCACCCCTGTCATTACATTGTTTCGCTTGGTTTCTTGTTACATCTACAGGATTGTTCGCTTATGATGAGTTCATAGAGTTTCCCGAAATTAGTTTCTATGCGTTAATGATTTGGTATACAATTGTATACATTATTTTAATTACTGGCGAACTGGTCTCCTTAAAAATAAATAGCACTTTATATTATGAAAACAGAGAATATGTTTGCGGACGATATTGGATTATAGTAATACCACTATCTATCTATACAGTGTATGAAATATATAACGTTGGGAATAACGGACCTGCATCATTTCTCCTCAACTTACGTCTCGCAAATATTATTGAAGATTATGAAGGTGAAAAATTCACCTTGATGACAACTGTCTATCCAGTTTTGATAGCAATGTTTTCAATCGTTTGCATTACTGAAAGAAACAAAAAGAACAAGTATACATTATGGCTATGGATGATTTTATTTTGTATAGGGACTATGGGAAAATTTGCTTTAATCACCCCAATTTTGATTTTCTTAGTGATACGTGAAATGACAGTAGGATTAAATAAAAAGAAGTTGTTTTTTATAGCGCCTGCAATAATTTTCGCTATTCTTTTTATGCATTTTATGAGAATGTCCAGTGGGGAGAGCACAACGGTGAGTTCTGTGTTGGGTATATATATTTACTCTCCACTTTTGGCATTAAGCAAATTATCTGAGCTGAATACAAATGGTGAAGCCGGTGAATATACTTTTAGGTTTCTGATCGCAGTTTTATACAAAACGGGATTATCATCGACTGAACCAGTTAAAACGATTTTAGATTACGTGAACGTACCGGTTCCGACCAATGTATTTACAGTTATGCAACCATTTTACCAAGATTATTCTTTGTTAGGCGTAGCTTTCGGCGCGATTTTATATGGAGTTATATATTCAACAATATATTTGTTGGCCAAAAAAGGTAATCCTCTTGCGTTACTTATTTATGCTAGTTTTGCTATTGGTCTGTTTACCTCATTTTTCGCTGAAACTTTAATAACCAATCTTGCTGGTAATATTAAAGTGGTTATTTGCATGTATTTATTATGGAGATTTACAGTCAAATGCAAGATAAAACAGTAACGATCTTAATGGCAACTTATAATGGAAGCGCATTTATAGAGAACCAAATTCTTTCATTGCAGCAACAGAAATATAAAAACTGGATACTTTATATTCATGATGATGGTTCATCAGATAACACCCTTGATATTATAAAAAGAATGCAGTTAATTGATAGTCGTATTAATCTTATTGAGGATGGTATAACAGGACTTGGTGCGGGTAAAAACTTTCTATCATTAGTAAAGTTTTCGAATACAAATTATACAATTTTTTGCGATCAAGATGATATTTGGCTCGAAAACAAATTAAGCAGTATCATTGCTTATGCTGACAATAAAGGAATGGGAACCAGTAAGTTACCATCGATAGTATATGCTGATGGGTACGCTTTTGATGACAATACGGGGCATATCGATTTTAGTGGTATATCTCATAACCACGCCAATCGATTGAAAGATTTTTTATTTTTCAATGCTGGTTATCAGGGATGTTCGATTTTATTTAATAAAGCAATGGTCGGTATAGTGGCCGATTATCACGGTTATGTTCACTTACATGATGATGTCGTTAGTCTGGTTGCGCATTCGATGGGACACGTATATTTCTTACCTAAAAAGTTAATGCTATATCGACAGCATATGGGTGCTGTGACTGGGCAAAAAAAATTTAATAATAGATTCATTTCAATGTTGACATCTAAGGTCAATTACCTCCTATCGAAAGAGCATTTTTTAGTGAAGAGAGCGTTTTATGAAAATTACTACCATCTCTTAACAGATGATATTAAAAAAGATTTTGAAATCTTCTTCAAATTTTGTGACACAAAAAGCAAGTTTTCCCAAATAATAATATTATTGAAGCATGATTTCCGCTTAAACAATAGCAGAATAAAACTATTGTTAAAATGTATAGTAAGAAGGACCTTTAGCCAATGATCTCAGTATTAACACCTACTTACAATCGTGCCTATACGCTAACGAGGTTATACACTTCGTTAATTAACCAATCGGCTAAATCATTTGAATGGGTTGTTATTGATGATGGCAGTATAGATGATACTGAAAAATTAATAAAAGAATTTCAGAAACAAAATCTAATCAGAATTTTTTATTTTTATCAGACAAATACAGGGAAATCACAAGCTATTAATGCTGGTGTGCAATTATGTGAGGGAAATCATATCCTGATAGTTGATAGCGATGATATTTTAACATATGACGCTATTTCTTGTGTCGAAGATAGTCTAAATCAAGCGGATAAAGATCTTAAAAAAATATCAGGCGTGGCATTTCGTAAAGCCTATTTAGATAAAACCATTATAGGCATTTCTTTTAATGAAGCATCTGACAGCATCTGTTATCTTCCAGCGACTGATGCTGGTCACCTATTTAAAGGAGATCTTGCATATTGCTTTAAGAAAGAGATATTGATGCAGCATCCATTCCCCCACTTTCACAATGAAAAATTTGTACCAGAGTTATATATCTGGAATAAAATTACAGATCATGCCTTAGTAAAGTTTCATAAAAATAAAGCAGTTTACCTCTGTGAGTATCTCGAAGATGGATTATCTTTGAACTTTAAGTCTCAACTATTAGCAAATCCAAAAGGATTTGGTATCTATTATAAAGATCAGTTTAAGCGTGAGACGAGCTACATCCGAAAAATGAAAATGTTGATCCGTTATTTCCAATGTAAATTATACGAGCTTAGAAAATGAAAATTGTATTAGTAATTACAGGCTTGGGTCTGGGAGGTGCAGAAAAGCAGGTATGTTTATTAGCGGATAGACTTACTGAAGCGAAGCATCACGTTTCAATAATTACCCTTACTGGGGAAAATACGGTTCTACCTCATAATGAAAATATCACTATTTACAATGTTAATATGAAAAAAAATCCATTAGGATTGTTATTAGGTGTGATTAAACTGCGAAATATAATTTCTATACTTAAACCTGATGTTGTTCATAGTCATATGTTCCATGCCAATATTATGTCGAGATTATCCAAGCTATTTGGACATTGTACGTATAAACTCATATGTACAGCTCATAGTAAATATGAAGGTGGAAAATTACGCATGCTCAGTTACCGCTTTACTGATTATCTAAGTGACATAAATACAAACGTTAGTAAAGAGGCTCTCCGTGAATACATCGATAAAAAATTTTTTTCTGAAGCTAAATCTATTGTTGTTTATAATGGTGTTGATACTGAAAAATTTTCTTTCAGCATCGAAAAACGTCTTTCCATAAGAAAAATATTGTCTATCGATGTTAATGATAAGTTGATTCTTAGCGTGGGAAGATTAAATCCTGCAAAAGATTATCCAAATTTATTATCAGCCTTCATGCTTTTACCTGATGACTATAAGCTTATTATAATAGGTGAGGGAGAGGTTCGACCGAAAATTGAAAAGATAATTAAAGATCACAATTTAGAGGCTCGTGTTAATTTACTTGGAAGTATAAGTAATGTTTCTGATTATTATTCTGCATGCGATATATTTGTTTTATCCTCCGCTTGGGAAGGTTTTAGCCTAGTTGTTATTGAAGCCATGTCATGTCAGCGAATAGCCGTTTGTACAGATGCTGGCGGAGTGAAAGAAGCTTTTACGAATTCTGATTATATCGTTCCTACCTCAGATGCTAAAGCCCTGGCTAACAAAATCATTGAAGTCGGTAATTTACCAATATCATCAATAAATGAGATAGAAAAGGAAAACAGGAGAAAAGTCGTTGATCATTTCTCAATAAACTCTATAGTTAATCATTGGCTAAATGTTTACAAAAGTAATTTTTGAATATATTAATCAATTACTCAATCCAATAAGCAGTCAAAGATAGCTACATATTATTAATATATGCATAATATTATGTATATGTATGGAAAGGATTATAAATAAGTTTGATGATATGCCTTCGATATATAAGCACTTCAAATAAAATAATTGCATTTCTTATTCTCAACTTTCAGAGGGTTTTATTTGTACGTAAAAAATAATTTCTCCTCGTTCTGATCAAGAAATAATAGCAATGTGAAAGGAAATAGTGGACACAAGGCAATCAATTTGATGAATTTTTTCTATATAAAGATTAGCTTTATATGCTGAAAATATTTTAATAAAATCATGTGGTTTATTTGATTGCAATTGTTTTATAATTAATAAGGTCGGTGTTTATGAGTATTTTAGTTACAGGTGGTGCTGGTTATATAGGTTCTCATACTGTAGTGAGACTGCTTGAAAAAGGTAAAAGCGTTGTTATCATTGACGATTTTAATAATTCCTCACCTGAAGCGTTAATAAGAGTTAAAGATATCACTAATGTAAAATCTACCTTTTATGAGGGCTCAATACTTGATAAACACCTCTTAAAAAGAATATTTAGTGAAAATAATATCACCGATGTTATCCACTTTGCAGGACTTAAATCAGTTGGTGAATCAATATCATATCCTCTAAAATACTATGAGGTGAATATATCCGGAACCTTATGCTTGATAGATGAGATGATTAAACAAAATGTAAATAATTTAATTTTTAGCTCTTCTGCAACTGTATATGGTGAACCAGAAACAATTCCTTTAACTGAGAGCTCACGTATTGGAGGAACTACAAATCCTTACGGTACATCGAAGCTCATGGTTGAGAAGATACTTGAGGATATAGCGCGTGCATATCCTGACTTTAGAGTGACAATCTTGCGCTATTTTAATCCAGTTGCAGCTCATCCCTCTGGAAATATAGGTGAAGACCCTAATGGCATCCCAAATAATCTTATGCCGTATATCTGTCAGGTTGCTGTCGGTAAGCATAAGCAAGTGTCAGTATATGGAAGCGATTATCCAACAAAGGATGGGACTGGAGTCCGTGATTTTATACATGTTATGGATCTCGCTGAAGGTCATATTGCTGCGTTAGATCATAGAAACGAAGGACCAAATCATAAAGTTTATAATCTCGGAACGGGTAAAGGTTATTCAGTTCTGGAACTCTTAACCGCTTTTGAACGAGTAACCTCTCGCACTGTACCTTATACTTTAAGTGAAAGACGCTCTGGAGATATCGCCGAATGTTGGTCCGATCCTGCGAAAGCAGAAAAAGAGCTTGGATGGAAAGCGAGGCGAGGCTTGGATGATATGATTCGAGATTCTTGGAATTGGCAGCAAAAGAATCCAAATGGTTATAAAAAGGACTAAATAAGCCGAAAGCATTTTTAGCTAATAGCAAGAATAATCAATTTTTATGTATTCTGAGTTAACATGATACCAATATTGATCTGCGATAATGTATCGCAGTACCACCCCTGACAGGAGTATGTAATGTCCAAGCAACAGATCGGCGTCGTCGGTATGGCAGTGATGGGGCGCAACCTGGCGCTCAACATCGAGAGCCGTGGTTATACCGTCTCTGTTTTCAACCGCTCCCGTGAAAAGACCGAAGAAGTGATTGCCGAAAATCCCGGTAAGAAACTGGTGCCTTATTACACGGTGAAAGAGTTCGTTGAATCCCTTGAAACGCCTCGTCGCATCCTGTTAATGGTGAAAGCTGGTGCGGGCACGGATGCAGCCATCGATTCGCTGAAACCTTATCTTGATAAGGGCGACATCATCATTGACGGCGGTAACACTTTCTTCCAGGACACCATTCGCCGTAACCGCGAACTGTCCGCAGAAGGGTTTAACTTTATCGGTACCGGTGTCTCCGGCGGTGAAGAGGGCGCGTTGAAAGGGCCATCTATCATGCCTGGCGGCCAGAAAGAAGCGTACGAACTGGTTGCCCCGATTCTGACGAAAATCGCTGCAGTAGCGGAAGATGGCGAACCTTGTGTAACCTATATCGGTGCTGACGGCGCAGGCCACTATGTGAAGATGGTCCATAACGGTATTGAATACGGCGATATGCAACTGATTGCTGAAGCCTATTCACTGCTGAAGGGGGGTCTGAATCTCAGCAATGAAGAGCTGGCCAGCACCTTTACGGAATGGAACAACGGTGAACTGAGCAGCTACCTGATCGACATCACCAAAGACATCTTCACCAAAAAAGATGAAGACGGTAAATACCTTGTTGATGTCATCCTGGATGAAGCGGCCAACAAAGGTACCGGTAAATGGACCAGCCAGAGTTCGCTGGATCTCGGCGAACCGCTGTCCTTGATCACCGAATCGGTCTTTGCGCGTTATATCTCTTCGCTAAAAGAGCAGCGCGTTGCTGCTTCAAAAGTATTAACGGGGCCGAAAGCGCAGCCGGCAGGGGATAAAGCGGAATTTATCGAGAAAGTGCGCCGCGCGCTGTACCTCGGTAAAATCGTTTCTTATGCTCAGGGCTTTTCACAACTGCGCGCTGCGTCTGATGAGTACAACTGGGATCTCAACTACGGTGAAATCGCGAAGATTTTCCGTGCGGGTTGCATCATTCGTGCGCAGTTCCTGCAGAAGATCACCGATGCCTACGCGCAAAATGCCGGTATCGCCAACCTGTTGCTGGATCCGTACTTCAAAAACATTGCGGATGAATATCAGCAGGCACTGCGTGACGTCGTGGCTTACGCGGTGCAGAACGGTATCCCTGTACCTACGTTCTCTGCGGCAGTCGCTTACTACGACAGTTACCGTGCGGAAGTCCTGCCTGCTAACCTGATCCAGGCGCAGCGTGACTACTTTGGCGCACATACCTATAAGCGTACTGATAAAGAAGGCGTTTTCCACACCGAATGGTTGGATTAATTCCTTTTAGCTTACAAAGCCCGGTTTTTTAACCGGGTTTTTTTTATCCGAATTCTTATTGCTTTATTTCTGTTGCTTCATATTAACTTAATATTATTGCTTTAGTCTGATAAAGAAAATCTTAATTGTGCCAGGCTTCGTTGACACTCTATTCGTTCGGACGCTAAAACAATAATAACGCGTCAGGGCTACAACTAGTCATGACATCATTATAAGTTAATTCTGAGAGCATGAAATGAAAATCACCATTTCCGGTACCGGATATGTTGGCCTGTCCAACGGTCTGCTTATCGCACAGCATCATGATGTTATTGCGTTAGACATCGTTCCTTCCCGGATAGAAATGTTAAATGATCGGATATCTCCGATTGTCGATAAAGAAATACAGCAATTTTTGCAGTCTGAAAAAATTAACTTTAAGGCGACATTAGATAAAAATGAAGCCTATAAAAACGCGGATTACGTTATCATCGCCACGCCGACAGATTACGATCCTAAAACGAACTACTTCAATACCACCAGCGTTGAATCTGTCATTCAGGATGTTCTTGAAATCAATCCCGATGCGGTAATGGTTATAAAATCTACCGTTCCGGTAGGCTTTACCGCCTCGATGAGCAAGAAGTTCAACACCCAAAATATCATTTTCTCACCGGAATTCCTGCGAGAAGGGAAGGCGCTTTATGACAACCTGCATCCTTCCCGAATCGTGATCGGCGAGCGCTCCGAACGGGCCGAGCGCTTTGCAGCGCTTCTTCAGGAAGGCGCCGTTAAGCAAGATATCCCGACCTTGTTCACCGACTCCACGGAAGCGGAAGCGATCAAGCTTTTTGCTAATACCTATCTGGCCATGCGGGTTGCGTATTTTAATGAACTGGATAGCTATGCCGAAAGTCTGGGACTGAACACGCGTCAGATCATCGAAGGCGTATGTCTGGACCCGCGAATTGGTAATCACTATAACAACCCGTCGTTTGGCTATGGGGGTTACTGTCTGCCAAAAGATACCAAGCAGCTCCTGGCGAACTACCAGTCCGTTCCCAACAATATTATCTCCGCGATTGTCGATGCTAACAGAACGAGAAAGGACTTTATCGCCGACGCTATTTTGGCCAGAAAGCCAAAAGTCGTGGGCATCTATCGCTTGATCATGAAAAGCGGATCGGACAACTTCCGCGCCTCTTCCATCCAGGGGATCATGAAGCGCATTAAAGCGAAAGGGGTGGAAGTGGTCATTTATGAACCGGTGATAAAAGAGGACACCTTTTTTAATTCGCGCATAGAACGCGATTTAACCCGGTTTAAGCAGCGAACGGATGTCATTATCTCTAACCGTATGGCTGAAGAATTAAAGGATGTAGTAGAAAAAGTCTACACCCGCGATCTGTTTGGCAGTGATTAAAGGATTTGTAACCAGGGAAAGGAATCCCTCATAAAGCCTCGTAAAATTACGTTTTTTATCAAATTTCTTATAGCATCCCGGCATTTTATCGTTACACTGTACCACCATAAGTCTTTTCCTATTCAGGGTATTGATATAAGTGGAAAATAACAACCTCACCGGTCGCAATAACGAACCGGAACAGATTGATTTAATTGATTTAGTTGTGCAGTTATGGCGCGGTAAAGTCACTATCTTTGCTTGTGTCATTATCGCTATCTTACTGGCTGTCGGTTATCTGGCCGTGGCGAAAGAGAAGTGGACGTCGACTGCCATCATCACCCAACCTGATGCGGGCCAGTTAGCGACCTACTCTAATGCGATGAACGTGCTGTACGGCGGCAACGCACCACGGATTAATGAACTGCAGTCAAACATGATTGGTCGTTTTAATTCGGCATTTTCTGCTTTATCTGAAACACTGGAAAATCAGGAAAAACCCGAAAAGCTCACCATTGACGCCTCTGTGAAAGGTCAGCCGCTACCGCTGAAAGTGTCGTATCAGGCGCCGACTGCGGAAGATGCGCAGAAAACGCTGGCGGAATATATTCAGCAGGTAGATGAAACAGTCTCCAAAGAAGTCAACGCGGACCTGGCGAAAAGCATCACTACCCGCACTTCAGACTTTGAACAATCGCTTGAAGCGCAGGAAAAAGTCGCCCAGGAGCAAAAAGCGTTGCGTATCGCGCAGATAAGCCAGGCGCTGTCCGTCGCCAAAGAAGCGAACATCAAATTGCCGCAGGTTCAGCAGGCCGATCAGGTTTCGCAGGATACGATGTTTATGCTGGGCAGCGACGCGCTTTCCTCAATGGTGCAGAACGAAGCGACCCGGCCGTTAGCCCTTTCGGATGGTTACTACCAGACGCGCCAGAATCTGCTGGCGGTGAAAGCGCTGAAAATCGAACCGGACAGTGTTCACGCCTATCGCTACGTGATGAAACCGACGCTGCCGATTCGCCGTGACAGCCCGAAAAAAGCCATCACCCTGGTGCTGGCGGTGCTGCTGGGCGGTATGATTGGCGCGGGTGTGGTGCTTGGACGGAACGCGCTGCGTAACTATAAGCCGAAAGCGCAGTAAACGTGATTTTGCCGGAGGGGGCAACTTCTCAGGCCAGTAAATACAAAACCGGGCTTTGCGCCCGGTTTTTTACATATGAAGTTTCCTGATGACGCTTACGCAGGTTTTCGATCACCGTCGTCAGGTTCAGTTCCTGATCCTGCAACAGCACCAGCAGGTGGTACATCAGATCAGAAGCCTCGTTGGTCAACTCATCGCGATCATGCACCGTGGCGGCAAGCGCTGTTTCAACGCCTTCTTCGCCGACTTTCTGCGCAATACGCTTAGTGCCGCTGGCGTACAGTTTTGCCGTGTAGGAACTGGCCGGATCGGCAGTTTTACGCCCGGCTAACAGCTGTTCAAGTTGATACAGGAACAGCCACTGGTGGCTGGCTTCGCCAAAGCAACTGCTGGTGCCTTTATGGCAGGTTGGACCAATCGGGTTAACCAGCGCCAACAGGGTATCGTTGTCGCAGTCAGGCGCGATGCTCACCACCTTCAGAAAATGGCCGGAGGTTTCACCTTTGGTCCACAGCCGCTGTTTCGTGCGTGAATAAAAGGTCACGTTGCCGGTCTCAAGGGTTTTATCCAGCGCTTCCGGGTTCATATAGCCCAGCATCAACACTTCGCCGGATACCGCGTGCTGTACGACCACCGGCATAAGTCCGTTGGTTTTTTCCCAGTCCAGCTCGCGGCGCTGTTGCTCTGTTAACATATCCTGATCTCCACGCCCTGTGTTGCCAGGTACGTTTTTAACTCACCAATATTGATAATTTGTTTGTGAAAGACGGAGGCGGCCAGCGCCCCATCGACGTCCGCGTCACGGAAGGCCTCAAGGAAGTGCTCCATGGTGCCGGCGCCGCCGGAGGCAATCAGCGGGACATGACAGACGTCGCGCACTTTTTTCAGCTGCTCGAGGTCGTAGCCGTTACGTACACCGTCCTGGTTCATCATATTCAGGACGATTTCACCGGCGCCGCGCCTTTGCACCTCCTGCACCCAATCCAACGTTTCCCACTGGGTAACGCGGGTACGGCTTTCATCGCCGGTATACTGATTCACGTGATATTTACCGGTTTCGGCGTCGTACCAGGTATCAATGCCGACCACGGTGCACTGTACGCCAAAACGATCCGCCAGGCGGGTAATCAGCGTCGGGTCCGCCAGCGCAGGGGAGTTGATGGATATTTTGTCTGCGCCAAAGGAGAGGATCTGCGCGGCGTCTTCCGCCGATTTAATCCCACCCGCCACGCAAAAAGGAATGTCGATCACTTCCGCGACGCGCGTCACCCAGCTTTTGTCGACAACGCGTCCGTCGCTGGAGGCTGTGATATCATAGAACACCAGTTCGTCGGCGCCTTCGTCCGCATAACGCTTCGCCAGCGGTACAATGTCGCCGATGATTTCATGGTTGCGGAACTGCACGCCTTTCACTACCTGGCCATCACGAACGTCGAGGCACGGGATTATGCGTTTTGCCAGCATTGGATAGCCTCCTTCACGGTAAATTTCCCTTCCAGCAGCGCGCGTCCAACAATCACGCCGCTGACACCGGTGCCGCGCAGGGCGGCCACGTCTTCAATGCCGCCAATTCCCCCAGAGGACTGAAACGCCACCTGCGGATATTTTGCGCACACTTCACGGTATAACGAGACGTTAGACCCTGCCAGCGTGCCGTCACGAGAAATATCGGTGCACAGCACGTGCTTCAGGCCGACGGGCAGATAAGTTTCAACCAGCTCTTCCAGCGAAACGCCGGAATCTTCCTGCCAGCCGCTGACCGCCACCTGCTTATTGCCTGCGTCATCAATACGCACGTCGAGCGCCAGCACCAGCGCGTCCGCGCCAAAGCGCTCAAACCAGCCTTTCACCACCTCCGGTGACTTCACTGCGGTTGAGCCGACCACTACGCGGGCGACCCCCGCCGCCAGCAGGGCGGCAACGTCTTCTTCGCTGCGCACACCGCCGCCAACCTGGACGGGAACGTTAACGCCCGCCACCAGCGTTTTGATCAGCGGGATCTGGCGTTTTGCCGGATCTTTCGCCCCGGTTAAGTCAACCAGGTGCAGTACCTCCGCGCCCTGCGCCGCGTAATCCTGCAAACGCGGTAAGGGATCGTTGCCATAGTCGCGCTGTTTTGCGTAGTCGCCTTGGTGGAGACGTACCACGGTGCCGTCGATTAAATCTAATGCCGGAATAATCATCACATCTCCAGGAAGTTTTTCAGTAATTGCGCGCCTGCGGCACCCGAACGCTCAGGGTGAAATTGTACGCCGTAGAAGTTGTCTTTTTGCACCGCGGCGGTAAACGGTTCGCCGTAATTGCACTGTGCGATAGTCCACGGGTTCACCGGCATGGCATAGCTGTGCACGAAGTAAAAGTACGCGCCGTCCTCAATCCCCTGAAACAGCCGGTTTCCGGCCTGCGGATAAACCCTATTCCAGCCCATATGCGGCAGCGGCAGTCCGAAATCGGTCATTTTCGGCACGTCCTGCTCAATAATTCCCAGCAGATCCACACCCTGTGTCTCGTCGCTGCGACGTCCCAGAATTTGCATCCCCAGGCATATGCCCAACACCGGTTGCGTACAGGCTTTGATCAGATCGATAAGTTCGCGCTCGCGCAGCTGGTCCATCGCCGCCTGCGCTGTGCCGACGCCGGGCAAAAACAGTTTGTCCGCCATCAGTACCACGTCCGGGTCGCGGCTGACCTGCGGGTTGTATCCATGCCGCGCCACGGCAGATTTCACCGAATGGAGGTTGGCGCAGCCGGTATCCAGAATCACTACGTTCATCACAACACTCCTTTGGAGGAGGGGAGCGTATCACCTTCCACGCGGATAGCCTGGCGCAGCGTGCGGCCAAAGGCTTTAAACAGGCTTTCCACACGATGATGGTCGTTTTTGCCCTTGGTTTTCAGGTGCAACGTCACGCCCATGGTGTAAGAGAGCGAGCGGAAGAAGTGTTCAATCATCTCGGTGCTCAGATCCCCCACGCGCTGATAAGCGAATTCAGCTTTATATTCCAGGTGCGGACGCCCGGAAATATCCAGCGCGCAGCGTGCCAGGCATTCATCCATCGGCAGGACAAAACCAAAACGGCAGATCCCGCGCTTGTCGCCGAGCGCCAGCTTTAATGCTTCGCCCAACGCCAGGCCGGTGTCTTCAACGGTGTGGTGATCGTCAATATAGAGATCGCCCTTGACCATTATCTCCATGCGAAAACCACCGTGGGTGGCGATCTGGTCCAGCATGTGGTCGAAAAAGCCGACGCCGGTGTTGATTTTGCTGTCGCCTTCACGATCCAGCCACACCTTCACATCAATCTGCGTCTCTTTGGTCTTACGTTCCACGTGGGCGTAACGGTCGCGTTTCGTCAACTGCTCACCGATCATGGCCCAGTTCAGGGTTTCCCGGTTGTAGCGTAAGCCGCGAATGCCCATGTTGTCGGCAAGCTGAAGATCGGTTTCCCGGTCGCCGATAACATAGCTGTTGGCGCTGTCCATTGCCTGACTGGCAAGATAACGCTCAACCAGCCGGGTTTTCGGCTTCCGGCAGTCGCACGCGTCGGCGGGCAGATGCGGACAAATCAGCACTTCGTCAAACTGCACGCCCTGCGAGGTGAAAATCTGCATCATCAGGTTATGTGGACCCTCGAAGTCGGCCTGAGGGAAACTCTGGGTTCCCAGACCGTCCTGGTTGGTGATCATCACCAGCGTATAGCCCGCTTTTTGCAGTTTCAGCAGGACCGGCACCACCTCTGGCTCAAAGGCCAGTTTGTCGAAGCGATCCACCTGAAAATCGCTGGGCGGTTCGGTGATCAGGGTTCCGTCACGATCGATAAAGAGATACTTCTGGCTCATACTTGCTCCGCACGTAAAGCGTCAATGACGCGCTGGCTTTCTTCCGGTGTTCCAACCGTAATGCGCAGACAGCCGCTTAATGAAGGTTGTTTGTTCTGGTCTCGTAAGATAATGCCCTGATCCCACAAAGATTTAAATACGCGGCTGGAGGCCGTAAATCGCGCGAGAATATAGTTGGTTTGCGAATCGAACACCTGCTCCACGCAGGCGATATCGCGCAGGGCATTAATCAGGTACTGACGCTCCAGCAGAATCTGCGCCACGCGCTCGCGCATCGCGTTTATTCCCTGCGGACTAAGCGCCTGAGCGGCAATGTCGGCGACCGGCGTTGAAAGCGGGTACGGGGCGATCACTTTCAACAGCAGGTTGATGACCTCTTCATTGGCCAGCGTAAAGCCGCAGCGCAGCCCGGCCAGCGCGAACGCTTTCGACAGGGTGCGCAGAATGACAAGGTGAGGGTACTCAGACAGCCAGCCTGCCAGCGTCGCCTGTGGGCAAAACTCAATATAGGCTTCGTCGGCGACGACAATCGCTTTGCCACGCGTCAGTTCCAGCAGCGTGCGCAAGTCCTGCGGATGGATCAACTGGCCGGTCGGATTATTTGGGCTGCACACGTAAACCACTTTAACACCGTCGAGCTTGTCCGAAATGCCCTGCATATCCAGCTGCCAGTCGGCAAGCGACGGTACGGTACGGCATTCGACGCCGATTGTCTCCGCGCTGACGCTATACATGCCGTAGGTCGGCGGACAGTATAGTATCGCGTCTTTACCCGGCTCGCAGAAGGCGCGGATTAACAGTTCAATGCCTTCGTCCGCCCCGCGGCTAACCAGCACCTGTTCTGGCTTAACACCCGCGTACTGGGCGTAGTTTTCAATCACCGCTTTGGGCTGGCATTCCGGATAGCGGTTGAGCGTTTGCTGCGTCAGTTGAAACTCGACTGCCGTCGGGAATTCGTTGGCATTTAACCAGACATCACCGTTGCCACCCAGGCGACGGGCAGACTGATACGGCGTAAGATTGCGGACATTATCACGGGCTAACTCGCTGACGCTAAAACGGTTTTCAGTGCTCATGCTTGCTCCTTAAGGGCGTTGACGCGCAGGGTGACGGCATTTTTATGAGCGGTCAGGCGTTCTGCCGCCGCCAGCGTTTCGATGGTGGACGCCAGAGCGGAAAAGCCCGCTTTCGACAGCTCCTGCACCGTCATACGCTTCTGAAAATCCGCCAGTCCAAGGCTGGAACAGGTCGCGGTATAACCGTAGGTCGGCAGCACGTGATTGGTGCCGGAAGCGTAATCCCCGGCTGACTCTGGCGACCAGTCGCCAAGGAAAACCGAACCGGCGCTGGTGATATCATCCACCAGATCGCGGGCGTTACGTGTCTGTACGATAAGGTGCTCCGGACCATACTGATTCGAAATCTCGACACACTGGGCCAGATCGCGGGTGACAATCAGGCGGCTGGCGCTGAGCGCCTGGCGTGCGGTTTCCGCGCGCGGCAGTTCCGCCAACTGGCGTTCTACCGCATCGGCAACGCGTCTGGCGATGTCTGCGTCCGGGGTCAGTAAAATCACCTGTGAATCCGGGCCGTGTTCCGCCTGCGAAAGCAGGTCGGAGGCGGCAAAATCCGGCGTCGCGCCGCTGTCGGCAATCACCAGCACTTCAGACGGACCGGCAGGCATATCGATCGCCGCGCCATCCAGACGCTGGCTGACCTGCCGCTTCGCTTCCGTGACAAACGCATTACCCGGACCGAAAATTTTATCCACCTTTGGCACCGACTCGCTGCCAAACGCCAGCGCGGCAATGGCCTGCGCGCCGCCGACGTTGAATATTTCCTGCACTCCACACAATTGCGCCGCATACAGAATTTCGTCGGCGATCGGCGGCGGCGAGCAGAGCACCACTTTTTTGCAGCCCGCAATGCGCGCCGGCGTTGCCAGCATCAGTACGGTTGAAAACAGCGGCGCGGACCCGCCCGGAATATATAAGCCGACTGAGGCGACCGGGCGCGTGACCTGCTGGCAACGTACGCCGGGTTGGGTTTCCACATCCACGGTCTGCAGTTGCTGTGCTGTGTGGAACGTCTCAATATTTTTCACCGCGACTGCCATCGCCTGTTTTAAATCGTCGCCCAGGCGGGCGCCGGCAGCGGCAATTTCATCAGCGGACACGTTCAGCGCGCCAACGTCGGTTTTATCAAATTTCGCGCTGTATTCACGCAGGGCAGCGTCACCGCGCGCCTTTACGTTATCCAGGATCTCGCTCACGGTGCGGGTAATACTGTCCGACGCGGAGATCGCCGGGCGCATCAGTAGGTTACGCTGTTCTTCAACGCTGCATGCGTTCCAGTCAATGATTGTGCTAAAGCTCATGGCCATCACTCCATCATCTTCTCAATCGGCAGCACCAGGATCGAACTGGCGCCAAGCGCTTTCAGTTTTTCCATGGTTTCCCAGAACAGCGTTTCGCTGCTGACCATGTGCATAGCCACGCGCTGCTGGTCGCCCGCCAGCGGCAGAATCGTTGGGCGCTCTGCGCCTGGCAGCAGGGCGATCACTTCTTCCAGGCGTTCGCTTGGCGCGTGCATCATGATGTATTTCGATTCGCGTGCCTGAATCACGCCCTGAATACGGGTGAGCAGCTTGTCGATTAACTGCTGTTTGGCGTCGGCCATGTCGCCGTCGCGTTGGATCAGGCAGGCTTTTGAGCGGTAAATGACTTCCACTTCGCGCAGTCCGTTAGCTTCCAGCGTGGCGCCGGTAGAGACCAGGTCGCAAATGGCATCGGCGAGGCCCGCGCGCGGCGCGACTTCCACAGAACCGTTTAACAGACAGGATTTAAAGGAGACGCCTTTCTGGTCGAGATAACGCTTCAGCAGGTGCGGGTAAGAGGTGGCGATGCGTTTACCGTCGAGAGCGGCCGGGCCGTCCCAGGCTTCGTCAACCGGGGTCGCCAGGGAAAGGCGGCAGCCGCCAAAGTCGAGGCGACGGAGAGTAAAGTAACGCGGATCCTCACCCTGAGCGCGGCGGTTGAGCAGTTCCTCTTCCAGCACGTTCTCGCCAATAATGCCAAGATCGACCACGCCATCCATCACCAGACCTGGGATATCGTCGTCACGCACGCGCAGAATATCGATCGGCATATTCTCGGCCATCGCAATCAGACGCTGGGTGTGTAAGTTAATTTTAATGCCGCAGCGTGCCAGCAGTTCGCGTGAATCATCACTCAAACGGCCTGATTTCTGAATAGCTATGCGTAAACGGGTGTTATCTAACATTCTTATTTCCTCTTTATCCTGTCTGAACCGGTCTGAAACGCGCGCCAAAAAAAAGCCCCCGGAAGATGATCTTCCGGGGGCTTTCTCATGCGTTCATGCACCACTGGAAGATCTGAATGTCTCCCAGCACACATCGCCTGAAAGACTAGTCAGGATGATGGTGATGATGGTGGTGTTTAAATTGAACGCGTGTCATAAAATTCTCGATGAATGCTTATTCATTTGATGTCTTTTAACCTAAACCACTTTGGCGTGATAAAGCAAGCGCTTTTTTACATTCCTATTTATAGTATGAATTGTCAGTCTGAATACGCAGGCGTAGCCTTATATAAATAGTGCCGGAGTCAGGAGAAAACGGATGAAAAAGGTCGCAATTGTCGGTTTAGGATGGTTGGGAATGCCGCTGGCAATGTCGCTGACGGCCAGAGGCTGGCAGGTGAAGGGGAGCAAAACCACCCTGGATGGGGTGGAAGCGGCCAGAATGAGCGGTATTGAAGGGTATCCACTGCGTCTGGAGCCCGAGCTGGTCTGCGAGGCGGACGATCTGGAGGCGCTGATGGACGTCGACGCGCTGGTGATCACGTTACCGGCTCGTCGTAGCGGTCCTGGAGAAGAATTCTATTTACAGGCAATGCAGGAACTGGTCGACAGCGCGCTGGCCTGGCGCATTCCGCGCATTATCTTTACCAGTTCGACCTCGGTGTATGGCGATACATCGGGCACGGTGAAAGAAAACACGCCGCGTCATCCGGTCACAGCCAGCGGGCGAGTATTGAAGGAGCTGGAGGACTGGCTGCATCATCTGCCGGGCACCTCAGTGGATATTCTGCGCCTGGCGGGGCTGGTCGGACCCGGGCGGCATCCGGGGCGTTTCTTTGCCGGAAAAACCGCGCCAAATGGCGAACACGGCGTCAATCTCGTCCATCTTGAAGATGTCATTGCCGCCATCACGCTTCTGCTTCAGGCGCCGAAAGGGGGGCACATCTATAATATCTGTGCCCCCGTCCACCCTGCTCGAAAAGTGTTTTATCCGCAAATGGCGCGACTGCTGGGCACCGAGCCGCCGCAATTCCTGGACTCGCCGGACAACGGTAAAGGCAAAATTATTGACGGTAGCCGGATCTGCAATGAGCTAGGATTTGAATATCAGTATCCCGACCCGCTGCTGATGCCGATGGAGTAATGCATATCGCCAGCGGTCTTTTGCCATCCATCGCAAGGGGGCGTGTATGAAACCACTGCTGGACGTGCTGATCATTCTTGATGCGCTGGAAAAAGAGGGCAGTTTTGCCGCAGCGTCGGCGCGGTTATATAAGACGCCGTCGGCGCTCAGCTATACCGTTCACCGCCTCGAAAGCGACCTGAATATTCAGATCCTCGATCGCAGCGGCCATCGCGCCCGCTTCACCCGCACCGGACAGATGCTGCTGGAAAAAGGGCGTGAAGTGCTGCATACCGTGCGGGAGCTGGAAAAACAGGCGGTGAAACTGCACGAAGGCTGGGAAAATGAGCTGATCATTGGCGTTGACGACACTTTTCCGTTTTCCCTGCTCGCCCCGCTGATCGAGTTATTTTATCAACATCACAGCGTCACGCGGCTGAAATTTGTTAACGGGGTGCTGGGCGGCTCGTGGGATGCGCTGACCCAGGGACGGGCGGATATTATTGTCGGCGCCATGCATCAACCGCCGCCATCCAGCGAATTTGGCTATACGCGTCTTGGCGATCTGGAACACGTTTTCGCGGTTGCGCCTCATCATCCGCTTTCGGAAGAAAGCGAACCGTTGAGCCGCGGCACCATCAGACGCCACCGGGCAATTGTGGTTGGTGACGGCGCACATCCCGCCTGTTCAACGGCAACGCAGCTACTGGACGATCAGGACGCGATAACCGTTTTCGATTTTAAAACCAAACTGGAGCTGCAAATCAGCGGCCTGGGTTGCGGTTATCTGCCGCGCTATCTGGCCCAGCGATTCCTTGAAAGCGGCGCGCTCATCGAAAAGAAAGTGGACGCGCAGGTACTGTCTGAACCCGTGTGGGTTGGCTGGAATGTGCGCACCGCCGGGCTGGCCAGCGCCTGGTGGCGGGATGAGATTTTAGCAAATAGTGCTATCGCTGGTGTTTACACAAGCGGCGAGTCCAGCAAATCAAGCAGTTAAGAAAAAATTTTTTATGACAAGGCTCTCATTCTCTTGTCATTTCGCCTCAATTTAAGGCACAATGCGCCGCTTGCAAAAAATGACATTAACCGACGTTTTACTACGCGTCGGTTATTTTTTTGCATCAAACCAATCATTCATACCAAGAGGCCGGGCTTCGTACCGGATAGATATTTACTAAAAACCGACAGTTGTTGTCGCTGAGGAATCCAGAAAATGGGGCAATTTTTTGCTTACGCGACGGCATTCGCCGTAAAGGGGAATGACCATGTCGCATAACGTTACTCCAAACACCTCTCGCGTGGAATTACGTAAAACCCTTACGTTGATTCCGGTTGTAATGATGGGTCTTGCCTATATGCAGCCGATGACGCTGTTCGATACATTCGGTATCGTTTCGGGCCTCACTGACGGTCACGTGGCAACGGCGTATGCCTTTGCGCTGGTCGCGATTCTTTTTACAGCGTTGAGCTACGGTAAACTGGTTCGCCGTTTCCCGTCCGCTGGCTCGGCGTACACCTATGCCCAGAAATCCATTAGCCCGACCGTTGGCTTTATGGTGGGTTGGTCATCTCTGCTGGACTACCTGTTCATGCCGATGATCAACATCCTGTTGGCAAAAATCTATTTCGAAGCGCTGGTGCCGTCAGTACCGTCATGGATCTTTGTTGTCGCGCTGGTGGCCTTTATGACCATCTCTAACCTGCGCAGCATCAAAACGGTAGCGAACTTCAATACCCTGATCGTGATCCTGCAGATGGGCATCGTGGCGGTGATTGTCGGCCTGATTATCTACGGTGTTTCCCACGGTGAAGGCGCGGGTACGCTGGTAAGCTCACGTCCGTTCTGGTCTGAAGGCGCGCACGTGGTGCCGATGATCACTGGCGCGACCATTCTGTGCTTCTCGTTCCTCGGCTTTGACGGCATCTCTTCGCTGTCTGAAGAGACCAAAGACGCAGAGCGCGTGATCCCGAAGGCGATCTTCCTGACCGCGCTGATTGGCGGCCTGATCTTCATTGGCGCCTCTTACTTCCTGCAGCTGTACTTCCCGGATATCTCCCGCTTCAAGGATCCGGATGCGTCTCAGCCGGAAATCATGCTGTACGTGGCGGGTAAAACCTTCCAGTGGGGCGTGCTGATCTTCTCCAGCGTAACCGTACTGGCCTCCGGTATGGCGGCACACGCGGGCGTGTCTCGTCTGATGTACGTCATGGGCCGTGACGGCGTGTTCCCGACGCGCTTCTTTGGCTACGTACACCCGAAATGGCGTACCCCGGCATGGAACGTGCTGCTGGTCGGCGCCATCGCGCTGCTGGCGATCAATTTTGACCTGGTGACGGCGACGGCGCTGATCAACTTCGGCGCGCTGGTGGCGTTTACCTTTGTGAACCTGTCTGTGATTTCACAGTTCTGGATCCGCGAAAAACGTAACAAGACGCTGAAAGACCACTTCAATTACCTGATTCTGCCGACCTGCGGCGCGCTGACCGTGGGCGCTCTGTGGATCAACCTGGAAGAAAGCTCGATGGTTCTGGGGCTGATCTGGGCCGGCATTGGTCTGGTGTATCTGGCTTGCGTGACTAAAAGCTTCCGCAATCCGGTTCCGCAATACGAAGATATCGCTTAATCGTGTAATCCAATAAAACCGGAGACCTGTTCTCCGGTTTTTTTATGCCTGCGTTTTATTCCCTGTCTGGCTTAATAACCTTTCGTTCTAATTTAGAGAATTTGGTTATTGGTTATGAACAACCGCGTCATGAATAATTTCCTGACAAATGTTCTTCAGGCTAATTAATTTATGCTTTCAATGATAATAAGCGGACTGTTCTGCGGTGCGCTGCTGGGTTTTGTCATGCAGCGTGGACGGTTCTGTCTGACCGGCGGATTCCGCGATATGTACATCGCAAAAAACAACCGTATGTTTTATGCCTTGCTGATTGCGATCTGCGTTCAGAGCGTGGGCGTGTTTACGCTGATCCAGACCGGGGTTGTCAGCTATGACGCGGGGACGTTTCCGTGGCTCGGCACCGTGGCGGGTGGCTACATTTTTGGCATTGGTATTGTCTATGCGGGCGGTTGCGCCACCGGTACATGGTATCGCGCGGGCGAGGGGTTGATCGGCAGCTGGATTGCGCTGTTTACCTATATGGTAATGAGTGCGGTAATGCGTTCACCGCACGCAAGCGGACTTAACCAGACGCTGAAAACCTACAGCACTGAACACAATTCGATTGCCGACACGCTCAACCTTTCCGTGTGGCCGCTGATTGCCTTATTGCTGGTGCTGACGCTGTGGGTGGTGGCGAAAGAGCTGAAAAAGCCGAAGCTGAAGGTAGCGACGCTACCGCCGCGCCGTCGCGGGTTGGCGCACATTCTGTTTGAAAAGCGCTGGCATCCGTTTGTCACCGCAGTCCTTATCGGGCTGATCGCGCTGCTGGCATGGCCGCTGAGCGAAGCGACCGGCAGGATGTTTGGCCTGGGCATTACCTCGCCGACCGCCAATATTTTGCAATTCCTGGTGGCAGGCGACAGCAAATTCCTTAACTGGGGCGTGTTCCTGGTGCTCGGTATCTTTCTTGGCTCGTTTATTGCCGCAAAAGCCAGCCGGGAATTTCGCGTACGCGCTGCCGATGCGCCAACCACGCTACGCAGCGGGTTTGGCGGGATCCTGATGGGCGTTGGCGCCAGCATCGCCGGAGGATGCTCGATCGGTAACGGCCTGGTGATGACGGCGATGATGACCTGGCAGGGCTGGATTGGTCTGGCCTTTATGATCCTTGGAGTGTGGACCGCATCCTGGATAGTGTATGTACGACCGCAGCGTAAAGCCCGACTGGCGACCGCTGCGGCGAATTAAACGTAAGGATAAATGATGGCGATTAAAAAACTGGACGTGGTAACGCAGGTTTGCCCGTTCCCCCTGATTGAAGCAAAAGCGGCGCTGGCGGAAATGGCGAGCGGCGACGAACTGGTGATCGAGTTTGACTGCACCCAGGCCACGGAAGCCATCCCGCAGTGGGCGGCGGAAGAGGGGCATACTATTACCGATTACCAACAGGTTGGCGATGCCGCCTGGAGCATCACCGTACAGAAAGCGTGACCCATGCTTCCCTCTGCGTTCGCGCAGAGGGAAACCTTCAGACGATCTCTTGCGCGTACTGCCACAACGACTTCAGTAACGCCTGCTTCTCACTGTCATTCGCATATTCCTGATACAGCATTTGTAACTCTTCGGCATAGCGTTGCAAAAATTCCGGCGTAAAGACCTGGCGACGATGATCAAGCCAGCGTTGCTGCTCCGCTTCATCCAGCGTGCCGGGGAAATTGCGCGCGCGGTAATTGAACAGCAGCTTCTCAATACGCGGGTCGACAAAGGTGATGTCCAGCGCAGGTAAATTTTGTGGGTCCGTTTCCAGCACAATCTTCATGGCCGCGCGATCGGCATCGCTGAAGAAGCCATCGTATAGCTGGGCGTCGACGTTATCAGACGGCGTAAAGGGCTCCGCTTCGGCGAAGATAGCCACCACTTTGTCACGCACCTGCGGGTTGTCGCGCAGCACTTTCAGGTTATCGAGGCAGTGCTGACGATTAATCCCTAACCGGTCGGCATCTTCCGGACGCAGCGTATTCGCCTGCGCCAGCACCGGACATTTATTGATGTGCACCAGTTTCACCGGCACGGCGGCGTTATCGCCGAGATCGGCTTTGGCGGTGTACAGCCGCTCGCGCAGGGCGTCGCTGTCGAGTTCGAGGAGCGGTGAAATATCCCCCGCCAGATCCACCATAATCACCGCGTTGCGGTTCTCGGGATGCCATGCCAGCGGCGCGACCCAACTGGTGTTGCCGCGCCAGGCGCCAAACATGCCGGAGACATGCACCAGTGGTTTCATCTGCGGCACGTCGATCAGCGCCGCCAGCTTGTGTTTGCTGCGGTGCGTGTAGAGGTAGTCAAACAATCGCGGCTGCCGCGCCTTCACTAACTGCGCCATCGCTATCGTCGCATACACGTCCGCCATGGCGTCGTGGGCGTTGCTGTGCTCAATCCCGTTCGCTTTTGTCAGGTGTTCCAGGCGAAAGCTGGGAAGCCCTTCCTCGTTTTCCGGCCAGACGATCCCTTCCGGGCGCAGGGCGTAACAGGCGCGCATCACGTCCAGCAAATCCCAGCGCGAATTATCATGCTGCCAGCTCCAGGCGTAAGGATCGTAGAAATTGCGGTACAGGACGTTACGCGTGACTTCGTCGTCGAAGCGCACGTTGTTATAGCCAATAATGCAGGTTTTTGGCACGGTGAACAGCGCGTGGATGCGGGCGGCAAACGCTGCCTCGTTTTCGCCTTTCTCCCGCGCTTCCTGTGGCGTAATACCCGTAACCATCACGGCCCCTGGCTGCGGCAGATAGTCGTCTGCAGGCTTGCAGTAAAACACCTCAGGTTCGCCGATAACGTTAAACTCGCTGTCTGTGCGAAGAGCGGCAAATTGCGCGGGTCTGTCGAGCGCCGGATGCGTGCCGAAGGTTTCGTAGTCGTGAAAGAGGAATGTGCTCTGTATGCTATCGTTTTTAACTGTCACCTGATGTACACGCCTGATGTTATATGTAACTGATTTAAAATGTTTTTAACGCTGTTTTTGTCATTGATTGATTGTGACTGTACACGATTAAATATTGTTGTTTATGTTCGTACATGCCATATTGAGTACAGATTAAGTACATAAACCATAAAATCATTGAGTACAGAAAACTAAAATGGCGATCAGTGACACTAAGCTTCGCTCTATCTATGGTAAACCATATTCCGGCCCATCTGAAATTACTGATTCCGACGGGCTCGGTATACGCATCACACCAAAAGGCATTATCAGCTTTCAGTTCCGTTTCCGCTGGGATGGGAAGCAACACCGTCTTGGGCTTGGCCGTTATCCGGCGATAATGCTTCGTGATGCTCGCAACATGGTTGCAGATTTAAGGGAATCGGTCGATAAGGGAATTGACCCTCGTACGCTGGCAACTGGCAATAAGGCACAAAAAAAACCAACAGTAAAAGACTGCCTGGACTATTGGGAAAAAAACTACGTTGACGTCGCACTCCGTGAAAAAACACGAGCGCTCTACAGGTCGACAGTTATCAAGCATATGAGCGCTGCTTTCTCTGGCGTTCCGATTGAGGACATTCCCGTTCGTCTCTGGGTAGAACGTTTCACAGAAGAAGAACGTATTAACCCACGGCGCGCTCGGCAGTTGCTGGTGCAACTTCGTTCCGCTGTTGGCTGGTGTACCAGGAGACAGTTTATTCGCCCTGTGGAGCTTATGCTGCTGCAGCCAAAAGATGTCGGAAAAAAAGCATCAGTCGGTGAGGTCACTCTCAGCTATAACCAACTGGCGAAAATATGGCTGGCTATAGAACGGAGCAGGGGATCAACCTCTAATAAGCTTCTTCACCAATTGTTGATGCTTTATGCCGCCAGAAATAGCGAGCTTCGCCTGGCCGTTACTGATGAATTTGATCGGGAGGAAGGAGTCTGGACGGTGCCAGCAGAGAAAAGCAAAACTAACAGGATTATACGGCGGCCAATATTCGGCGCGGCTGATGATTTGCTTAAAAAAGCGGAAATGACCTACGGAAAAATTCTTTTTCCTGGTCCGGATCTGAAAAAATCAATGACCCTTGCTGGTGCTAACCGATACCTCGGCAGAATTGAAACGTCACTTGGTATTGGTGAATTTACGGCTCATGACTTCAGGCGTACTATGGCGACGAGGTTATCAGAGGAAGGTGTAGCCCCGCACGTAATTGAAAAAATGCTGGGGCATGAGCTGGGCGGCGTACTTTCTGTCTACAACAAACATGACTGGATCGCAGAACAGAAAGCCGCCTATGAGCTGTACGCAGAAAAAATATTCTGGCACATCAGGAAGATTTCTGGTTAATACCGCCGTTTAAAATCCACGCTTCCACCTCAGATTGTAGGTACTGTTTGGGGTGGGTACGTATCGGTTTCGGGAAGTTATGATTTTTGGTGTACTTCCAGATAGTCATACGAGACGAAACCCGGATCATCTGCATCACTTCTTTTTCGTCAATCATTTCAATATCAGCCATACCCACCTCACACCACACTTAGGCCACGGCAGTGACACCAGACCTCAAACATGCGCTTCACTACTTCCCGGCAGTAGTAGCCGTGTCCGTCCCGGGTCAGGTCGTAGCGGGCGCCATATTTCAGGCGCATCCATATTTCGAATTCTCTGTTCATCGTCACACCGAACCAATTGCTTTCTGAACTACCCGATAACCCCGTTTCCGGGGCTTTCTCTTCGCTTCAACTCGCACTGCTGAAACCTTTGGCGCTGGAGGGATCGGTACTGAAACACCATTACGCATATCTCTGCGGTTACCCATCCTCCATACCAGCTGTGCGGTATAGTCCCGGCCATCGTCAACGGTGACGACTGAGCGAACCAGCTCGTCGTTTATGTCAACCATTTCACCCATTGGCCGCCTCCTTGCTGAATCCCGCGCTGATTACGTTTTTAGCGATGATTGCCGCATCAGCACCGTCAAGCTCACCATCCTCACCGATAACTGCTTTCATCAGTTCATTCTGGAGAACGCTGTCATAATTGCGCGGCCAGAATTCCGTGGGCATATCGTAGGAGTTGCAGTAGAAGAACGTGTCGATAGTTATCTGCGCGGCTTCCTCGGCAGTCCGTTCAGGCTGGCGATAACCAGCCTCCCAGATAGCATCTGTCATTGCCGATGGATCACCGGCAGCAGATTTAATCAATTGAACCAGCTCAAACAGATTCGATTCAGTCACAACACACCTCCATTTCCCTTTCTACAGACTCACAGCAGCGGCGAAAAACTTCAGCTGAAACCTCATTTCTCAGAGCTCTGAAGAGCAATGCATCCCGCGATTTTTGACGCTCAATATTTTTCTCTCGCTCAAGTTGACGCAGTACGGCCAGGCGGGCAGTAATGCGTTTTCGTGTGTTCTGCCACTTAACCAGAGCTACATTTGCCCTGTGCCGCCAGCCGCATTCGTTGTCGATCACGTTTTCAAGCTGCGAGCTGATACTGGCAATGACATCTTCAGCCGTGACCAGCGCCTGCAGGTGGTCGTTTATTGTGACCAGTTGGTTAACATCAATGGATTCAGCTTTCATCCAACAATCCTCCAAAGAAGTTTGCATACGGTGATAAAGCAGAAGAACCCTGCTGTAACCCCCATGCCAGCGACACTGAAGAAAACGAAGGTAATTAGCACCAGATCACAGATTTTTTTCATTCAGCACCTCTGCAACTTGCTCAAAGGCATCTTCGCGTAATGGCATCATCACCATAAATGGATTACCAAAGAATTCACTTACCACCGGGTCGAGCAGGATCTGACATGGTGCGGTTTTTCCGAACGGCTTAAACTTCACCACGGACTTCCCGAACATACGAAACGGAAGCTCAAGAAGTGACGAAGAGAACATAGGTAACTCATTAAATGACTCAGGCTCTGGAGGTAACAGCTTGCTGAAATCAGGATAACGGCACTCAATTTTTGTTAATTTCGTTGATCCAACAGGATGCTCGAATTCATCAATGTGGATCGCCATCCATCCATCATCAAACAGGTTGATGTAAGTTCCCTCCGCGCTATCAGGAATCTCGCCATCGAAGAGAAAAACACCCTCAATTTCAGTGTTGTCACCATGTTCCATCGAAACCATTGCAATCCCACTGCATGCCTGAATGTGAGTAGGGGTTATATTCACCCCACGCAGGTATTTACGTACTTCACTTTCATCAGCCACGCAGCAAAGGGCAGCACGGAGAATATCGGTATGAATGAGCATTATTTTTCCTCCGGCGTATAAATCGCTTTGTCGTGGCTGAACTCGCCGTTCCAGGTGGTTTTCATCGGCAACTCACCTTTGAGGTAGAGCTGATAAATCCGATGCGTGCCTTTTTGCAGCAGAACAATTTTCTTTTTGGTGAATGGCTCTTTGCCCACGTCCTTAATCTGTATGTCCTGCTCAGTAAGGTATTTGTCACGGGCATAAGATTTAACGCGCCAACGTGGTTCTTTCTCTGGATCTGGTTGTTCGTTGTAAATCCATCCTCGCTGATATGCCCACCAGGTAATTTTGCTGGTGTTAACACCATTGAGCGCCTTGCCGAACGCAGGCAGAGTCATTCCTTTGGTAAAGTGCTTCTCTAGATTCTCAACCGTCACGCTCAGGGTTTTATTTTCGAGCGCAGCGGCTTCTGCTCGTTCTTCAGCCTCAATCACCATCAGCGCCAGCTGTTTACGGCTGAGAGCCACCTGTGTTGACGGTGCCGCGATGGCATCACGCTGAGTAAAGTAAAATTCCACCAGGTCTTCGTGATATCCCCATGCCTGATCGGTATCGACGACTTTTGACATGCGAGCCGCGCCGCGTTCGGTCCAGAGAATAAGCTGGCTTGTATGTTTATTAACCAAGTGACTTTCAGGTACTAGGTTCTTAAATCCCTTTAGCTCTGAGCCAGTCAGAAGGAAGTAATGCTTACCCTCTTCGAACCGTTCCAGATTGCGTGACAGGTTTTTACGGATGTTTACCTCATCCGTGCCATATCCCGCTGCCAACTGCTCAGTAGTCACAACCCGCTGACCGCGATACTCAATGATCCGCAAGTCACGAGCCGCGACTGGCGTTAATTCAGTTTTCATTGCCATTTTCGTTTCTCCTTAATGCAAAATTGGTTTTACTGGAGGCTTTTCACCGGCACGCAACCGGCGCGCGACATCTAAAAAAATCCCATCCAGGAATTCGTTGAACCATGACGCTTCACCTGCTTGAACGCGCTGGTCATTTGCCCAGTAGAACTGGAACACGGCCATATAGCGCTCTGTTGGCTTGTGCAGGAGAAGGTCTTCTTCCACGTACTTGATTAGTACGTTCTCAATCAGCGCTCTTGTAAGGCCTAAGACTCTCTCTTCACTTCTGAACACATACTCACCCTCACGCAGCCCCCAGCGCTTTTCGCATTCAATCAGGTAGAGGAGGGCGACAGTTCCGCGCATGGACTCACAGATGATTTCAGCCCACTCGTGCTGTTCGGCAGCAGTAAGCTCGTGATCTCCACTGCGTTTTTCATCCATCATCCATGCAGGAAAATTCATGCCTGTCCTTTCGTGGATATCTTTCAGCCTGGCGACAAGCTGCTTGATGTTTTCGTAATTTCCTGTCATCAGTTAATTCCTCCGCTTGCATATTTGTTTTTCACGTAATCAACAACCTCATTCAGAAGTTCGTCGATAATTAATTTCCCTGAATCTGTCAGATATTCAGTGTGTTTATTAATTCCTATGGCATTTTGATATGCGGTTTTGATAGTGGAATCCCCCTCATATCTGCTAAGCCCACAGCGAGTTAACCCTTCAAACCGTAATAACAACTGATTCATGAAACGCTCATTTACTTCTACGGTTTCAATTTTGTTATCTGGCAGTTTTATAATCAGTAGGTTTCCACCAGTTTTACGTTTGAGTCGCGCTAATGCCGCGTAAGCAATTCGGCGTCGATAGGTATCGATAATATTCATAGTTAGTACCCATAAGCTTTCTTGAGATAAAACCGAGCTATTGCCTCGTAACCACTGGTGGCATATAGAATTGCTGTTTTATATGCTGCCCTGTCTTTAATAAAGCTCATAATAACGCCCCGCGGAATTTGATGTGTGTGATGCCCCGGCGGTTAAGCCGTGAAAATTATGTTTAGTTTATTAGTCTGATTTTTTAGTAATCAGTTTGCTATCGGCATTTTCAATGGCTTCATTTACCCCGGAAAGAATCGTCATAATTGAAGCGACTAAATTTGCCTCGTAATTATCTCGTGGACTTTCGAGCCACATACTAAGAACCGCCTCTGCTTGTAATACCCGGCAGCTCGCATCTGCCAGACACATAGTCATTTTAGCTTCTCCTGTTCTGCTTGTTCTTCGATAAGCCAGCAAACAACATTACCTGTGAGACGGCTCAGAAGAGATGAAATTGCAGTTATTTCGGAATCGGCAAACTTATCTGGATAAGACTCCATCATTCTGCTTATAATTTCTGCCTGATGAGCTCTCTCTATTACCTGCTCTAAGTTAAATTCACGCTTCATGATTGCCATCCTGTACACCAGAAAGATAGGCGGCTGTTTGAGATATTTTATTAGTGGCGAGGGCAATCTCTGTTAAGTCCGATATTACACCAGAGAACTTTCTTAATTTATCACCATTGATATTGCTTTCATCAGCCATGGTGAAAATGCTTAGGCTGATATGCTGAATAGCCTCAAGGATTGAAATGGTTTTAGTATCGCAGTCACATGCAATGTCGCCGTAGTCAATATCCGAGCAATTCTTGTCATAGCGAAAATCACGAATGTCGACGAGCTGGTAAAACTTTTTAGTGTTTGGGGTTGCTGTTGATAAGTTCATCTCATTGGCTCCGTTGTTTGCCGATGAATTGAATTTAGCAAAATGGTAAAAAACGCGCAAGCGGTAAATGCTAAATTATTTACACAACTCTTTTATGTTTTTGATAAATAGAATGATTGTTTTAATTTTATTCTTTGGTAGGCATAAAAAAACCGACCATCAGGCCGGTTGGGGTGGGGTGAAGATAGGTCTTACAGAGTGGGCATTTCATCATTGTCAACATAGCGCGTATGCTTAACAATAGCCGAAACAAAATGCATTTTCTCAATGCTATCAGGACTTAACGTGATGGGCCTGTGATCACTGTTTACACTTGAGAATTGATAATCACCATCGCGAGTTTTACTCATGATTTTTATCATGTTATGCCCGTCTTTTGTTCGTACAAAAACTTCATCACCTGTATGAATTTGGGTGTTTGGCTCTATGACGACATATTCTCCAGACTGTATGCGCGGCCACATGCTATCTCCCTTCACTTTCAGCCCATAGGCATCCCTATCCGCGCTGTATATTTGTAACCATCCAGCATGGATCTCTAGCATATCGATCATTCCGTCAATCCCAAGAATCGCTTCCCCTACAACTGGTACTGATCCCGGTCTGATTGTTCCGACATACTCCAACTCGTTTTTAATACTGTCAGGAGCATTGTGTGGGCTATCCAGCCACCCAAACGGACGATCCAAGGCCTGCTCAATCTTTCTGGCCATTTTGTCGCCTATGTTTCGATGACTATTGCCCCCAAGCAACTGGCTCAACTGGGCAGGGCTTATCCCGCACAATTCTGCGAATGCTGCTTTTGTCGTATGTCTGTCGCGCTTCAGGAACTCAACAATGAGCTGCTCAAGGTTTGATTTACGTATATTTTTTATGTCCATATCAAAATAATCTCATTATTTAGCAATGTGGTAAATACACAAACTGCTAAATGATTATTGCATTTAATTTAGCAAAAAGCTAAAGTTGATTCATTGCAACAGGAGAACGTAATGAACAACCAATTACTTGCTTGGCGTAAGTCTTCAACAAAAGAGCAGTGGGCAGATCTTGCTAAAAAATCAGGCACGTCTTCGGGATACCTAAATCTCATTGCCTACGGCTATCGCAATGCCTCTCCTCGCCTGGCCTTGGCGATCGAAAGCGCATCAAAGTCATTCGTGGATAAGCCCGTTATCACAAAAGAACAGTTGGTTTTCAAGATAGGAACTGAGGTGTGACATGTCACATGTGCCACCCCTGATTGGCTTACCTTCAACACACTCATCTGCAGATGCCGCATGGATACATGATCAGTTGCAGCAGTTACCTGTATCTATGCGCCAGCGGGCTGCAGTGAAATATGCGGAGGTATATCAGCAGGCATTCGATTCTGAACCAGTGAGCTACAGACAGGAGAACCGTGCACGCCATGAGGCCAATACACGCTTGCGACTGTTTGTCGGTAAGTATCACAAGGCGGCGATGGGGCTGACTGAAAAAGCGACACTAGCCAGCACACACGCCCCGACAGGAGCTGCTGCTGAGATCCAGCAAGAGCAGACGACTGAGAAGTGGTGGTGAGCATGGGATATCAGGCGAAGGAAAGCGAAGGCATGTGTGTCCTGGCAAGTGTTACCGAGGTGATGTTTGCACAAGGGCAAAACCCATGGGAAAGGTCAAAGGCAGATCGAGACTACGTGTACGCGCGTAAAAGATATAAGAAGGGTGACTTCCAAGTGATTGATTCAATGGATTATTTTTTCGAAATTTGGACGCTATATGTCCGGTCACCGGACATTTTGAAGCATCACTTTAAAAACAGCAACTTAGATATGCTGAGCGGACACTGTATGTCCAAAATCCGGACAAAATGCGGCGGCGAGGTTGAAAAATGAGCAGTGGTAGCGGCAATAAACAACTCGATTTTCTTCGCCTGTTTCGTCAGGGCTGCAAGCAGATCCGCACGCTGTTGCGCGAAAACAAAGCAGCTGCTGATTTATTCCTGTACCTCGCTGAGAACGCCGACATGAACAGTGGAGCAGTAGCTGTTGACCAGGCTGTGCTGGCGCACGAATTGGACTGCTCTGATCGTCATGTTCGCAGGGCGATCAAGTCGCTGGAAGAAGGTGGATTTGTTCGACGTGCTGGGGCAACAGTCTTCGCTATCAACCCCTCGATTATCTGGGGCGGATATGACAATGCCATGCGTTCTTCGCTGTACATGACGATGGACCAGAAGTCGGCGAAGAAGGTTCGTTATGTGTTTAACCCTGCATCAGAAAACCTTGTGCCTGCATACGTGGGGGTCGCACCGGTTGATGAGGAGAAAAGTCAAAACATCCTGCAGGTAAATCTCACGGACGACACCAAAAACAAAGGGCGGGAAGTGCTCGGAACACAACCCGCCCGTACTACGGAGCCTAAGCTCAATGCTTAATTTGAAACCCAAAGCTAAGCAAGTCACCGGTCTGCAGATGCTGCACGATGACTGGAACAACTATCGCACATTCCTGTTGTACGCGCCAGTGGGCTACGGGAAGACATTCATCTCGGCTTATCTGGCCGACAAGGCATTGGAGAGCGGGAAGCGCACAATGTTCGTTGCTCCGTATCTCACTCTCGTCAGACAGACTGCCGATCGCTTTATCCAGTATGGCATTCCGGAAGACGAGATCAGCTACGTATGGCGTGACTTCAAACCTCATGACCCGGAGCGCCTGATTCAGATTGCCAGCGCCGATACGCTGATTCGCCGTGAATTCCCGGACAATATCGATCTCCTGATTGTCGATGAGGCCCACATGAAGCGTCGTGGGCTGCTGGAAGTTATCCGTGACAGCGACATCAAGGTTGTTGGCCTGTCTGGCACACCATTTTCTCCGTGGATGGGGCAGTATTATGAGCGCCTGATCAAGCCTACCACGATGAAGGAGCTTATCCAGATTGGTGACCTGAGTCCCTATGAGTTCTACGCGCCAACTACACCGGATCTGAAAGGGGTTAAAACCTCAGCCAAAGGTGGTTTCGGTCGTGATTTCGATGAAGACCAGCTGGCAAAAATCATGGGCGATTCAACGCTGGTGGGCGACATCGTACAGAACTGGCTCCAGAACGGCGAAAACCGCCCGACGGTATGCTTCTGTGTCAACCAGTCTCACGCTGGGTTTATCACCACAGAGTTCAACCGTGCAGGTGTGTCCGCTGAAATCATGATTGACGTTACACCGCCGGAAGAGCGTCGCATGATTATCCACCGCTTTGAGCAGGGAGCGACAAAAATCATCGTCAACGTTGGTGTACTCACCGCAGGTTTCGATAGTGATGTCCGTTGCATCATTTACGCCCGGCCAACCAAATCAGAGATGCGCTGGCTTCAGGTATTAGGGCGCGGATTGCGTACCGCTCCCGGAAAAGATCACTGCCTAATCTTCGATCACAGCGGAAGCATTCACCGACTGGGCTATCCGGACGATATCGAGTATGACGAACTGCCGGGAAAAAGCGACGGAATGAACGCTGCCGTCAGCCGCAATGTCATCGAAAAAACAGAGAAAAAACCAAAGGAGTGCAGCCAGTGCCACTACATAAAACCCGCCGGGGTTTACGTCTGTCCGAAGTGCGGATTTAAGCCGATTGGTGGGGAGAATGTGGAAACCGACAGCACCCGCAAACTCCAGCGGCTAAGCCGTAAAGAAAAAATCTATACCCGCAGCGACAAGCAATCCTGGTGGAGTCAGATTAAGGGTTATCAACGCCAGCGGGCGATGAAGGGTAAGCCTCTAAGCGATGGATGGTGCGCCCATACCTTCCGGGACAAATTTGGAGAATGGCCGAACGGGTTATCTAACTTTCCAATAGAAACAGGGCCAGAGGTCTGGGGTTACATCAAATCAAAATTCATTGCATTCAGTAAATCACGGGGGGCTGCCTGATGAAAACAACGGAAGCAGTAATTGGTCGCTGGCCAGAAGTATTCAAGGCATTTGGACTTCCTCCGGTCACCGGGAAAAAGCACTGGTCAAAGGAGTGTCCGCTATGTGGAGGGAAGGGAAAATTCCGCTGTGATGATAAGGATGGCCGTGGTACTTGGATTTGCACCTGTGACACGGGTGATGGTTGGAAGCTGCTGACGCTGACGCAAAAGAAAACCATCGCAGAACTATACGCAGAGGTTGACCAGATCATCGGTAACGTATGGGAAAGAAGCGCCATTGCTCCGGCAAAACAGAGAAAAAAAGTAGATCAGGAACGTGAGGCTGTTCTGCGTCGCTTTCTTACGATGCCTGGACTAAAAGATACTCCAGCCCAGGACTATCTACGTAGTCGTGGAATTTTTGTTACTCCGTCAAATGACGCTTCAAGGTACTGCGCAAACCAACCTGTAAATGGTGGTGGATCGTATCAGGCGATATGGTCACTGGTGACAGATTGCAATTCGAACGCCTGTTACCTTCATCGAACTTTGCTGGATGGGAGTCGCAAAGCGGATGTGAGCGTTACTAAAAAACAAATGTCCCTGCAAGAAAACAATGTGCTGGAGTTTGCTTCGTCAGTGGCTATCAGGCTCTTTCCTGTTTCCTCGACCTTAGGAATTGGAGAAGGAATTGAAACAGCACTCTCTTGCAAACAGCTATATGGCGTTAACACGTGGTCAGTTATTAACGCCAATTTCATGGGAAAATTTATCGCCCCGACCGGAGTTAAGCATTTAATCATTTTCACTGATATGGACCCACATTCTGCAACAGGTCACGCAGCTGCATGCGCCTGCGCCCATAAAAATCTGTTGGCAAAAAATGACGTGCAAAAAGTCAGCGTCAGATGGTGCGACAGCGGAGATTTTAACGATTTACTTCTGAGCGGTAATCAGGTTCGGGAACTGGTATTTACACGAAAACAGCAGGTGGTCGCATGAAACTGGAAGCATCACTCAAACATTTTAGTCCTCAGGGAATGCACATCAACGACGACGTGAAAGGAACCTCTCCGGATCGTATCACCGGCACCGATGTTATGGCGGCCATTGGTACCACCAGCAGCCGTGCGCGCTTCGGCCTGGCCGCTTTCTTCGGTAAAGCGGGAATCAGCAAAACGGATGAACAGCTCGCAGTTCAGGCGCTGGCGCGATATGCGATGGATGTCGCACCGAAAAATGTTCGCAAAGCAGCTGGTGGGCAGTTCGGATGGTGTATGCAGATGCTGGCGCAGTTTGCCTTTGCTGATTACTCCCGTTCGGCGGCTACCAGTGTGACGTGTCACAGTTGCAGTGGTACCGGACGAACAACCCTCGAGCAGGTCACCCGTAAGGTTTCGTACCCATGGGGTAAAGCGCCATACTGGGCCAGCCGATCCCGTGCCGTTCGTCCGTCTGACTGGGAGCAGTGGACAGAGGTAACAGAGGTTGTGCCGGCAGTCTGTGATGCTTGCGAAGGCAAAGGAACGATCAGCGCCCGCTGTCGGTGTGGCGGTAAAGGTGAAGTGCTGGATCGCAAAGCTACCAAAGAACGTGGCGCACCGGTTTTCAAAACGTGTGAACGTTGCTCTGGTAATGGCTTCTCTGCTATCTCCTCGGCGACGGTACACCGTGCCATTCTGAAGCGTCTCCCGGACCTCCATCAGTCCTCATGGTCACGCAACTGGAAACCCTTTTATGAAATGCTGGTGGACACGCTGCGCCAGGGGGAGCGTCATGCGGCTGTAGAATTTGAGAAGGCAACAACTTATTAATGTGATCGGAGCAAATAGCGGCAATTTTTTGCACGTTAGTCTTGACTTTGCATAAAACTGTCCTGTATGCTTCTGATTATGGAGTATAACGCCTGTAGATAATTAACCTCGAAAAGCCCGCCACGTTGCGGGTTTTTTTGTACCCTCATTTCCCGCGCACCGCCCGCGCATTCAATACGTCGAACCAATCTATTTGAAATGAGCCTTTGAGGAAGTCAGTTAGCGCTGGCGAGCCTCGACGGGCTGGTTTCCTGTGCGGCAAAGGTTCATTTCAAAGTAAGGCATACGCATATCATGAGCATCACGCAAGAACGGCTGAAAGAGGTTCTGAAGTACGACCCTTTGACTGGTTTATTCGTTTGGGTCAAGCGAACAAACTCTCGGTCTACGCCAGGCAATATAGCCGGGAACGCAGATTCGTACGGCTATATCCAGATAATGATCGATAAGAAATTAATCTTCGCTCATCGGTTGGCTTTTTTATACATGGATGGTGCGCTGCCGCCAGCTGATAAGTGTGTCGATCATATCAATGGCAATCCCAAAGATAACCGATGGGACAACTTACGTATCGTTACCCAGTTTGTTAATCAGCAGAACAGGCATAAGGCCAGAAAAGGTGCGAAATCTGGGCTAATTGGAGCAAACTGGTGCAAGGCTCGTAGCCTGTGGCGTTCTGCGATTAGCGTCAACGGGAAACGCAAAGATCTCGGTAGTTTCCAAACTGCGGAGTTGGCTCACGAGGCTTACATGAAAGCTAAAGCTGAAATGTGGCGTTAACGCCTACACGAATAAAATAAATTAAGCCCTGCCTGTATTAGTGGGGCTATTTAGTTTCTACACAACGGAAATCGCTTTGAGTATGTGACGACATCCCGGTGAGACCAGGCACACTTCCCTGGCGCGGCAAAGCGATACCCATTGTGATGAAGCTCAGCGGCGAGCTAGGGAATAGTTTTGCGGTGAATATTCTGGATAAGTAGCCACAAGGCGCGCGTAACCCAATCGGCAGCGCACCGATGGAAGCTGGTTCGACTCCAGCCTTCACAATCATTACTACGGGCTACCTTCGGGTAGCCTTTTTTGTTTCCCCTCAACCTTCTGAGAGGATCAACAGCAATAAGAGGGGGCAAAATGTCCGCAGAACCGATATCTGCAACGGTAACGGCAGGCGTGGCCGCCGGCACTACCGGAATAACCTTCGCGACGATGTTTCCAGAAGCGACACCCGCTGTAATGCTCTGCTCTCTAGCTGGGGCGGCTCTTTACGTCTTGAGCAGCGAGGACCACAAGCTCTGGAAGCAAATACTGTTTGCGCTTATCTCATTTATCGGTGGGGTTTACTGCGCTGGAACAGCATCAGAAATAATCGCAGCGCTTATCAATGCGGCATTAAGTCACCTTTCTCCGCCAGTTGCCGTGAAAGTTTCTCCAGCCATTGGCGCGCTGGCGGCCTCAACGGTTTCTGTCACCGTCCTGCTTCGCGTTCTCAAGCGCTCGAAGACGGGAGACTTACCCGGATTGAAGGGGGAAGAATGACGTGGCAAACACTGATCCTGAACATTAACGCTGTTGCATGCATCCTCATCAGCATACGCCTGATGTTCTTCAGGAAGCGGAGCTTACGGCGCCGCCGTCTGATGGAGTTTCTGGCGTATGGGCTGATCCTCGCTCCAGCGTTTACCGCTTTCCGAATCTGGCACGGTGATTACGTGCAGGTCGACTACGGAGAGCTGGTAGTCAATCTCGTTGTCTGCATTGCTGTATGGCGAGCAAGGGGCAACATCGCAAGAATCGCAGGGGAAAGCACAACGTGACCAAAGACGAAATATTTAATGCCATCCTCGGCAAAGAGGGCGGGTACGTTAATCACCCCGACGACAAAGGCGGCCCAACAAACTGGGGGATCACGCAAGCAGTAGCTCGCGCCCACGGTTATAACGGTGATATGCGCAACCTTACCCGCCAGCAGGCGCTGGATATCCTGACTGCTGACTACTGGACAGGGCCACGATTCGACCTTGTTTCTGAGGTATCACCAGCCATCGCTGCCGAACTCTGCGACACAGGCGTAAACATGGGCCCATCGGTGCAGACCAAATGGTTTCAGCGTTGGCTGAACGTGTTCAACATTCAGGGTACGCTCTATCCCGATCTGATTGCAGATGGTTTTATTGGTCCGCGAACTATCAGCGCGTTAAAAAGCTATCTTTCCCGGCGCGGAAAAGAGGGTGAGCTGGTTATGCTTCGTGCCCTGAATTGCAGCCAGGGTCAGCGTTATCTCGAACTGGCAGAACAGCGCAGCGCGAACGAGACGTTTGTTTATGGCTGGGTAAAGGAACGGGTGGTTATATGACGCTTGAGATGATCACCGGACTCGTTGTAGCAGTATTTGCTGCTATCGCTGCCGCGTTTGGCTTGGGCCATTCACGCGGCACCAGCAAAGCGGAAGCGAAAGCCGATAAGCAGCGCACCGAAGAAAAAGCCGCAGCCACTGGGGCAGTAGCCGAACGCCGGGTAGAAGCAACGAAAGAGGCCAGCAATGTACAGCAGACTGTTAACCGCATGCCTGATGACGATGTTGATCGCGAGCTGCGGGACAACTGGACCCGTAAGGGTTGAGGTAGTGGACACGGCTTGCGACTGGGTTAAACCCATCTACGGGACGGCTCACGACTGGGACCTAATGGACCGCCAAACGAAGAAGGACATCCTGGCGCATAACAAAGCGTGGCAGAAAAACTGCCAGAAGGTGAGCCCATGAGTTATACGCGATGCACCTTCTGCGGTTCGGGTTTACACACCCGTGAGATTTGCCCGCATACATGGAGCGGCAACGCTCGCCGGGTGAATCTGCGCTGTAGCTACTGCGGCGCCAACGGTCACAATTCTAACGCCTGCCCGCACAACGCCAGCAGCGCTAACCGTCGTCGACTTAATGACGATTTCTATATGGACTGAGGATAAAAAATGACTCCGATAGTGCTTACAGCTGAACAAATTAAATCGCTCGCTGAGTTTGCAGAATCAGAAGGTCAAGCGGCGTATACGATCGCCCACGCAACAATTCCGGCTTTTGAAGCCGATGATGGCGAGGTTATCCCGGAATACACGGGTCTGGTCGCCTATTCAGGTTCAGAAGAGCACGGCGTATTGCAACTGGAAGACTAGGCATTACAGCAGGCACTCAATGAATGCCTGCTGTAAAATGGACGGTTAGAGTAATTTTATAAATTTATCGCCGTCGTTAACTTGCTTGGCAATCCTGAGAATTACCGCAGCTATAGAGGCAATGAACTTTTCACGATTTGAAATCCCTTCGTCATTGAGATGTATTCCTTTGTCACCAATCAGGATGCCAAATTTGGGGTTTTCAATTAGCTCTCTTTGATCGCCCTTGCTTATGAGTGTGATTAATTTATTTATCTCTTCATTGGTAATTTCTGAATTATCAATTTGATGTGAGCGTGCATTTCTGATTTTGTTTACGACTTTAAGCTCCTGGTAGGAAAACTCATTCAAACCAAAATTTGTAGCGAGCTTGAGTTTTGCCGCGTATGACATAGTTAAGTTTTCGCCGAAACCATCAAAAAAATTAACGTTGTTTGATGCCGCACAGCACCACGCTTCAATAATTTTCTCGGTTACCAGGTGAAGGCGCAAGACGACACCTATGTCGTCTTCGCTTTGCATTATCGAAGATAGCCTTTCCCATGTTTGCTCATTAAGCAGAACCATTTCATCGAAAATTTTCTTATTCATAAATCATTCCTTTGTTGATTGTGCCAGTGCTCGTGGGCAGATGAGCACTCTACACCAGTATACAGAGAGGTAACCCATGGGCGGAACAATTGAGATCAGTGAGGTTGGGATGACAGTCAATATGGCTGGTGGCGGGAAAATAGTTGTCGGCAATTGGGGTGATGGCTCAGTAAATACGGCAGCCGCTCGCCCCCCCCTTACCCCGGAAGAGGAGCTTTATGGTCGTGGGCTCTGTCTTCTGCCTGATGGCTGGGAAGATCTAAGCGGTGACGGGCACTGGCAATATCATCTTAGCGAATCTTTGCGTCATCTATGGTCTTCGTTCAACAGGGAACAGAAGATGGCTATCGCTTACTCCATTAGCGAATTGTCAGATGAGCTGACGAATATCACATACGAAAGTTCCTGGTAATAACATCTCTGCGCATCGCACGCGCACATTCTACTCAGAACCTTTCAGGATGACCCTTGAGGAACCGGCTGGCGTCGGAGCCTTCTGAGGGCCGGATCTCCTGTGCGACAAGGTTCATCACTAAAAGGTAATTCCGATGAGCGGACTTGTTAGAAATGCAGGGAAAACCTGTTCCGTTAATTCATGTGAACGGCCAGCGCATTGCAAAGGCATGTGCCAGATGCATTATCTGCGACTCTATAAAACCGGATCCCACGAAGCAAAATCACCACTCGATAGATTGAGAAGAAAGTATATGGTTGATGAGTCAACCGGATGCTGGAACTGGCTTGCATACATAAATCCAGACGGCTATGGAATGTTCAAACATAAAGGGATGATGACCCTGGCTCACAAAGCCAGTTATGAACTACTGGTCAAGGATGTTCCTGAGGGTTTTGAAATTGATCACACCTGCCATAACCGAAAGTGTGTCAACCCAAAACATCTAAGAGTGGTAACACATACAGTAAATGTTTGGAACCGAGTAAAGCCAGTTAGCTCCACTGGAGTGATGGGTGTATCTCTCAGGGAAAGCGGAAAGTTCAGGGCAAGACTGACAAGAAATGGCGATATCATTTTCCAAAAGGAATTTGAAACATTATCAGAAGCAACGGCTGCGGTTGAAAAAGCACGTTGCGAATTTGAGGGGAAATAATGGACGTCATTGTTGATGGGGTTCCTTATGTCCGCGCCGATAGCGTTTCTCACAATAAAATCGGGATCGCGATAACTACGCATAACAGGCCGCAGGTACTCGCAAATTCACTTGAGCAACATCGTAAACATTTACCTACCGGCGCTGTGGTATTCGTCATCGATGACGGGTCCAACCCTCCAGCAAAAGTGCCGGATTGGTGCAAGTTAATCCGGCACGATAAGTCACTTGGGATTGTCGCATCGAAAAATGCCAGCCTTGAATGCCTTATGGACTCAGGATGCGAACATTTATTTTTGTGGGATGACGATGCGTATGCCATCGCTGATAACTGGCACTTGCCATACATCGAATCACCCGAACCGCACCTTGCTTACCAGTTTCTCGATCTGGCAGGAACGAATAAGCTGAAGGATATGGCGATCCTGTACCGGGATGATAAGCACATCGCTTACACCGGGCAGCGCGGCGTGATGCTGTATTACCACCGCAGCGCTATCGAGAAGGTTGGCGGTTTCGATCCCGTTTACGGTCGCGGCATGTACGAACACAGCGACCTCGCCCTGCGCATCCATAATGCTGGCCTGACGACATGGGCTTACGGTGATATGGTCGGTTCAGAAAAGCTGATCCATTCTCTCGATGAGCATGAAGCCGTAGAGCGTTCGGTACCGCGTCCCGACCGACAGGCGCTGGTGGAACGTAACGTGAAGATCCACAACGAACGGCGTGATGCCGGGTTTACTGGTTACGCTGAATACCGCCAGCAGCGCGATGTAGTTATCACAACGCTGCTCACCAGTCAGCCTGACCCGCAGCGCGGCACGAAAATGGCGGCCTCGCCTGACATGCTGAGCAAATGGGCGGCCTCGCTTCGCCAGTGTGGTCGTATAGCGCTGGTGGATGAATTACTGACGGCCCCCGCGGATGTTGAGCTGTATCGCGTACCTGACGTGAAGATGAATGTCTACTTTCGTCGCTGGTTGCACATCTGGCAGCACCTGCGAGATCACCCTGAATACCGGTTCGTCTGGTGTACCGATGGTACCGATGTCGAAATGCTTCGCGCGCCGTGGGAAGAAATGGAAGCCGGAAAGGTGTATGTCGGTTCAGAACCAAAGACCTACGTCGATTCCTGGGCAAAGCAGAATCATCCGGAGCGCATCTATCAGGAGTTCATTGAAGAGCATCGCAACGATGTGATGCTTAACGCTGGTCTGCTGGGTGGCACCCGCGCTGATGTAATGGCGTTCGCTCACGGCATCATCCGTCTTTACTACCGGATCGAGAGTTATCGTTTCTGGAAGAAAGAACAGGCTGGCGCCGCGGTGGGTGACATGCTGGCGTTCGGTATTGTCGCGCAGTCATTCGCTGACAGGCTGGTCACCGGCCCTCTGGTACATACCGTTTTCAAAACTGATGGCATCGGCAAAGAAAATGCCTGGTGGCGCCATAAATAACAGGAGGTCTTATGATTTCGTATGAGGTTGAGTTCCCGACCCAAAAATCTGTAAGTTTCAAAATTAATGGTTACTCCTCAGCAGAGGGACTGGACTGTAAAACGGTAGAGGCTATTGGCGGTGAAGTCAAAGTACAGCTCGATAAGAAAAACATGTTGACTGTACCTTATCGTGAAGACATTACAGCAGACTTTACTCTTGAAGGTTACAAGCAGCGCGCTGAAACTCACGCGAAAACTGTAATCGATCAGATTGTGAATGCGGCTCAGCACCGAGCCGCCGACGATTTAATTCAGGAAGTTACGAACGCGATTGCTTCTTCTGAATTATTTTCTCAACTCTCTTAATCGCTTCGTGAGCATCTGGGGCAGATGAAATTTCAGGCGGTGTAACCTCCTTCAGTACATCCATCAGAACGTCCCCAACATTCTGTTTTGGTGACAGCTTGTTAACAGCTTCAATAATCAAAGAAAAAACCAGTTTATTGGTGGCTTTTTCAATCTTTAATTCACGTTGTAAATCTGCAACTGCTTTTTCCAGTTCTGACATGGAGCTCATGGGTATTTTCCTTATCGGAGGTAATCAGCCATCCCCCCCGCGACAGAGTGCGCCAGTGTCCCACCACTGACGGGCTGAATGCTTACCTTAACCAGGGTTAAAGCGGAGCAACACCCTGATATTCAGACAGTAGCCGCCATCGTGCTGCTTTTTTATTGGAGATTCGCTGGTGGCTGAAGAGATTAAGTTTGTGGTGGTCGGCCATCATACCCGCTTAGGGCCTGCACAACGTCTTGCTGCACTGCTGCATGCTCATCTGCTGGTTGATGACGATAACCACGGCGCGAACTGGAATCATCGCCGCGCGCTTGAGTGGGCAGCAGAACAAACATGCCGGGTTGTCGTAATTGAGGATGACGCGCTGCCTGTGGATTTGTTCTACACACCAGTATCGAACTGGTTGAAACGCTTCCCTGATTCCTTGATAAGTTTTTATCTGGGCACTGGTCGCCCACCTCAGTATCAAATACAGATAGCCGAACGGCTGATAGTTGCTGATAAGACTCAGGCTGACTACATCACACTGCCGCGGCTGATACACGGCGTTTGTTATAGCGTACCTCCTCAACATATTGAACGAGTCCTTTCTCGGTGGGACAGCAGCAAGCCAGCCGACTATGCAGTCGGGGATGCCTATGGCGGCGCGGTGGTTTATCCGTGTTACTCGCTGGTGGATCATGCTGATGGTGAGCCTGTTGAGCGTCACCCTGACTCAGCGCCACGTACAGAACGCCGCCGGGCGTGGAGGTTAGCCTGATGCCTGCGTTAATACCGAGAGCATGCCGCAAGCGCGGCTGCCCCGGCACAACCACAGATCGCTCAGGCTATTGCCCCAAACACCTTAACGAAGGCTGGCAGCAGCATCAGCGGGGACAGAGCAGGCATCAGCGCGGTTATGGCAGTAAGTGGGACAGGCTGCGCCCAATCGTTCTCGACAGAGATAAACACCTTTGTCAGGAATGCCTGCGAAATGGAAGGTATACACCCGCTGAGACGGTGGACCACATTAAGCCGAAAGCTCACGGCGGTACTGACGATCTCTCTAATCTGGAATCAATTTGCCGCGGCTGCCATAAAGCCAAGACAGCACGCGAGCGCCTGAACAGAAATTAAGTAACGAGGTGAAGATGACTGAATCGAAACATGGTTCAGGCCTTTCGCGCGCCCAGATGAAAGATATTCCCGGTTATCCAGGATATCTGGCAAGTGACGATGGTCTTATTTACTCGCTCCGCTCAGGTAGCGTTCGGCGGCTGTCGATGCGGCTACATAACGGCTATTGGCACGTGAATGTAAACACCGGAGCAGGTAATGATACGAAAGTGAAGAAGCAAGTGCATCAGCTTGTGTTGCTTGCCTTTACCGGGCCAAAGCCATCTGAAGCCCATATCACCCGCCATCTGGATGGCAACCCGCTGAACAATTGCAAAACAAACCTCGCTTGGGGAACGCCAAAGGAGAACACTTCTGACAGCATGCAGCACGGAACTGCCGCTTGTCTGCGGCGCGGACAGCGAGCGGTAGCAACAAAATTGAAGCCTGAAATCATCCTGAGCATTGAGCGAGAGGCGAGATCTGGTAAGAGGCTGGTAGAAATTGCAAAGCGCTACGGTATTACGCACACGCATGTTCGCCGCATCAGGGATCATCTGTGCCATCCAGATATTTGGTCAAAGGGGGAGGGCGGGTAAAAACCTCAGGGGAATCACCCCAAAGGACCGCCGCCTAACCTCTTTTCACATCGCCGCAGGTTAGAAAACTT
>NZ_LNHZ01000034.1:0-212 GCF_001463265.1 Citrobacter sp. 50677481
TGTACGCTTGGTCGCTTAACCTCACAACCCGAAGAGGTCTTGTTCTGTCCGGTTCGTTGCGCGTCGTGAATACTGCGTTGTTCCGTACTCGCGATGCTCATGGACGTAGGCATGCTGACATTTGTCTTAATAGTAAGAGAGTATCATGGCTGAGTTGTATAGGGTGGTGACATGCGGGTATTGGATCAACAAGCAGGCGAGAGCCGGTGGCG
>NZ_LNHZ01000035.1:0-935 GCF_001463265.1 Citrobacter sp. 50677481
GCATTCACTTCATAATCAAGCCAGATGCGCGCGAGCTTGTTCCTGTCTACCGGGATTTCAAATCCACCATCGATCCCTCCCCATGCTGCATCTGCATTAAGGCCGGTGCAACCTGCTATCAAATACTCACCTGTATTTATGTGGGTAACAGCAACTCCTTCCGACTCTTCATTCGTTTCATAGCTACCATCCCTGAATATCTTTACAATGGGAGACGCAACCTTTATGAAACCGTTCGAATCTACGGTTGTGTTTCGTTCGTCTCTGAACTTGATAACGTCACTAAGATAGTACGTATCGCCCGACGGCTGGGCGACTTTGTACCCCGCCCCGTTTCTATTAATGCCTATCTGGAAAACGCTATCGCCGCCGCTGTTATCATTCCAGTTTCGCGAGCTTAAGACACCAACTAGCGCCGCACTTGTTTGCTTCCATCCCTGATCGCCGCGCATAATGGCGCTAGATACGCCTAGCGGGTAGTTGCCTAAAAGTGCATAGCTGATGATTCCTCTAAAATCTTTAGCGTTTTGTTCTGCTATTTCTGGTGTTGCTGGGGTGGGGATGGCGGAACTACTGTTTACGTTCCTCGTTGCAGAATTACCTAAACCGAGATTACTTCTTGCGCCTGATGCTGTATTTGAGCCAGTGCCTCCAAGTGAAACAGGTATAACACCAGCATCATCTACTAAGCCGAGATTTATCCTGGCACCCTGTGCAGTAGTTGAACCAGTCCCCCCCTGGTTAACAGGAACTGCACCGTTCGTTTTAGTGGCTACAGTGCTAATCATATATGGCCATGACGGACCAGAGAATTGCGAGCCGTCTGGCAACGTAACAGTTATATTTCCGTTGTTACTAAATAACCGCTGCCAGTTCTGCTTGTCGTAGTTAAGACCACGTAGCGCTTCTGCACTTTGTGCAACCAGCGCGGCAGT
>NZ_LNHZ01000036.1:0-186110 GCF_001463265.1 Citrobacter sp. 50677481
ATACCAGCGCTGAACCGCAACCTGAACCAGAACCGGAACCGGAGCCACAGCCAGAACCCGAACCGCAGCCGGGCACCCCGCCATTTATGACCGACGATGAGGGCAACCCCATCGCCGACGGCGCCACCACCAGTGACAACACCCCGACCTTCGGCGGCAGCGGCGAGCAGCCGGGTGCGCAGGTGGTTATCCGGGACGGCGACACCGTCATCGGCGAAGCCGTCGTCGATGACCAGGGCAACTGGTCTGTCACCGCAGAACAACCTCTGGTCGATGGCGAACATAGCCTGACCTGGGAAGCGGTGGATGCGGCTGGCAACGGTAGCGGCGAGTCCGAAGCGGTTATGCTGACGGTCGACAGCGATGCGCCAGAGGCGATCGACCCGGCCAACGTCGTGGTCACTAACGATGCGGGCGAGACGCTTGATATCGGTAGCCCAATTAACGACGCCACGCCGACGCTTAGCGGCAGCGGCGCAGAGCCGGGCAGTACGGTGATCGTACGTGATAAAGGCAGCGAGATCGCCAGAGCGACAGTGGACGATCAGGGCAACTGGACCGTCACCCCGGCAAAACCGCTGGCAGAAGGTGAACACAGCCTGACTTATGAAGTGGCTGATTCCGCCAGCAACAGCAGAGGAGAATCGACACCGGTAGCAGTAACGGTTGATACCGTTGCGCCAGGCGGCGTCGATCTCTCCAGCGTGGTCATTACCAACGAAGCAGGCGAAAATGTCACCGCCAGCGCGACTCAGACCGACAGCGTACTGACCTTCAGCGGCAGCAAACTGGAAGCCGACACCACGGTTACCGTTTACGACGGCAATCGGGTGATTGGTCAAACGACCGTCGACGCGAACGGCGACTGGCGCTTCACCACTGAGGAAGGGTTAAGCGATGGCGGACACGACATTCACTTCACCGTTTCTGATGCCGCTGGCAACACCAGCGCCCCATCGGAATCCCTGACACTGGAAGTGGCCTCGGTAACCTTTGCCGCAGCGGATAACATCAATACCGAAGCAGCGATCGGCTTCACCTGGCCAACGGAGCAAGGCGCGGACGGTAACGTGGTTAACAGCGGTACCCACACCTTCCACGTCAATGACGGCACCGTTGTCGATCTCAGCGTAACGGCAACCAGCTCCGCAGTACTGAACCTGTTCAGCTCAACCACGCTGACCCTGAGCAAGTACAACTCCAGCACCGGTCAGTGGGAGGCGCTCACCTCCAACGGCGCCAGCAACCTGTTCGGCATGTTCGGACTCGGCGTGCAGACTTCGGACATTACGCTGCCGGGCCTGACGGCGGGCGACTACCGTCTGGAACTTAGCATTGGCGGCCTGAACCTCGGCACCAATATGAGTATCGCCACCCAGGAGACGATTTACCAGCTGGCGGCTGAACCGACTATTACCTCTTACAAAACCGCCGCTGGCAATGTGATGAATGACGTTGACGCCCTCTCCGGCCAGGACGGCGTTCCGCATCCGGCGCAGACCCTGGTAACTTCGGTTTCGGTTACCGGCGCCGACGGCAGCGTCGTCAGCTATGCAGTTAACGCCTCGGGCGCTACGGTGATTGATGGACTGTACGGTAAGCTAACCCTCTCGGCGAACGGTGACTACGTTTATGAGCCGAACTATGCGATATCCGCCATCGGTAAATCGGACAGCTTTACCTATACGCTGACCGATGCCGCCACCGGCAACACCGACTCGGCCAACCTCTACATCCATATCAATAGCGACAATGCCGATCTGGACGTGGTGTGGGATAACCTCGAACCGTCTGATAACGCAGTGCTGGATACCGCATCCAGCAACCAGGCGGATGCGAACATCAACCTGGCCTTTGAATCAGAAACGACCAACACTACCGGTACAGTCAGCGTTGGGACGCCGACAACGACTGACGCCTTTACCGTGGGGGAAGGCGACTTTGTGACCGGTTCGCTGACCCTGTCGACTACCCCGGAGTGGATCACCGTCAGCGGTAACGCCATGACCATCCACTATGTTCTGCAACAACAGAATCCGGATGGCAGCTGGAGCACGTACCACTCTGACAGCGTAGTGATCCCGGCCATCACGATGGACGGTAAACAAATCTTCGCGATCGATCTGTCGACGCTGACCCTGGGCGAAGGTACCTACCGCTACTCAATCTCTACTGAGCAGGCAGGGGGAGTGCTTGGCGCAACGGTGAGCCTCAACGTAGCCATGAACGCCACCGTGGTCAGCTCCACCGACTATGTAATACAGAGCTACACCGAAGCTACCGGAAACGTATTAAGCGATGAAGGAACCGACGGTACCATCGACCATCTGAGCTCGATCTATACGCTGATGTACGTCTAGGCGGGCGACACCAGCGCCAATACCAGCCTCACGGACTACACGCTGGTCACAGAGAGCGGCGTGAAGGTGGAGGGTCAGTACGGTACGCTGACTATCTATAACAACGGCGAATATGTCTATCAGCCGACGGCGACCCAGGTGTCTGAAGGCGCGCAGGATGTCTTTACCTATGCCCTGAAAGGCGCTAACGGCGTAGTGGTGACAGCAACCGTTACCATTAACCTCGGTGTGTCTATTGAGGGCGTCAGCGGCGGCCCGCTGGTGTTCGATGGCAACATTGCTGACGATGTGTTTGAGGTGTATGACACCGCCTTTACGTCACTGGACGGTAAAGACGGATATGACACCCTGGCGTGGAAAGGCAGCACGGTTCTGACACTGAGCGACGTTGCGCAAAAGGTCAGCAATATTGAAGCTATCGATCTCGGCCTGGACGGCGTCGCCCGTAACGTAGTGGTTGACGCGGCGTCGATCGCGGCAGTCACCAACGAGAGTAACAGCCTGTATATTAGCGGCCAGCGCAACGATACCGTGACGACGGTCGGTCACTGGACCTTTGTCTCGACGGAGGTGATTGACAGCGTGTTCTACAACCGCTACGTCAGCACTACCGAGGACGGCACGCAGGTCTGGCTGAATATTCCGAAAGACGTCTCGTTCATGTATTCGCCGCAGACCGTGACGGGGGATATTGACGTCGTGACCGACGCCATCTCCGTTGGCAGCGAGCTTAACGACGTCTTTAACGCCAACAATACCGCCTTTAAGCAGATCGACGGCGGCGATGGTCAGGATACGCTGGTATGGAAAGGCAGCGATACCCTGACGCTGGCGGATATCGCCGGTAAGGTGTCGAACATCGAGGTGCTGGATTTTGGCCAGGACGGCGCGGCGGATAAGGTGATTATTGATGCGGCGTCAGTCGCGGCAATCACCAACGCGCAGAACACGCTCTGGCTGAAAGGCGAAAGCGCAGACGCCATCACGCTCTCCGGAACATGGCTTGCGGTGGGCGTTGAGATTGTCGATACCGTCGCTTACGCACACTACACCAGCACCACGCCGGACGGTACAACGGTCAATCTGTATGTCGATGCCGCAATTGTATCGGGACGACTGACAACGACCGGAAGCGAAAGCGCATCGGAATCCAACGATGCCGACATCACCGCCCAGGTGACGCTGCAACATGACGAAATGGCTAACACCGGGACGCTGGCCACAGCGGCAACCAGCTCGTTCACCAGCGATACCTTTACGGTTGGCGCGACGAGCGATCTGCAGGATATCACCATCCATGTCAGCGGCAGCGGCGTCAACGCCGCCGCCAACAGCGTTAATGTCAGTTGGTCCCTGCAGCATTACAACACCGTCACCTATCAGTGGGAGACAGTGCAGAACGGCACGCAGGCGATCGCCGACGGCAATGACCTGTCAGTCAGCCTGCACGGACTGAATGCGGGCGAATACCGGGTCGTGCTGGATGCCACCCAGAGCGGCGTTAACAACATATTGTGGATAGGCTATAACGCTCTGAGCTACAACGTCTCGGCGAACATTGTCAGCACCACTGCCTACACGGTAACCAGCAGTTCCAGCATCGGCGGTAGCGTGTTGGACAACGCCACGGACAACTCTCTGCTGGTGAAATCGATGGCGGCAGGCATCGTCACCGGTGCGGCCAGCTACGTGATCGTCACCGCGGCCGGCGCCTCCGTGGAAGGTACCTACGGCACGCTGACGTTGCATAACGACGGCACCTACACCTACGCCCTGAAAGCCGACTCGACCATTAAGCTGAGCGGCAGCCAGGACACCTTCACCTACGTACTGTCTGACAACAGCTCCCACACCCTGACGCTGACGATGGGCGTGGCGGTAGACGGCAAACAGGGCGGCGAGCTGATCCTTGAAGGCACCGTCGGCGACGACAGCTTTACGGTCTACGACACCGACTTCCGGGTGGTAAACGGGGGTGATGGTCACGACGCGCTGGTGTGGAACGGCAGCGGTAATCTTAATCTCGACGCGGTTGCCAGCCGGGTGCATGACATTGAGGTGATTAATCTGCAGCACAACGACAGCGCGGCCACGCTCTCTCTGACGGCGGAAGACATCATCAGAGTGACCGATGACGTCAACACGCTGTATGTGCGCGGCGGCAGCGAAGACACCATCGCTCTGCAGGGCGTCTGGGAACGCAACGGCGAAACGACGCTGAACAACATCGACTACGTGCAGTGGACCCACATCCAGCCGGACGGCACGGTGGTGAACCTGTACGTCGAGAGGGGCGTGACCTTCGTCGAGGTGGCTAACGCCGTCACCGGCGACGTCACGCCGGACAGCAGCGATGTCACGGTTACCTCCGTCAGCTTTAACGGCGCAGAGACCGTCGTCGGCAACGACGGCGCCACCATCATCGGTAACGGGGGCACCTTCACCATCGACGGCGACGGTAATTACGCCTGGATCCCTAACGCGTCCGCACAGCACGCTGGCGTATCAGAAAGCTACAGCTACACGCTTTCCAACGGGACGACGTCGACCCTGACATTCACCACCGGCATCAATGTCGACGGTAGCGAAGGCGGCGAGTTGGTCTTCAACGGCTCCCGGGCTGACGATGTGTTCGACGTCTATGACACCGACTTCGTGATGCTCAACGGCGATAACGGCAGCGACACGCTGAGCTGGCACAGCAGTCAGCCTCTCGATCTCAGCACCATCTCCGCGAAGGTGAAAAATATCGAGAAGATCGACCTGCTGAACAACAGCGAGAACGATTCGCTGAACCTCAGCGTCCAGAGCGTGCTCAACGTAACCGACAGCCAAAACACCCTCTATGTGGACGGTGGAAACGGCGACACGGTAACGCTGAACGGAAGCTGGCAGTCGTCGGGGGTACAGCTGGTCAATGGCATCAGCTACAACCTCTACACCGCGACCGCCACCGACGGTTTGCTGGTGCAACTGTACGTAAACGACGATGTTGGCATTAGCTAAGCGTTAATCCTGAGAAGGCTGGCCTGCGGGCCAGCCTCTTTCAGCGTGAGTATTGACCGAGCGCCGTGGTCTTAAGCGCCACGGTGCACTCATTAAATGTGGATGTGATGAATAAAAATAAAATAACGCTTATCGCCGCTTTGCTGACGCTTTCCGTCAGCGCATATAGTCAGGGCATCAACAGTACCAACGAAGGCGCCAGCGGATTCTGGGGCGCGTTTAATAACTATCAGCCTGATGGCGGCAAAGCCGTCGCCGCGCCGGATAACGACGGTCTGGTCAGTACTCCGGCAACTCGCCGGATCGGCAACCAGCATAACGGCATGAATGACAACGCATGGTGGAGCATGATCCACGATGCGGTGATGTACCACCCGTCAATTCGCAGCGAAATCGCCACCCTTGACGCGGCGGGATTTAATATTGACGTGGCCGCCGCCGGTTACTTGCCGACGCTCAGCGCTGGCGTCACCTCCGGCCGCCAGCAAGACGAGGCCTCCGGCCATATCGCCACCGTCGGCCTGTCGCAAATGCTCTATGACTTCGGAAAAACCGGCAGTACCGTTGATGAGGCCACGGCGAAATACATTGAGCAAAAGAGCGGCGTGCTGGAGCAAATCGATGACATCGTGCGTAAGACTGCGCTGACGCTGAACGAAGCGCACCGCTACCGCCAGTTGCTGGACATTGCCGAACAGCACGTGCTCGCGGTAAATGACGTCTGGCAATTGACCCAACTGCGCGCCGAAGCGGGCGCCAGCTCAAGTATCGACCCGATCCAGGCCGACGCGCGAGTGAAAGAGGCGCAGGCCGGAGCGCACAACGCGGCCATTAAGCTGCAACAACAGGAGGAGCAACTGGCGTTTCTGCTCGGCTATCGCCAGCCGGCGCAAGCCATTCCCTCGCCAGCAGAGGTCTTTACCCGCGCGCTGCCGACCGATGTTGACGCCTCGCTCAACCCAACGCTGCTTAAGGCGCAGGCCGGACTGGCGGTGGCGCAGGCGGGACTGCGTAACGCCAAAGCGCAGAACTACCCCACCGTCTCGCTGGAGATGAACTCCAACCGCTATCTGGGCGATATCTCTCACTACCAGAGCCACGACCACTATAACAACGTCTACGTATCGGTCAGCGGCAAACTGTACCAGGGCGGCGCGCTGCAGGCGCAGCAGAACGCCAGCGCCAGCGCGCTGGCCGCCGCGAAAACCAACATTGAGAAGGTCCGTCTCAGTATCGCCGACGAGCAGCGCGGCTACCTGACCCGCATTGACGGACTCCAGCGCAATATCGAAATCCTCAGCGGGCGACTGGAGACCATTATTCGCACCCGTGAGCTTTACAAAATGCAGTACCTGTCGCTCGGCACGCGCAACGTGCTGGATCTGCTTAATGCGGAGCAGGAAATCAGCCGCTCGCAGCAGGATCTGATCAATGCCCGCCACGATCTGTGGAGCGCGGCGATCGGCTACCTGGCGTCGTCAGGATTAGCCAGGCGCTATTTCGGCCTGGAAAACAGCAGCCTCGGTGGTTTTACCATTGAAGCCGCTCAGTCAGAAAGGAAATAAATATGACGGACAAACAGGCAGACACGGACGCTGGCGGCGCGCCGCCGCGCCACTATAACGACTGGCTGGCGCTACTCATCCTTATCGCCCGTTTCTACCGTATCGACGGCTCCGCCGAGCGGGTGCGCAATGAGGCCGAATGGCGGCACACGCAGATGAAGGAAGAGGCGCTGGTGGAAATGATGGCTCGCCATCTTGGGTTATGCGCCATCTTTGATCGCTTTGATGATGGGCTACTCGACCCGTGGCGGCTGCCGATGATCGTCGATTTCGGCGAGCGGGGACTGGGCGTGATTGAGGCGATCTCCGCCGATGGCGAGGTCGAAGTGCGCTTCAGCGGCGAAACGCCGCTGGCGACCCGCCTTACCCGCCAGCAGGTCTGCGAAGCGGCAAAACGGGTGGTGCGGGTCAAGCCGGAAAAGGCGGTGCCGGATGCTCGCGTCGACGATTACATTAAGCCTTACGAAGAGAACTGGCTGCGGCGCACCATCCTTCAGGAGTGGCCCGGCTACATCAACGTGATGGCGGCTTCGCTGGTGGCGAACGTACTGACCCTGTCGGCGATGCTGTTCTCGATGCAGGTGTACGATCGGGTGATCCCGGCCCAGTCGACGCCGACGCTGTGGGTGCTGTTCAGCGGCGTGGCGATAGCGATGACCTTCGTCTACGTCATGCGCATGGCGCGGACGTGGATCTCCGATACCCTCGGTAAGCGCGCCGACGTGCGCATCTCGGATCGCGTCTTCGGCCACGCCCTGCGGCTGCGCAGCGAAGCGCGGCCTAAATCCACCGGCTCCTTTATTGCCCAGATCCGCGAACTGGAGCAGATCCGCGAGCTTATTACCTCCACCACCATCGGGGCGATAGCCGATCTGCCCTTTTCCCTGCTGTTCCTCGCCCTGCTGTGGATGATGGGCGGCTGGCTGGCGCTGGTGCCGCTGGTGGCGATCCCCTTGATCGTGCTGCCGGGACAACTGCTACAGCCGACGCTGGCGAAGCTGTCACGGGAAACCATGCGCGAGTCGGCGCTGCGTAACGCGATTCTGGTCGAGTCGGCGCAGGCGCTGGACGACATTAAATCCCTGCGCGCTGAACCCTACTTTCAGAACCAGTGGAATCACCTGACCGCAACCATTGGCGATACCGCCCGCCGCCAGCGCTTCGTCAGCGGCCTGTTGATCAACTGGACTGCCGAAGTCCAGACCCTCGCCTATGTCACGGTGATCCTGATTGGCGCCTTTTTCGCGATGGAGGGGGAGATCTCCACCGGGGTGCTGATCGGCTGCTCCATGCTGGCGTCGCGCATTATGGCTCCCCTCACCCAACTGGCGATGGTGATGACCCGCTGGCAGCAGGCGAAGGTCGCCCGCGAAGGCGTCGAAAGTCTGCTGAAAAGCGAAGTGGACGCGCCGGAAAACGGCAGTCAGATCGCCCTGAGCAAAATTCATGGCGAGTTTGTCATCAACGATATGCGCTATCGCTACGACGAAGAGTCGTCGGCCAGCGTGCTGGATATCGCCTCGCTGACCATCCGCCCCGGTGAAAAGGTGGCGGTTCTCGGACGCAACGGTTCCGGCAAATCGACGCTGCTGCAACTGCTCTGCGGCCTGCTGCACCCACGCGAAGGCACGCTGCTGCTCGACGGGGTAAAAATGGCTTCCGTCGATCCGCAGTGCATACGCCGCGACGTGGCGTACCTCAGCCAACAGTCGGCGCTGTTCTACGGCACCGTCAAGCAGAACCTGCTGCTCGGCGCCCCCACCGCCAGCGATGAGCAGATCCTCGCCGCGCTGGAGCTGAGCGGCGCTATCCACTGCGTGCGCAGCCTGCCGGAAGGGCTCGACTACCTGCTGATGGAAGGGGGACGCGGCTTGTCCGGCGGCCAGCGCCAGCAGCTGTTTCTGGCCCGTACCCTGCTGCGCGATCCGCAGATTCTGATTCTGGACGAGCCGACCGCCTGGCTTGACGATGGCATGGAGAAACACATCGTTGACGGATTGAAGCAATGGCTGGGACAACGCACGCTGATTGTCGCCACTCATCGCCCGGCGGTGCTGCAACTGACGGAGCGCGTGCTGTTTATTGAAAACGGCAAAATCATGCGCGACGGCAGTAGAGAGGAGATTCTGCGCCCATCGCCGCGTCCGGCGACGGTGAAATCCCAGGAGGTGGCGTGATGAACGGATTCGAAAAAGCAGGCAGCGGACTGCGCTGGCTGCGACGACACTTTTTCGGCATGGGACAGAGCGTTATCTGGCTATGCGTACTGCTGCTGGGGCTGTTCTGGCTGTGGGCCTGCATGTTTCGTCTCGATGAGGTTACCACCGGCACCGGTAAAATTATCCCCAGCGCCCGCGAGCAGCTGATTCAGTCGCTGGAAGGCGGGCTCCTCACCGAGATGAAGGTACAGGAAGGCGATATCGTGCTGGCAGGCCAGGTGCTGGCGCGGCTCGATCCGACCATCGCAGGCGCGGGAGTGGATGAGGCGCAAGGAAAGCTGCGCGCGGCGCTGGCGATGCTCGCCCGGCTGCACGCCGAGGTGGATGGCACGCCGCTGACGTTTCCACCGGAGCTGAAGGGATTTCCTCAGTTGCTGGAGGATGAAACGTCGCTGTACCATTCACGGCAGAATAACCTGAAGGCGTCGCTGAGCGGCCTGCAGGACGGGCTGGCGCTGGTCAATAAAGAGCTGCGCCTGACGGCATCGCTGGTCGCTAAAGGGGCGGCGAGCGATGTGGAGGTACTGCGTCTGCGGCGCCAGGCCAACGATCTGCAGTCGAAGATTGACGACACGCGTAATCAGTATATCGTCAAGGCGCGCGAGGAGCTGGCGAAGGCCGCCGCCGAGGTGGAAGAACAGAAGTCGGTGATCCGCGGTCGCGCCGACTCGCTTAAGCGCACCACGCTGTACGCGCCGGTGAAGGGGATCGTCAAAAACATTGAGGTCAACACCATCGGCGGCGTGGTACAGCCGCGCGGCAACGTGATGGAGATCGTGCCGATCGACGATCGCCTGCTGGTGGAGGTGGAGATCTCGCCGCGCGACGTGGCCTTCATTACGCCGGGCCAGAGAGCGAAGGTGAAGCTTACCGCCTATGACTACCACATTTACGGCGGACTTGAAGGTAAAGTGGTCTTTATCTCACCGGATACGATTCAGGATGAGGTGCACCGCGACAGGTACTATTACCGGGTTTACGTCAGAACCGAGAAGGATTATCTGACCAACCAGTTGGGCAAACATTTTCCGCTCTATCCGGGCATGATCGCTACCGCTGATATCCATACCGGTAGCAAGACCATCATGGAGTACTTAATTAAACCGTTGAACCGCGCCCGCGAGGCGTTGCGCGAACGGTAATCCGCAAGCCATCAGGCAGACGAAAAAAAACCGGGCTTTTTCACGCCCGGTTTATTCATTATGCAAAAGAGATTAATGCGCTGCTTCCGGCTTGTGCTTCTGCGCACTCTGGAAGCCGTAGGTTAGCTCATTTTTCTCTTTATCCAGTTCGACGGTCACCTGGCCGCCATCCACCAGCGAGCCAAACAGCAGCTCGTTAGCCAGCGGTTTTTTCAGGTTGTCCTGAATCACGCGCGCCATTGGACGTGCGCCCATCGCCCGGTCGTAGCCCTTCTCAGCCAACCAGTTACGCGCGTCCTGACTCACTTCCAGAGAAACGCCTTTCTGATCCAACTGAACCTGCAACTCGACAATGAACTTATCGACCACCTGATGGATCACCTCGGTAGAGAGGTGCTCGAACCAGATAATATTATCGAGACGGTTACGGAACTCCGGCGTAAACACCTTCTTGATTTCACTCATCGCGTCGGTGCTGTTGTCCTGATGAATCAGGCCAATCGATTTACGCTCGGTTTCCCGCACGCCAGCGTTGGTGGTCATCACCAGCACCACGTTGCGAAAATCCGCTTTACGCCCGTTGTTGTCCGTTAACGTGCCGTTGTCCATCACCTGTAACAACAGGTTAAAGACGTCCGGGTGCGCTTTCTCGATCTCATCGAGCAGCAGCACCGCATGAGGATGCTTGATCACCGCATCCGTCAGCAGACCGCCCTGATCAAAGCCAACGTATCCCGGAGGCGCACCAATCAGACGGCTAACGGTGTGGCGCTCCATATACTCGGACATATCAAAGCGCAGCAGTTCAATCCCCAGCGCTTTAGAGAGCTGCACCGTCACCTCGGTTTTCCCCACCCCGGTCGGACCGGCGAACAGGAAGGAACCAACTGGCTTATGCTCGTGTCCCAGACCCGCGCGGCTCATCTTGATGGCTTCGGTCAGCGCCTCAATGGCTTTGTCCTGACCAAAGACCAGCATTTTCAGGCGATCGCCAAGATTTTTCAGCGTATCGCGATCGCTCTGCGAAACGCTTTTCTCCGGAATACGCGCAATGCGCGCCACCACCGATTCGATATCCGCCACGTTGACGGTTTTCTTACGCTTGCTGACGGGCATCAGTCGCGCACGCGCGCCGGCTTCATCAATAACGTCAATCGCCTTATCCGGCAGATGACGGTCGTTGATGTATTTCACCGCCAGCTCCACCGCTGCGCGTACCGCTTTCGCGGTGTAGCGAACGTCGTGATGTGCTTCGTACTTCGGCTTCAGGCCATTGATGATCTGTACCGTTTCGTCCACAGACGGCTCAGTAATATCGATTTTCTGGAAGCGACGCGCCAGGGCGCGGTCTTTCTCGAAAATATTGCTGAACTCCTGATAGGTGGTCGAGCCAATCACGCGGATTTTGCCGCTGGACAGCAGCGGTTTGATCAGGTTTGCCGCATCCACCTGGCCACCCGATGCCGCGCCGGCGCCGATAATGGTGTGGATCTCATCGATAAACAGGATGCTGTTGGTGTCCTGTTCTAACTGCTTAAGAAGCGCTTTAAAGCGTTTTTCAAAGTCGCCGCGGTATTTGGTGCCCGCCAGCAACGAACCGATATCCAGCGAGTAGAGAGTGCAATCAGCCATCACTTCCGGCACGTCGCCCTGGACGATACGCCAGGCGAGTCCTTCGGCAATGGCTGTTTTACCGACGCCAGACTCCCCCACCAGCAGCGGGTTGTTTTTACGACGACGGCACAGCACCTGAATGGCGCGCTCAAGCTCTTTTTCACGGCCAATCAGCGGATCGATACCGCCAACGCGTGCAAGCTGGTTAAGGTTAGTGGTGAAGTTCTCCATACGTTCCTCCCCGCCAGCTTGTTCATCGCTATTCGGCTGATTACCAGGGTCAGAAGTCTGACCCGGTTCATCTTTACGCGTACCGTGAGAAATAAAGTTGACCACATCGAGACGGCTCACCTCGTGCTTGCGCAGCAGATAGGCCGCCTGAGACTCCTGTTCACTAAAGATGGCAACCAGTACATTGGCGCCAGTCACTTCGCTGCGTCCGGAAGACTGTACGTGGAAAACCGCGCGCTGCAACACGCGCTGAAAACTCAACGTCGGCTGCGTATCGCGTTCTTCTTCACTGGCAGGCAGAACGGGTGTGGTTTGTTCAATGAAGGCTTCGAGTTCCTGACGGAGCGCCACAAGGTCCACGGAACACGCTTCCAGCGCTTCGCGGGCCGAGGGGTTACTGAGCAGCGCCAGTAACAAGTGCTCGACGGTCATAAACTCATGACGGTGCTCGCGCGCTCTGGCGAAAGCCATGTTTAAACTGAGTTCCAGTTCTTGATTGAGCATAGGCACCTCCCCCAATTTTTATGCCTGCATTCAGGCTTTTTCCAGCGTACACAGCAACGGATGCTCGTTCTCCCTTGCATATTTGTTCACCATCGCTACTTTGGTCTCCGCGACCTCTGCGGTAAACACGCCGCAGATGGCTTTGCCCTGATAGTGAACCGCAAGCATCAGTTGCGTTGCACGTTCTACATCATAAGAAAAGAATTTCTGTAACACGTCAATAACAAACTCCATTGGAGTATAATCATCATTGACTAATATCACTTTATACATAGATGGCGGTTTTAGCGCGTCGCGCACTTTATCTGCCGCCAGCTGGTCGAAATCCAGCCAGTCGTTCGTCTTACCCATTGTCAGTCGTCATCTTCGGTTACGGTTACCGGCAGTCTGGACTGCCGCTGACGGGAGCGGATTTGCACTATCAATCTACCTCAAGTAACAGATAACTATCATCTATCACTGGCATCCGCGACATCTGTCACATTACGGCAAATAGCGTTAACTGCTTCAAATTTTTGATTCATTTTTACCCAAACTACCCTGTCAAACGCTTGACGCCTGGCCTGATTTCTCTAAATTGTAGTTTTGAGAGTTGGCGAGGTTTTATACAGCCCCCACTCCACCACCGGTTCATTCCATCTTACTTATAAAGATTCACGAAGGATGTCGAAGCATGGAAACGGGTACTGTTAAGTGGTTCAACAATGCCAAAGGGTTTGGATTCATCTGCCCTGAAGGCGGCGGCGAAGATATTTTCGCTCATTATTCCACCATTCAGATGGATGGTTACAGAACGCTAAAAGCCGGACAGTCTGTCCAGTTTGATGTACACCAGGGGCCAAAAGGCAATCACGCCAGCGTCATCGTGCCCATCGAGGCAGAAGCTGTTGCATAGCTCTACTGTCTCATTGTGTACATCCCGCAGATAAAATGCCAGCCCGATCGGCTGGCATTTTTATTTTGCGTCAGGCAACGCGGGGTTAACCGCCCTACGATGCCGTTTATTCCCGCGCCAGCGCATCTACCGGATCCAGCCGCGCCGCGTTTCGCGCAGGCAGCCAACCGAACAGGATGCCGGTCACGGTCGAGCACATAAATGCCGTCAACAGCGCCACCGGCGAGAAACCAATCTCCCAGCCCGGCAGGAACAGTTGCAGCGTAAAGGCAATCAGCATCGACAGGGTAATCCCGAGCGCCCCGCCGACCAGGCAGACCAGAACCGCCTCAATCAAAAACTGTTGCAGCACGTCGCTGGCGCGCGCGCCAACCGCCATGCGAATGCCTATCTCCCGCGTCCGTTCGGTCACCGACACCAGCATAATGTTCATCACGCCGATCCCGCCAACCACCAGCGAAATGACCGCTACCAGCGTCAGGAACAACTGAAGAGTACGTGTGGTCTTTTCAGCGGTTTTCAAGACGCCGTCCATGTTCCAGGTGAAGAAATCTTTTTTCCCATGCCGCAAGGTCAGCAGTCGGGTGAGTTGCTGCTCGGCCTGCGCGCTGTCAAACCCGTCCTTCACCCGCACGGTGATCGAGTTCAGCCACGACTGTCCCATAATGCGCCCGGACATGGTGCTGTAGGGCAGCCAGACGCGAAGAATTTTACTGCTGCCGAACATCGACTGTTTTTCTTCCGCCACGCCAATAACCGTCGCGGGCATATTGCCTACCAGAATCACTTCGCCCACCACGCTCGCTTTATGCGGAAATAACTGACGCCGGGTATTGCTGTCCAGCACCACCACCTGCGCCCGACCGTTAAGCTGTTCACGGTTGAAGGTATTCCCCTCGCTGAAGGTCATCCCGTATACGTTAAAGTAGTCGCCGCTGACGCCGTTAGCGCTGGCCGCCACATCGGTATTGCCATAGCGCAGACGTAAATTCTGCGACACGGCAGGCGTCGCCGAGGTCACCCACGGCTGCTTCTGGATGGCGCTGAGATCGTCATACTTCAGCGACTGCTGGTATTGCGGGTCGTCGTCGCCAAAATCTTTGCCGGGATAGATATCAATGGTGTTGGTGCCAATGGCGCGGATATCGGCCAGCACCAGCTGTTTCGCCGCGTCGCCGACCACCACAATCGACACCACTGACGCGATGCCGATAATAATCCCGAGCATGGTCAGCAAGGTGCGCATTTTATTCGCCGCTAACGCCCGCCAGGACATGGTGAGCGCTTCGCGAAATCCGCTGACAAACTGGCTCCACCCGGATGCCGTTTTCACCGTCGGCTCCTGGATGCCTTTTCCCTGCCGGGGGGACTGCGACGGGGGATTACGCACAATTTCGCCGTCATGAATTTCAATCACCCGCTCAGCCTGTGCGGCAACCTGCGGATCGTGGGTGACGATAATCACCGTGTGCCCGCGATCGCGCAACTGGTGCAGGATCGCCATCACCTCTTCGCCGGAGCGACTGTCGAGCGCGCCGGTCGGTTCGTCAGCCAGGATCACCTGCCCGCCATTCATCAACGCACGCGCGATACTGACACGCTGCTGTTGTCCGCCGGACAGCTGCGAAGGCTGGTAGTCCAGGCGATCGCCCAGCCCGAGCCGCTGGAGCAGTTCCTGAGCGCGGGCCAGACGTTGCTTACGCTCGGTACCGGCATAGACGGCGGGCACTTCGACATTTTGCGCCGCCGTCAGGTGCGACAACAGGTGGTAACGCTGGAAGATAAAGCCAAAATGCTCGCGGCGCAGCTGCGCCAACGCATCGCTGTCTAAGGTCGACACGTCGCGCCCCGCCACCCGGTAGGTGCCGCTGGTGGGCTTATCGAGGCAGCCAAGAATATTCATCAACGTCGATTTACCGGAGCCGGACGCGCCGACAATCGCGACCATCTCCCCGGCGTTGATTTGCAGAGTGATGCCTTTGAGCACCTCCACCTGCTCCTCACCGGAGGGATAACTGCGACGGATATTGCTCAGCTCAAGCAGCGCCGTCATTGCGCCGCTCCTGGCTTGCCTTCGCCGATAACCACTTCCTCACCCGCTTCCAGCCCTTTGATAATCTCGACATCGGTGTCATTACGCGCGCCAATTGACACTTCCCGCTCGCGGGTTTCGCCGTTACGCAGCAAGGTGATTTTGTAACGGTTATCGCCCACCGGGTCGCCCAGCGCGGAGAGCGGTATAGTCAGCACATTTTTCACGTCGGTGAGCTGGATATGCACCTGGGCGGTCATATCCAGCCGCAGAATGCCTTTTGGGTTCGGTACTTCAAACCGGGCGTAATAGAAAATCGCGTCGTTAACTTTTTCCGGTGTCGGCAGAACGTCTTTCAGCACCCCTTCATAACGGGTTTGCGGATCGCCCAGTACGGTAAACCATGCCTTTTGTCCCGGCCTGAGGTGAATCACGTCCGCCTCAGACACCTGCGCCTTCACCAGCATGGTGCTCATATCCGCCAGCGTCAGGATATTTGGCGCCTGCTGCGCCGCGATAACCGTCTGCCCCTGCAGGGTGGTGATTTGGGTCACTTCGCCGGCCATTGGCGCGACGATACGCGTATAGTCGAGATTGGTTTTAGCGGTATCCAGGGAGGCCTGATTACGCTTGATTTGGGCATCGATGGTGCCGATCTGCGCCTGCTTAACGGCCATTTCCGTCGCGGCGGTGTCGAGATCCTGCTGCGAGACGGCCTGGGTTTTTGCCAACTGCTGTTGTCGGGAGAGCGTGACCCGCGCCAGCTTCAGCTCGGCTTCAGCCTGCTGGCGCTGGGCGCGAAGCTCCATCAGCGTCGCTTCCACTTCTTTGATCTGGTTTTCCGCTTGCTCCGGGTCGATAACCCCCAGCAGTTGATCTTTTTTCACCTTATCGCCAATCGCCACCGACAACGTTTTCAACTGCCCGCTCACCTGGGCGCCGACGTCAACTTTACGCAGCGCATCCAGTTTACCGGTGGCGAGCACACTCTGCTGAAGATCGCCCGGACGGACGATCAGCGTCTGATACGTTGGCACTGGCGCATTAAGCGTCCGCCAGAGGGCAATCGCCCCCAGGATAAGAATGAATATCAGCAGCAGATAGCGCTTTTTAATTTTTTTTCCCTTAATACCCATATTAATCCTGATGGTAGTTTTGCCTGCGAATATCAACCTTATCTAAACAACCCGCAAACGCAAAGGCGCGCGCGGCGGGCATTGACGATTGGTTAAGATTCAGCATGTTTCAATTTTCGCATACATCATGTTGCGGATTTCGATCATGTCACAGATTACTGATAATACCTTCTACCCTTCCGACGTCGCGTCCCCTTTACAATTATTTATGCGCCTGACGCGCGGACAATTACTGCCGGGTAAATTCTGGCGGAAAGCCAGTTTTCGGCGGAAATTTCTTATTCGCTCGCTATTAATGCCGCGGGCAACCAGTCAGTTGTTAGACAATCTGACGCAATGGCCGGAGCTGGACACGCTGTTAACACGCCAGCCGCGCCTGCCGATCCGTCTGCACCGACCGTATATGGCGGTGAATATTAAACGGCACACTGCGCTGAACGCGCTTTGCACGCACTATGAGATGATGCGTAACTTGCTCACCCGCGAGCAGCAGATCGGTTATTTAAGCCATTACGGCCTCGGTCTGGCACAAATAACCGCGAAAGACGATGCGCCATTCCAGCTGGATTTAGTCAGCCTCGTCTCCCTGGATAAAGAGGGAGAAAGTACGGTCGTGATTCGTGACGCGCAGAAACGTATTCTGGCAGAAATCACGTTTACCTTCTGCTACTTAAACGGAAAACGTACCCTGTTTATCGGTGGCTTGCAGGGGGCGGCAAACGATGTTCCGCATGAGGTTATACAGCAGGCGACCAAAGCCTGTTATGGCCTCTTTCCGAAAAGGATCGTGATGGAAGCGCTGTGCCAGTTTGCCCGGGTTGCGCAGGTCGAGCAGATTCTGGCGGTCAGCAACGCTGTACATGTCTATCGCAGCTGGCGCTACATGGATAAAAAAACCCAGATGCATGCCGACTATGACGCGTTCTGGTCATCGCTGGGCGGTGAAATGACCGACGCCGGCTATTACGCCCTGCCCTTAACCATTGCACGCAAAAGCGAGGCGGATATCGCCAGTAAAAAACGGGCCGAATACCGTCGCCGCTACGCCCTGCTCGACAGCGTTGTCGAACAGGTGCCCCGCCGCTTTAGCCATTAATCCGCCCGGCCGCGCGCCAGCCACAAGACGCGCGAAAACATTTTGCGCAGTAGCACCGGCACCGCGTCAACGCCGCGCCGTCCGGCCTCTATCGCCACTTCGATGGCTAGATCCGGTTTCGATGAGCGATGGATCGCCTTCGAAATGATTTTACGGATATTCATTGGCACGTTTTCCGGGATCTGCGCCACCCGGTGAAAAACGTCCGAGAAGCCCTGGCGATACATAAAATGTTCCATATCAAGGGCTGGCAGCGCCGTTAAGTGCTCGCGCTCTTCCTCTTTGTCGTTATTCAGCAGACCGCGGACCGTCGCCGCATATTTCTTCCCGGCCTCATCGCCGTCCACCAGCACGTGCCACTCGATCCCCATCCGCCGGGCAAACTTCACCAGCGGCTTCAGCCCGGACTGAGCAAACTCGATCACCTTGATCCCTTCAGCGTCAAAATGGTAGCCGCACTGACGGGCCAGTTCGTTGATCACCCAGGTTTCGGTTTCCCCTTCCACCAGCAACCAGCAGCGGGCAAACAGCGAGGAGGCGCGGTTAAAACGAATGTGGAACGCAATACGACGCCCGTCTTCGGGGCTAAGACCACCTGGCCCTAAACGCCAGGCCGCCACGCGGGAAGATTCACGCACCAGGCGGCAGACGTGCTCAACGGGCGTCAGCGACAGCAGTTCACCGGAGTTGGTGGTGGTGATTCGCTGCAGCGGCAGCAGGTTGAGCAGTTGCCAGGCCACTGAGAGCATGATGGGATGCAGGCGGGTTTCCGGATCTTCCACCAGCAGCAGCGGCCTGGCGTCTTTATGCAGTCTGACGGTGCCCTTCGCCTGCAGCAGCGTCGAGAACAGTCCCAGCAGAATCACCCGGTGGGTCCGCCCGCCGGGTCTGTCGATCATCCGGTTAATAATGTCGAGATAGCGCCAGCTGCGCTGTTCGTTGCTCGAACGACGGCGCATTAACCGGTGCCGCGACTGGGACGTTCCCTGCTCGGTAAAGTAATGCTCCAGCAGTTGCACCATTGCTGACAGCCCCTGGCGGATCTGGCCATCGGTCAGGTTTTGCGGACGCGTCGCCAGTTCGCGAGCCAGAAAATCGAGCTGACGAGCGGTGATCTCGACATCTTTGACGTCAGGCACCGTACCGTTACGGATGCGGCGCATAAACCGTGCGTCGCGCAGGCGCAGCACCGGCATTAAACGCACCAGATGCCGCGCCTGGTCATTAATATTGTCCACCGACAGAGGATGACCGTCGCCGTCAAGGAAACTGCGCAGCGTCATCACGCTGCCGTCATCGGCGCTTTCGCCTTCCAGGCGATAAAAGATGCGCTGATAGCCGTCGCGACACGGCGACCAGCAGGCTTCAAGCGGTCGATAACGCCGCACCCGGTGGCGTCCCGGTTGTGATTCGCGAAAGGTCAGGACAATGTGCAAATGCCGCTCACGGCCATTGACATCGCCAGGCGGGAACCAGAAATCGTCGCGGTCAAAGTGATACAGCTCTGACTCAGGCGAAAGCAGCAGCGTCAGCGCGTCAAGGAGACTGGATTTACCCCAGGCGTTTTCGCCAATCAGCACATTGTTTTGCTCCAGCATTAACGACAGCCGATTGATACCGCGAAACCCAACAATCTCAACGCGTTCGAGAATCATGCTTCCTCCAGACAAATGTCACTTTTCCCTTTAGCTTCTCGCAGTATAACGGCAAATGCGCGTCGCTGACGTGACCCGGGTAAAATTAAGCGTGCTAATAGACTGATTTATGAACAATTAAGAAGATGAATTATGCTCACTGCCAAATTTAAATAGCCGGATTTTTCGCCGTATAAATTCAGATTTTGTTCGCTCACTTTCATCCGAACATACGCTACACTTCAAATAAGATTAATCTGAGCAAGGAATGACGCCTCATTGCCCTACATCAAACGATCTGGATTTATTTAGCTAGAGAATGGACGACGTTCGTTTTTAAAATAGCGCGCTATTTATTGTTTCGTCGTCCTGTAGACGAATATTACTGACACCACGTTTGTGGTTATTTCTTATTGAGGTGGATATGTTCAGAAAATTAGCGGCTGAATGTTTTGGTACATTCTGGCTTGTTTTTGGTGGCTGTGGGAGCGCTGTGCTGGCAGCAGCCTTTCCGGAATTAGGCATCGGTTTTGCGGGTGTCGCGCTGGCATTTGGTCTTACCGTATTAACGATGGCGTTCGCTGTGGGGCATATTTCCGGCGGTCATTTTAATCCAGCGGTAACATTAGGCTTATGGGCTGGCGGCCGTTTTCCGGCGAAAGAGGTCATTGGCTATATTATTGCCCAGGTGATCGGCGGGATTATTGCGGCGGCCGTATTGTACCTTATTGCCAGCGGTAAAACGGGCTTCGACGCGGCAGCCAGCGGGTTTGCTTCTAACGGCTATGGCGAACATTCACCGGGCGGCTATTCCATGCTGTCCGCCATTGTCATTGAGATTGTCCTGACAGCCGGTTTCCTGTTGGTCATTCATGGCGCAACGGATAAATACGCCCCTGCCGGTTTCGCGCCCATCGCGATTGGCCTGGCGTTAACCCTGATTCACCTGATCAGCATTCCGGTGACCAATACCTCTGTGAACCCGGCGCGCAGTACCGCAGTCGCGATCTTCCAGGGGGGTTGGGCGCTGGAACAGCTGTGGCTGTTCTGGGTGATGCCGATTATCGGCGGGATCCTCGGTGGGCTTATTTATCGCACCCTGCTGGAAAAACGCGATTAATGATAACAGGCCGGGTAAGCGCGATGCTTCTCCTGGCCTGCAAATACGTTCGATTGTGAACCGGGTGAGCGCCAGCGTCGCCCGGCTTTCTTTTTGCCGCTTTACGGGACAGACTTTATTGGGTAGTGTCGTTGACGCTAAACGATTCTTACAAGGACCGGCTGTTCATGTTTTCTGGACTTCTCATTATTCTGCTTCCGCTGATTGCAGGTTATCTCATTCCGCTGCGGCACAACGCGGCATTAAAACTCATTAATCGCCTGTTAAGCTGGATGGTTTATCTGATTCTCTTTTTTATGGGTATTAGCCTGGCCTTTCTGGATAATCTGGCGAGTAATCTGCTCGCTATTTTTCATTATTCCGCAGTCAGTATTAGCGTTATTTTACTCTGTAATATTGTGGCCTTGCTGTGGCTGGAACGTTCATTACCCTGGCGACACCATCATCAGCAGGAGAAACTGCCGTCGCGTATTGCCATGGCGCTGGAGTCGCTAAAATTATGCGGCGTGGTGGTGGCGGGTTTTCTGCTGGGACTCAGCGGTTTCTCTCTTTTGCAGCATGCGACCGAAGCCAGCGAATATACCCTGATTCTTCTGTTACTGCTGGTGGGGATCCAACTGCGCAATAGCGGCATGACGTTAAGGCAAATTATTCTTAATCGCCGGGGCATGATTGTCGCCGTCGTGGTGGTCGCCAGTTCCCTGTTCGGCGGCTTAATCAATGCTTTTATTCTCGATCTGCCGATCAAAACCGCGCTGGCGATGGCGTCCGGGTTTGGCTGGTACTCCCTGTCCGGTATTTTGCTGACGGAATCCTATGGTCCGGTGATTGGCAGCGCCGCGTTCTTTAACGATCTGGCGCGCGAATTGATCGCCATTATGCTGATTCCGGGCCTGGTGCGCCGCAGCCGCTCCACCGCGCTGGGGCTGTGCGGGGCGACATCGATGGACTTCACCCTGCCGGTTTTACAGCGCACGGGCGGACTGGAGATGGTGCCAGCCGCCATTGTACATGGCTTTATCCTCAGCCTGCTGGTGCCGATCCTGATGGCGTTTTTCTCTGCGTAATACCCCGATGGCGGTAGGTCTCTGCCGCCAAAATTGCGCTAAATCAATCTCCCTGTAAGTTGTATCAGAAATCCCTTTTCTCCTTTCGTGCTCAGGCATAATCTTAAACATGTATATTAAATATAACTTTAAGGGTGTGACCATGTTTTGTGTGCAATGTGAACAAACTATCCGTACTCCGGCAGGAAACGGCTGCTCTTACGCGCAGGGTATGTGCGGTAAAACGGCTGAAACCTCCGATTTGCAGGATCTGCTGATCGCTGCCCTACAGGGTCTGTCTGCATGGGCGGTGAAAGCCCGTGAATACGGCATCATTAATCATGACGTTGACAGTTTCGCGCCGCGCGCGTTTTTCTCTACGCTGACTAACGTTAACTTCGATTCCCCGCGTATCGTGGGCTATGCCCGTGACGCCATCGCCATGCGTGAAGCGCTAAAAGCCCAGTGCCTGAGCGTAGACGCCAGCGCCCATTGCGACAATCCGATGGCGGAACTGCAACTGGTCAGCGACGATCTCGGTGACCTGCAGCGCCAGGCGGCAGAATTTACCCCGAACAAAGACAAAGCGGCGATTGGCGACAACATTCTCGGCCTGCGTCTGCTCTGCCTGTACGGCCTGAAAGGCGCGGCGGCGTATATGGAGCATGCCCATGTGCTCGGTCAATACGACAACGACATCTACGCGCAGTACCATAAAATCATGGCGTGGCTGGGCACCTGGCCTGCCGACATGAACGCGCTGCTGGAATGCTCGATGGAAATCGGCCAGATGAACTTTAAGGTCATGAGCATTCTCGACGCCGGTGAGACGACAAAATACGGTCACCCCACGCCAACTCAGGTCAACGTGAAAGCCACTGAAGGCAAATGTATTCTGATTTCAGGTCACGATCTGAAAGATCTCTATAATCTGCTGGAGCAGACCGAAGGTACCGGCGTTAACGTCTACACCCACGGCGAAATGCTGCCCGCTCACGGTTACCCGGAACTGCGTAAATTCAAACATCTGGTCGGTAACTACGGCAGCGGCTGGCAGAACCAGCAGGTCGAGTTCGCCCGCTTCCCTGGGCCTATCGTGATGACCTCAAACTGCATCATCGATCCGACCGTGGGCACTTATGACGACCGTATCTGGACCCGCAGCATCGTCGGCTGGCCGGGCGTCAGTCATCTCGAAGGCGACGATTTCGGTCCGGTGATTGCACAAGCGCAGCAGATGGCAGGCTTCCCGTACAGCGAGATTCCGCACCTGATCACCGTCGGCTTTGGCCGTCAGACTCTGCTTGGGGCGGCAGATACGCTGATCGACCTGGTCAGCCGGGAAAAACTGCGTCACATCTTCCTTGTCGGCGGTTGCGACGGAGCGCGCGGCGAACGTAACTATTTCACCGACTTCGCCACCAGCGTGCCGGATGACTGCCTGATCCTCACCCTCGCCTGCGGCAAATACCGCTTCAACAAGCTCGAGTTTGGCGATATCGAAGGGCTGCCGCGTCTGGTGGATGCCGGGCAGTGTAACGACGCTTACTCCGCTATCATTCTGGCGGTCACGCTGGCGGAAAAACTGGGCTGTGGCGTCAACGATCTGCCGCTCTCCCTGGTGCTCTCCTGGTTCGAACAGAAAGCGATCGTTATTCTGCTGACCCTACTGTCGCTTGGCGTGAAAAATATCGTCACCGGACCGACCGCGCCGGGCTTCTTCACCCCGGATCTGCTGGCGGTGCTCAACGAAAAATTCGGTCTGCGTTCCGTCACCACCGTTGAAGACGATATGAAGCAGTTGCTGAGCGCGTAAGGAGTAAAAGATGACGATGCCAACCAATCAGTGCCCATGGCGGATGCAGGTCCATCACATCCATCAGGAAACGCCGGATGTCTGGACAATAGCCCTGCTGTGCCACGACTATTATCCGTATCGCGCCGGGCAGTATGCACTGGTGAGCGTGCGTAACGCTGCGGACACGCTGCGTGCCTACACGCTGTCTTCCACGCCGGGCGTCAGCGAGTATATTACGCTGACCGTTCGCCGGATTGACGGCGGGGCAGGTTCGCAGTGGTTAACCCGCGACGTGAAGCGCGGCGACTACATTTGGCTGTCCGACGCGATGGGCGAATTTACCTGCGACGATAAAGCAGACGATAAATTCCTGATGCTCGCCGCCGGTTGCGGCGTCACGCCGATCATGTCAATGCGCCGCTGGTTGGCGAAGTATCGCCCACAGGCCGACGTGCAGGTAATTTTTAACGTACGCTCGCCGCAGGACGTGATTTTCGCCGAAGAGTGGCAGCAGTACCCGGTCACGCTGGTGGCAGAAAATAACGCCACTCATGGTTTTGTCGCCGGTCGCCTGACCCCTGCACTGTTGCAGCAGGTACCCGATCTTACCTCGCGTACCGTAATGACCTGCGGCCCGGCGCCGTATATGGATTGGGTCGAACAGGAAGTGAAAGCGCTTGGCGTGACGCGCTTTTTCAAAGAGAAGTTCTTTACGCCGGTGGCAGAAGCCGCTACCAGCGGTCTGAAATTTACCAAACTGCAACCGGCAAAAACGTTTTACGCGCCCGTCGGCACCACACTGCTGGACGCGCTGGAAAGCAACAAAGTGCCGGTTACTGTCGCCTGTCGTGCTGGCGTCTGCGGCTGTTGTAAAACCAAAGTGGTTTCCGGTGAGTATACGGTCAGCAGTACCATGACGCTGTCCGACGCGGAAATCGCCGAAGGCTACGTGCTGGCCTGCTCCTGCCATCCACAGGGCGATCTGGTCCTCGCGTAGTGATACCTTGCCGGAAAGCGTTGCGCTTATCCGGTCTCCCCCTTCAGGCCGGATGCGCTGACGCCATCCGGCCTTTTTGCCATCTTCAACTAAACTTGTAACCGTTATCACATTGAAGGAGATGGAGAACCATGAAACAAACGGTTGCCGCTTTTATTGCAAAAACGCTGGAACAGGCCGGAGTGCAACGCATCTGGGGCGTAACGGGCGATTCCCTGAACGGCCTGAGCGACAGTCTCAATCGCATGGGAACGATTGAGTGGATGTCGACCCGTCACGAAGAGGTCGCGGCGTTTGCCGCTGGCGCGGAGGCCCAGCTTACCGGCAATCTGGCGGTGTGCGCAGGCTCCTGCGGCCCCGGCAACCTGCATTTAATCAATGGCCTGTTTGACTGCCACCGTAACCATGTTCCGGTACTGGCGATTGCCGCCCATATTCCCTCCAGCGAGATCGGCAGCGGTTACTTCCAGGAGACCCACCCGCAAGAGTTGTTCCGTGAATGCAGCCACTATTGCGAGCTGGTTTCCAGCCCTGAGCAGATCCCCCAGGTCCTGGCGATCGCCATGCGCAAAGCGGTACTGAATCGCGGCGTGTCGGTCGTGGTGCTCCCGGGCGACGTAGCGCTGAAACCCGCGCCGGAAGGCGCCAGCAGCCACTGGTATCATGCGCCGATGCCGGTCGTCACCCCCGCGGAAGAAGAGCTGCGCAAACTGGCGCAACTGCTGCGTTACTCCAGCAATATCGCGCTGATGTGCGGCAGCGGCTGCGCGGGCGCCCATCACGAGCTGGTTGAGTTTGCCGCCAAAATCAAAGCGCCTGTCGTGCACGCCCTGCGCGGCAAAGAGCACGTCGAATACGACAATCCTTATGACGTGGGCATGACCGGGCTTATCGGCTTCTCGTCCGGTTTCCATACCATGATGAACGCCGACACCCTGGTGCTGCTCGGCACGCAGTTCCCCTACCGCGCCTTCTACCCCACCGACGCCAAAATTATCCAGATCGACATCAATCCGGGGAGCATCGGGGCGCACAGTAAGGTTGATATGGCGCTGGTCGGCGACATCAAAGCGACCCTGACGGCGCTACTGCCGCTGGTGGAAGAAAAAACCGATCGAAAATTCCTTGATAAAGCATTGAACGATTACCGCGACGCCCGCAAAGGACTCGACGATCTGGCGAAACCGAGCGACAAAGCCATCCACCCGCAGTACCTGGCGCAACAGATCAGCCGTTTTGCCGCCGATGACGCCATCTTTACCTGCGACGTCGGTACGCCGACGGTATGGGCGGCGCGTTACCTGAAAATGAACGGCAAGCGCCGACTGCTCGGCTCGTTTAACCACGGCTCAATGGCGAACGCCATGCCGCAGGCGCTGGGCGCGCAGGCTACCGCGCCGGAGCGCCAGGTCGTGGCGATGTGTGGCGACGGCGGGTTCAGCATGCTGATGGGCGATTTCCTCTCGGTGGTACAGATGAAGCTGCCGGTCAAAATCGTGGTCTTTAACAACAGCGTGCTGGGCTTCGTGGCGATGGAGATGAAGGCCGGCGGTTACCTGACCGACGGCACCGAGCTGCATGACACCCATTTCGCCCGCATCGCCGAAGCCTGCGGCATCACCGGTATTCGCGTTGAAAAAGCCTCAGAGGTGGATGAAGCCCTACAGCGTGCTTTCGCTATCGACGGTCCGGTACTGGTGGACGTAGTGGTCGCCAAAGAAGAGCTGGCGATCCCGCCGCAGATCAAACTGGAGCAGGCCAAAGGGTTCAGCCTGTATATGCTGCGGGCGATCATCAGCGGGCGCGGCGACGAAGTGATCGAACTGGCAAAAACCAACTGGCTCAGGTAAAACAGAAGGCATTACCCTAACTTTACAGAGGAAATGCCGTGATCGATCTACGCAGTGATACCGTCAGCCGACCGGGCCGCGCCATGCTGGAAGCCATGATGGCCGCCCCGGTTGGCGATGACGTGTACGGAGATGACCCTACCGTTAACGAACTTCAGCGCTACGCCGCGGAACTCAGCGGCAAAGAGGCCGCGCTGTTTTTACCCACCGGCACCCAGGCCAATCTGGTCGCCTTGCTCAGCCACTGTGAACGCGGTGAAGAGTATATCGTCGGTCAGGGCGCGCATAACTATCTCTTTGAAGCGGGCGGCGCGGCAGTGCTCGGTAGCATCCAGCCGCAGCCCATTGACGCAGCGGCAGACGGTTCATTACCGCTGGATAAGGTGGCGGCGAAAATTAAGCCGGACGATATTCATTTCGCCCGCACGAAGCTACTCAGTCTTGAAAACACCCACAACGGCAAAGTGTTGCCGCGCGAATACCTGAAAGCCGCGTGGGAGTTTACCCGTGAGCGCGGTCTGGCGCTGCATGTCGACGGCGCGCGCATCTTTAACGCCGTGGTCGCTTACGGCTGCGCGCTGAAAGAGATCACCCAATATTGCGACTCGTTCACTATCTGCCTGTCGAAAGGGCTGGGTACGCCGGTCGGGTCGCTGCTGGTCGGCAGCCATGATTACATCAAGCGCGCCACGCGCTGGCGCAAAATGACCGGCGGCGGTATGCGTCAGGCGGGGATTCTGGCCGCCGCCGGGCTGTATGCGCTGAAAAACAATGTCGCTCGCCTGCAGGACGATCACGACAACGCCGCGTGGCTGGCGGAACAGCTGCGTGACGCTGGCGCGGAAGTGACGCGTCATGACACCAACATGCTGTTCGTTCGCGTAGGCGAAGAACGCGCGGCGGCGCTGGGCGCGTATATGAAAGACCACGGTGTGCTGATCAATGCCTCGCCCGTGGTACGTCTGGTCACGCATCTGGACGTCTCGCGCGAGCAGCTTGCCGACGTTGTCGCCCACTGGCGCGCCTTTCTGAACCGCTAAGGAGACAACCGTGCCGCAACGCATTCTGGTGCTTGGCGCCAGCGGATACATCGGTCAACATCTGGTGCAGGCGCTCAGCGCGCACGGGCATCAGGTGCTGGCGGCGGCACGTCGCACCGAACGGCTGGAAAAAATGCAGCTGTCGAACGTCAGCTGCCATAACATCGATCTGAACTGGCCGCGCGCGCTGCCCGCCCTGCTGAAAAACATCGATACCCTGTACTATCTGGTTCACGGCATGGGCGAAGGCGGCGACTTTATCGCCCATGAACGGCAGGTGGCGCTGAACGTGCGTGACGCCCTGCGCGAAACGCCGGTTAATCAGCTGATTTTTCTCAGCTCGCTACAGGCGCCCGAACATGAGCAGTCGGACCACCTGCGCGCGCGGCAACTGACGGCAGACACGTTGCGCGAGTCCGGCGTGCCGGTCACCGAACTGCGCGCCGGGATCATCGTCGGCGCAGGCTCCGCCGCGTTTGAAGTGATGCGCGATATGGTCTACAACCTGCCGATTCTCACGCCGCCGCGCTGGGTGCGCTCGCGCACCACCCCCATCGCGCTGGAGAACCTGCTGCATTACCTGGTGGAACTGCTCAACCATCCCACCCGCGAACATCGGGTGCTGGAAGCTGCCGGGCCGCAAGTGCTGAGCTATCAGGCGCAGTTTGAACATTTCATGACGGTCAGCGGCAAACGCCGTCCGCTCCTTCCCATCCCCTTTCCGACCCGTTGGATTTCCGTCTGGTTTCTTAACGTGATCACCTCTGTTCCCCCCACGACCGCGAAAGCGCTGATCCAGGGACTGAAGCACGACCTGCTGGCTGACGACAGGGCGCTACGCGCGTTGATCCCGCAAAAGCTGATTGCCTTCGACGACGCGGTGCGCAGGACGCTGAAAGAAGAAGAGAAGCTGGTTAACTCCAGCGACTGGGGTTACGACGCGCAGGCATTTGCCCGCTGGCGGCCTGAGTACGGTTTTTTCGCCAAACAGGCTGGCTTTACCGTCAGCACCTCTGCCAGTCTGCAGGCGCTGTGGCAGGTCGTGAACCGTCTCGGTGGCAAAGAGGGATATTTCTTCGGCAATGCGTTGTGGAAAACCCGCGCGGCGATGGATCTGCTGGTCGGCCATCGGCTGGCGAAAGGTCGCCCCGAACATGCGCTTTTACAGCCCGGCGATACGGTGGACAGCTGGAAGGTGATTATTGTCGAGCCGGAAAAACAGCTGACCCTGCTGTTCGGTATGAAGGCGCCGGGGCTGGGCCGCCTCAGTTTTACTCTTGAGGATAAAGGGGATCACCGACAGATTGACGTGCGCGCCTGGTGGCATCCGCACGGGATGCCGGGCCTTTTTTACTGGCTGTTGATGATTCCGGCGCACCTGTTTATCTTCCGGGGAATGGCAAAGAAAATTGCCCGACTTGCAGAACAAATCACAGAAAATAAGTAAAAAGAGACTGTATTGTTTCACGTTTCCCATTGCATACCGACGTAATTCACGGAAGAATGCGCACGACGTTTTTAAAACACAGTGGATTGATATGAAGGTACTGGTTACCGGCGCAACCAGCGGCTTGGGACGAAACGCGGTTGAGTTTTTGCGCAACAAAGGCATCAGCGTCAGAGCCACCGGTCGCAATGAGGCGATGGGAAAACTGCTCGAGAAGATGGGCGCGGAATTTGTCCATGCGGATCTGACCGAGTTGGTTTCGTCACAGGCGAAGGTCATGCTCGCGGGCATCGACACGCTGTGGCACTGCTCAAGCTTCACCTCGCCGTGGGGAACCCAGGAAGCCTTTGATCTGGCCAACGTCCGCGCAACCCGTCGTCTTGGCGAATGGTCGGTGGCGTGGGGCGTGCGTAATTTCATTCATATCTCCTCCCCTTCGCTCTATTTCGATTACCACCATCATCGCGGTATTAAAGAGGATTTTCGCCCTCACCGTTTCGCCAACGAGTTTGCCCGCAGTAAAGCCGCCGGTGAAGACGTGATTAATCTGCTGGCGCAGGCTAACCCGCAGACGCGATTTACGGTGCTGCGTCCGCAAAGTCTGTTTGGCCCCCATGACAAAGTGTTTATCCCGCGACTGGCGCACATGATGCACCAGTACGGCAGCGTGCTGTTGCCCCACGGCGGCAGCGCGCTGGTGGATATGACCTACTATGAAAATGCGATTCACGCGATGTGGCTGGCCAGCCAGGCGCAGTGCGACAGCCTGCCCTCTGGCCGGGTGTATAACATCACTAACGGCGAGCCGAGAACCCTGCGCAGCATTGTGCAAAAGCTGATTGATGAACTGAATATCCACTGTCGGATCCGCTCTGTTCCCTACCCGATGCTGGACATGATCGCCCGCAGCATGGAGCGTTTCGGCAACAAATCCGCAAAAGAGCCCGCACTTACCCACTATGGCGTGTCAAAGCTGAATTTTGATTTTACGCTGGATATCAGCCGCGCCGGGGACGAGTTGGGATATAAACCGGTGGTGACGCTTGATGACGGAATTATCAGAACCGCAGCCTGGCTGCGCGATCACGGGAAATTACATCGCTAAACCGCTCACCGCCGGAAGGTGACTTTTCCGGGCGGCAAAATCGCAAAAAAGCGGCAACCTCTGGTTGCCGCTTTGCGTTTACCTTACAGCGCGGTCCATGCGTCGGACCATGCCAGACCCACGCCGGGTTCATAGTAGGTTGGCGCGTTGTTGCACCAGCCGCTGTACGGGAACGGTTTGCACTGGAACAGTTTACCGTGGTTGTTCACGATGTCCCCTGCGTTGTACGTGCTGTTAGCGCTCCAGCCTGGGTAAGCGCCTTCATCTTCAGACGGCGTCGAGGCCTTTGCTTTCACGTTCAGCAGATAGGATGCGGTGCTGCTCAGTTCGCCATCGCTGACGGTCAGGCTCACTTCGTACTGCTTCGCCGTAGCGGCTTCCGGCGCGGTAAAGGTCACCACCGCTTTGTCTTCGCCGGAAAGGGTCTGACCGTCCTGCGAACGCCAGGTATAGGTCAGTTTATTACCGTCTTCATCGGTAGAGCTTTCCGCGCTCAGCGAAACCTGCGCCCCCGCTTCAACCGCGCCAACCGGCCCTGAAATAATCGCCACCGGCGCGTGGTTGACCACCACTGGCGCGGTATCGTCTGCCGGCGTGGTATCCGCCGGGGTCGTGTCATCTGGCGGAGTGGTATCGGCAGGCGTATCCTCAGACGGCGTGGTGTCCGCCGGTGTGGTATCGGCAGGTGTGACCGGCGTACCGTCGTCATTCACAATGTTCACGTTATAGAACTTCTGCACGCATTTGGTGTAGTCGCCGTCTTTAAAGGCGCTGAACGGCGTCTGGTAGCCCACCAACTGGCAAGCATAGGTTTTACCGTCTGGCGTGTCCGCGCTCCACCCCCAGTCCTGCTCCCAGTAAATCTTCAGCGCGCCCGCGCCGTATTCGTCGAACTGTTTCATGTTGGCGCAACCCAGCACTTCATCAGCCGGAACAGGTACTTTCAGGTAATTGGCGAACTCTTTGTAGTACTTGATACGGTTCTGTGACTGGGCGATCTCCGTCGGGCCGCCGCATTCCACGCCGCCGTTGATGATCTGGGTGGTCACACCGAAGCCCGGCACCAGACCGTTGGCTTTATCGTGTTCGTTCGGCTGCCAGGTGCCGTCGATCACCTGCAACATGCTCGGCTTCGGCGGCTGCGGGTAAGCGAAGAAGAAGATCGCGCTCGCCAGGTTCAGCCAGGTGTCCGCCACCAGCTCCGGTTTGTCGAGCAGTACACGCACGTCGCCATACATCGCTTCCGAGAATGGACCGTAGTTGTAGTTATAGGACAACTGCTTCGCGCCGCGACCAAAGTAGCTCAGGAAGTCGCCGTCTTTGTCTTTACCGCACGGCCAGGTCTGCCCCTGCCATACGTCCGGGTTACATTCACCGTTATAGCCGCCCTTCTGGCCTTCGCTCCAGCCCATCTCGCGGACGTGAACCAGCGCCTGGCGCCATTCGGCCTCCGGACGCCAGCTTTCATGGCCGCCAGTTTCCTGGGCGAAGTGCGCGAACATAGTCGCCAGTTCTTTACGGCAGATCGCGTCGCTGTCGCGACCGTCGTTATAGGTCTGGCACAGCGCCGGGAATTTACCGACCGCTTTCAGGAAGTTGCTGTAGGTGTACGCCTGCGCGCGCAGCGGGAACAGGTATTCCCAGTCCGACGCTTTCACGATGCCTTCCACGCGCTTGACGTTTTCCGGATTGGCGGCGCGACCCGGCTCGATCAGTTCAACTGAGGCGTTATCGAGGGTGCGAATAGTCTCTTTTACCGACTGCATCAGCGGAAAGTTGGTCAGCTCCTGCTCTTTTTTCGCCAGGTCGCTGGCCTTCATGGTATAAGGCTCACCGCTGGTCGCCTGCAGATTGCTGGCCTGCGCCATAAACGGCGCCACACACGCGCCGGCAATAAGTACACTTAATAATGTCCGTTTGTTCATTTCAGTTTTCCTTGAAGAGTACAATAAGATAATTAATCCCCTGGTTTATTTATTAATCCGTCAATAAATAAGCCCTCCAGTGCGACATTCACTTTTAGAAGAACACGCGTGGGTATTCTTCAAAAAATAAAAGTCATCCGCGGTAAGGTTTTTTTAACTGTTGATATTTATTCCATACCTTGCGCGCGTAGATCATGCGTTGAGGGTAGTTTTCTTTTTTCAGCCCAGCGTTATAAGCGCCAACGGCTTCCCAGTTATTGCCATAGACTTTAATCATGTCGGAAAGAATCGAAGCCCCCACCATAATTGAGGTACACGGCTCGGCAATCAGCCGGTATTCATCAATCCCGTGTCGTTGCAGTTCTGTAAAATGCGAGCTGTTAATTTGCATCAAACCGACATCCCGGGTGCCATCGTGATTTACCCCTACGGCATAGGGATTCATCCCGGATTCAACTTTTGCTATTGCATATAAGAGATAAGGATCCACATGGTAATAATGCGCGGCGTTATCCCAACAGTTAGCGAATACGCTCTGACTGATAATCAGCAGCAAAAATATGATACGTTTCATTTTTTCTCCTGATAAACGGGTTAATTGGCTCCTTTTTACATCCTGTCAGGTGAGAAGAACCACACCCGAAGCGGGGTGTGGTCCAGAGGTGCGGGGAGCGTACTCCCCGCGACCTGCGGTGAAATTATTTGCAGTCGGTTGCTGCGCCTTCCTTCACCCATACATCGCTGTTTGCCGGGTTGTCGCCCATGGTCCACCACTTCGCACGGTACACAGACCCTTCATACGTTGTGGTATCGCCACCGTTGTAGACCACATCGGAACGCCAGTTGAATTTCACCTGGCTGACCAGTTCCCAGGCTTCCGCACCGAAGCCCGGCTGGTTACCCTGCGTCCAGTACTTCGCTTTCCATACCAGATGGTCGAAGCTCACGGTATCGCCGCCGTTGTAGATTTTGCTGGATTCCCATGCCGCGTATTTGCTGGCGTTAGCGTCAACCGGGTTGTCGCAGGAATCTGTTGCGCTACCTTCATCAGACGGCGTGTTGCCTTCATCAGACGGGGTAGTACCTTCGTCTGAAGGGGTGTTGCCTTCATCAGACGGATGGGTGTCTTCCTCTGCCGGAGTCGGTACCGCTTTCGGATTCACAGTCACCTGCACGTTAGACTGTACGCTGGTCTTACCGTCGGACACGATCACGCTCAGGGTGAAGGTGGAGGCGTTTGCCACGTCTGGCGCAGTGATACGCACGTTCGCCGTATCCGTACCGGTTGCGTTCATATCTGCCGGTACGCTCCAGCTGTAGGTCAGCGCATCGCCATCCGGGTCGGTTGCCTGCGCATGCAGAGACAGAGACTCGCCCGCGGTCACGCTCACGGCTTCCATGGCGTTGATTACCGGAGCCTGGTTGGCTTTCGGCGCTTTATTCACTACCTGGACATCCACCGCATTGCTCAGGCCTTTCGCATCAGTGACCGTCAGACGGAATGCCAGAGTTTGATCGAGGGTAACCGCTGGCAGGTTGATGCTGGCTTTAGCGCTGGTGCTGTTGGCAATCGCTACGGTGGCGCCGGAAATCTGCGTCCACTTGTAGGTCAGCGCGTCGCCGTCCTGATCGCGGGAAGCCGAACCGTCGAGCATCACGGTCGCCGGGCCAGTTACGCTCTGGTCAACCGCAGAAGCGACCGGCGCGTGGTTGGTGTTTACCGGCTCAACCGGCGTGGAGCTGCCGCCCATCAGACCTTCGTTCATGGCGTTCAGGATATCGCCGTTATCGGACTCGATAGACCACGCGAACAGACCGCCGAGGTTGTTGTTCAGGACATATTTGCCTTTCGCTTCAACGGAGCGGGCATTGTCGTAGGTCACCAGCTCGCCGGTAGACTTGTTGAATACATACGGCGCTTCTGCAGCGGTATCGTATTTGTATTCCCAACCCGGTTTGCCCAGCATCTGGTTGACGATCTGACGGTAGTCAACAATGCCGCTTTCCCAGGTGCCTTTCACCGGACCGGTAGCCGTGCCGGTGAACGGGTTGTCGCCAGTGTAGCCGTGAACGCCGGTCCAGCCGCGTCCGTACATCGCCGCGCCGACGACGATCTTGCCAGGCTGTACGCCCTGCTCCAGCATCGCTTTCACTGCGTTATCGGTGGTGTAGTTGGTGTCCGGTTTCCAAGACGCGCCATAAAGTGCGGTCTGGTGGCCGAGATCGGTGTTGCTCCACGCGCCGTAGAAGTCATAGCTCATCAGGAAGATATGATCGAGGTACTGCTGCGCCGTGTTGTAGTCAACGTCTTCAATCTTATCTTTGCCCGCGCCGATTGCGGTGGTCAGCTCGTAGGTACGGCCCGTTTCAGCCGACAGTTCGTTCAGCATCTGACGCAGATCGTGCATCAGCGCGGTGTACGTGGCCTTATCGGTCTGCGGATTGCCGAGTTTGGCGTTCTCACCGCCGCCGCCCGGGAATTCCCAGTCAATATCCACACCGTCGAACACTTTCCAGGTTTTCAGGAACTCTTTTACAGAGGCGACGAAGCGATCGCGCAGGACTTTATTGTCCATCTGGAAAAACGGATCGGACAGCGTCCACCCGCCGACGGACGGCAGAATTTTCAGGTCAGGATGCGCTTTTTTCATCGCCATCAGCTGACCGTAGTTACCTTTGTACGGGTCATCCCAGTTGCTTACGCCCTGCTGCGGTTTCTGCAGCGCCGCCCATGGATCGTGGATCGCCACGGTGTAATCCTGACGTCCCTGGCACGCGCGTTTCAGGGATTCCAGCGCACCAGACGATTTGGCGCTGTCGTTAATACCGTCGCCGCCGCACATTGGAATAAAGCCATACAGCAGGTGGTTGATGTTCGCCACCGGGATTTTATCGGCGGAGAAGTTGCGGTCATAGACGCCCCACTCCGGGAAGTAGGCGCCCACCACTTTGTCGGTATGCTGCGCGAAGGTTTTGTTATTTTCCAGCAGCGGGGTATTCAGCGGCAGCAGATGGCTACCGTCAGTATCCGCCACGATAATCAGCTTACTGGCGCTCTTGGTGCAACCGCTGTCGTTACACAATTCCACCTGTTCCTGATAGCGCCCGCCTTTTTTTACTTTAAAGGTCGCAGAGCCAGACGCGCTGCCAGCACCGGTCCAGACGGTTTTACCGTCCAGCAGTACTTTTGCGGAAGTCGGCGCATCGCCGCTCCACACGTTCCACTCCACTTTCACGTCAACGCCGTCGTTATGCACTTTAACGAGGTTGTTATAATCCTGAGCAGCCTGATCCACTTCCACGAGGGCAAATTTATCATTACCGCTGGAAATAGACGGCGTCCCTGGCGCCGCTGCAAATACAGAGCTTGTTGCCGCAGCGACAAACAACGCCAGATATTTTGGCTTCATAAATTTCATTATTAATTCCCGATAACTTTATTTGTGAATATGAAAATAACCATGCCTTCCTTAAAGCATGAACGACAATGAGAAGTACTAATAAATGAATAACGGTATGAACCAGGACGGCTCATTAAAGATTATTAATTATGGACATCCTCCCTATTTATTTGCAAACCATCCTTTTTTTTACCCTTGCATAATAATCCGGGAAACACCCTTCGTCCTTTCATTCCCTCGGCGAAAATAGATGAAAAAATACTTGCAGCGGCACTTAGAATGTGAATTGCCAGGATTGAATAATAAAAATAATTACTCCCGCCAATGAAAGGGCGGGGCCAAAAGGAATTTGTCGGTCGTTGCCAGTGGATTTATATAACAACACATAGATAACGATGCCAGTGAGCGCGGCAAGCAGCAGAATGTACGGCAACGGTTGCCAGCCGCACCAGGCCCCCAGCGCGGCAAACAGTTTACCATCCCCCTGACCCAGTCCCTCGCGCCCGGTCAACAGGCGGCATCCCCAATACACCAGCCACAACGACAGATAACCGGCTATCGCGCCATAAAGGGCGTCGGTTAACGGTAGCGTATGAACACAGGCGTGGAACAACAACCCGGCCCACAACAGAGGCTGGGTTAAAGAGTCCGGTAGCAGAAGATAACGGGCGTCGATGAAGGTGAGCGGCAACAGGCCGGTCCACAAGATCCACAGCGCGATCAGCGCAGGCAACGAAGGCGCGAAAGCGGCGGTCAGCGCAAAGAAGAGCGCGCTGAGGCATTCGACCATTAACAGACGAAGCGGGATAGCGACCCGGCAGTGGCTGCAGCGTCCCCGCAGACAGCACCAGCTCAACAGAGGAATATTTTCCCACCAGGCCAACACATGTCCGCATGCCGGACAGTGCGAGGCGGGAAACAGCAAATTCCCTGCGTCTTCTTCCTCCAGCAGCATCGGCGGAAGGCGCTCGACCACCACGCCCAAAAAGCTGCCGATGATACTGCCGAACACGCCGCTCATAACGCAAAACCCCAGCGGATAGCCCTCTCTGAAGGCGGTCAGGGCATTCATGCGGCTTTTTTCCAGCTCAGTACCAGCGTCGCCTTGACGCTGCTGGCGCGGTCGACCGGCATTAACGCCATTTTTTCCAGACGCACGCCTGAGGAAAGATTCAGTTCACGCAGCCAGTTTTTCAGTTCAACAACGTTCACCTTCTCAACAACAAGTTCGAGAGACTGCTCATGCTGGCGAATATCCGTCAGCGGCAAATGGATCTCTTTCGCGCTCTCTTCGATCACCTGGCGCGGATTACTGGTTTTTAATACCTTCGCCTGCAAATGATTTTTATCGATCTCTTCGCGCATCCAGCGCAGAGTCTCTTTTTGCCGTAATAATGTCGATTCGCTGTTTTTAATCATAGTGTCCAGCGGGATGATGCCGCCGTAATAGACCGCGGCACAGCACAGCGCCGCGGCGCACAGCGTAAACAGGTTACGCTCGCGCGGACTGTAATTCTGGTAACGCGCTTTCAGTTGGGCAATACGCTCTTTCATTTATATTTCCCGGTGACTATCGCCGTAAAGGGCGCCTGGGTGGAGACGGGTTGCAGGGTAAAATCAAAACTGCCGCGGGCCTGGTTCACAAATGACTGGATCGCCTGCGGGTCCGGTGACGACAGGCTCAGGGTAAGCTGATTTTGCGCCTCGTTATATTCCAGTTGGCTTAATTCCACGGCGGGCACGTTTTTTTTAATTTGCGCCAAGGCGTCAAGTTGTAAAAAGACCCCTTTCGGCTGTTTTTTGAGATTCTGACCAAAATGATACTTAATGTTGGTCTGCTGGCGCAGGCTGGGGAAATAGTGTTGCGCCACCTGAACGATCTCGTCCTGCGCCTGGTTTTCCTGTTGCACCAGCATCCAGGACATGGCGATCCGCGGGCCAATCATCAGCCCCACGGAAAGCGCCACGGCGGCGGCCAGCATCGCTTTCCCATGCCGGAAGCCGTGCGTGCCGGAGGCTAAAAAGGGACCGTGCAACATATTGGCGCGGCAGGTTTTCCACTGCGGCTGAATCAGCGTCAGAGGATGCTGCCACGCCCGCTGTTCAGTAATGACGACGCCGGACGGGACGTCGCCGTAGCAGCAAATGTCGCCATCGAGATCGCGGGTCAAAAACGGCATCAGGGCGGCATCTGCCTCACAGGCGCTAAACGGCGCGGCGCGCAGCCACCAGCTGTCGCCGCAGGAAACCAGGGTCGCGCCGCCTTCGCTGACGGGCAGTAAAATGGCATCCGGCAGAACCTGAATCACGTTCAGCCCCGCTTTTTCACAAAGCGAAAGCCAGAAGCGCAGACGTTCTGCGTCAATCGCCACCGCGTCCACCTCACGGCCTTTTTTGCGCAGTACCGTCCAGTGCAACGTGTCCACATCGCCAATCAGCGTTTCTTCCGCCAGCCACGAGAACGGCGCCGACTGGATGGAAAGCCCTTTTTTTGGCAGTGTAAACTGGCGAAAGACCAGTTCGCTGGCGGGCAACAGCAGGCAGACGCGCGTTGCCAGCGGACTGTCTGCCAGCGTGCTTAAGGCGGCGCGATTATCCAGAACGTTCACGTGCTGCTGGCCGGAAATACACCACGCAATTTTCCCGTCCTCATTCGCGTCGGGACGAATAAAAAGTACCTGTTTCATTGACTATGACTCTTCTTATTCCATTATTCGGTAGCGGCGTTGCCAGGTCGTAACCTTCCCGGCTTCCTTATCAACGTGCAGTTGGCTGACAACGCGCAGCGTTAAATCATCGGTATTTCCGGTGCTGTTTACCCGGAAATCGTTGCTGTTCACCGCGATAAATTCCTGAACCTGGGTCAGAACTTCTTTGCTCTGCGGGTAGTTTGTTTCTAATTCCTTGCTGAAAGCCTCGACCGACTCCCACCCCTCTTGCGGACGGGAAGCAAGCAAGCGCGACGCGTCATCTTCACTCAGTTTTCCGAGGAACAGCGCCGACAATAGCGTTGCCTGCTCAGGCTTAAGGGTGTTCACATCGACCGTGCCATCGGCGTCCGGCAGGGCGCACAGCAGGGTGCTGGCTTTGGGCCAGGCCGCTGGCGGAAACGCCGGCAGCTGTGTGATCTCACCGATAGTACGCATCATCTGGTTCGCAGGAAGCCGCTCCGGCAGCGCGCCGGCCCACGCATCATTCTCCTGCCCCTCTTTCGCCGTGATACTGTCACCGTCGAGGTAATCCACCAGTTGTTGATACACCTCTTCTGCGGCCACAGTGCTGACACCACTGTCGGCCAGCAGTTGTTCAATAATTTGCTCTTTGACCGGTTTCGTCGGCAACGCGGCAGCATCTGTGGCCGTCGCCGCTTTTTCTTCCGCCAGCAGGCTGTTGACATTGAAGCAGCGCCGGGCGTCCTCAATCTGGCTGACCACCGTGTAGTATTCCCCCTGGGTTTCCAGCGGCTCGCGCCATTCGCCCTCTGGTGAAAGCCCTTTGCTTTCACCGCTGGTGAGGGTTTGCAGACGATCTTTAATCACCTCATCCTGGCGTTGTATCGCCCAGCGCAACTGCTGCTGGCTCACCTGATATCGGGTTTTCTGCAAATTGCGACAGAACTGCTGGCTGATTTTTGCCGCCAGCGCGGACATCATGACCAACAGGATCAGCACCACCAGCAGCGCGACGCCGCGCTGTTTGTCTGTTTTCATTTTGCCTCTCCGGTCGGTACGGCGGCGGCAGGCGTCGCGGCCTCCGCTGCGGGCGAGGTTGGCGGCGATGCGACGTCCGCTGGCGCTTCCGGCTTTTTCGCTAACTGAATTTCCGGCATCTCCCCGGGGGTGAGAAACACCCAGCGCCAGGTTTCGCCGTTTGTCAGCGTCAGCGTCAGCTCCACGCCGTCTGGCTGGTGAGCGGCGTCCGTCCAGGCGTCCTGCCAATCCTGACGCCAGAAGCGCCAGCGCATCTCTTTTACGTCGTTTAAAATGGGCACCTCTTCCGGTTTGACGCTGGAAGGGCTGTCGATCGCCGGCCAGACGTCGCGCCACAGGCGGTGCTCCTCCAGCCGCCAGCGCACGCGCTCCAGCCGGACATCGCCGCTCAAGGCGCTCAGGGTACTGAGTTCAACGGCGTTCCCATCCTGGCGAAACACCTCCGGTTCATTGCGCGGCGCGCGCGCCTGAAGCTGGAAGAAATCGCGCTCCAGCAGGTTATAGGCGCGCTGTAGCTGATTGAGCTTCGTCGCCGCGGTGTCCGTTGCCGTCGTGGTGCGCATCGCGCCGTCGAGTATTTGCCATGCCAGGATGCTGATCACCGCGAAAATGGTCAGGGCAATCATGATCTCCAGCAGGGTAAAGCCCTGCTGACGCGGGAGTCGCTTACTCATGGCGTGTCCTCCGGCGGAATGATGCTCAGGACGATCACCGGCTGGCTTTCGTCGCCTTCGGCATAAACCGCAATGTCGTTGGCAAACACCTTGTTGTCTTTTTTCACCCGCTGGATCTGCCAGGTCCAGGTGCGTCCGCCCATCGTTTCGTCGCCTTTTTCAGCAGCATCAGGAAACGGGCGCTTTTCCAGCTGCGCTTCGGCCAGTTGATTTTCCGCCACCCAACTGGCCTGCAGCGTGTCCGCCAGGCCGTGGGTAAAGCGCACGTTCAGCGAAACGGAATTCATAAGCGCCAGCGCCGCGGTGGAGAAAATAACTAACGCCACCATGACTTCCAGCAGCGTCATCCCCTGCTCTTTTATCCTACGTTTAGTCATTATTCTCTACCGACACCGGCGAGGCGCCCTGCGACACCACGCTAAAATGGTGCTGTTTGTCGTCACTTTGCAGGGTCAGGCGAAAGCGGGACATCTCCCCGTCGGGTAAAAATATTACCTGCGGTTCGGACGTTACCGTCGCCGCCAGACGCTGTGGCGAAAGGGAGATATGCATCGTTTCCGGAAACTGGCCGTGAGTGTAAATACGCCCGGCGGTGAGCGGTTCCCAGCGCCGTTCGCCATTTTTTTCGGCCGGGGCGACAAGTTGATATTCCGATGGCGTTATGACCAGCCCGATAATAGTGCCGTCCATTACCGCGCGGTCGGAACCGTATTCAACGAGAGATTTCATTTGCTGGCCAAATATATCCGCACCACTGCGCGATGGAATCGTCGACACGACCATCATGGCGCAGCTGGCAAATATCACCAGCGCCAGAATAATTTCCAGCAATGTAAACCCACGCTGTTTTTTCATCACTTATCTTTGTTATCTAACGACCAGTTCGTAATATCATCGGCAGTGTTCGCTTCGGCATCCGGCCCCGGCGAAAAGATATCTACCGCGCCGTGCTCGCCCGGACTGACGAGAATATAATCATTGCCCCACGGATCCTGCGGCAGGCGACGAATATAACCGTCAGTGCGATAGCCGTTCGGAATTGGCGCGATTTCCGGCTTCGTCACCAGTGCCTGCAGGCCCTGTTCGCTGGTGGGATAACGGTGGTTATCCAGCTTGTACATATCCAGCGATCCCTCCAGCGCCACAATGTCGCTGGTCGCCTTCTGGGTATCGGCTTTCTCTTTATTTCCCATCAGGTTTGGCACCACCATGCTTGCCAGAACGCCAAGGATGACGATCACCACCATTAATTCGAGCAAAGTAAACCCGGCCTGACGCGTCAGGTTTTTTCTTTTTACAGACATAATTAACCCACCATATTATTGAGCTGAAGAAGCGGCTGTAATATTGACAGCACGATAAATAAAACCACTGTCGCCATTGTCACCACCAGTGCCGGTTCAAATACCGACAGCGTTAATGTAATTCGATGTTGTAATGCAGATTCCTGGTTTTCCGCTGCCCGATCCATTAATCCGCCGAGTTCGCCGCTCTCTTCGCCGGAGGCGATCATGTACAACATGGTTGGCGGAAATAATTTCGCCTGTTCCAGCGCGTTATATAACGACGCGCCCTGGCGTACCGTGTCCGCCGCCTGCTCCAGCGCCTGCCGGGCATACAGGTTTTCAATCCCGTCCATCGCGATATACATCCCTTCCAGCAGCGGGACGCTGCTGGCCTGAAGGATGCTCAGCGTGCGGATGTAGCGGGCGCTGTTAATGGCGCAGACCAGTTTTTTCAGCGGCGAGCCGTTCACCAGCCAGCGGTGATAAACAAAGCGGTTGCTCTCTTTTTTAAGCCAGGCCTTAAAACCGACACCCCCGCCCACCAAGCCGCCGCCGATCGCCATGCCGTAAGCCTGCAAAAAGTCGCTCACCGCGATCAGCGTGCGGGTGGTGATCGGCAATTGCTGTTTCATGTGGACAAACTGTTCGATCACCTGCGGCACTACCGCCACCAGCAGTATGGAGATGACCGCAATCGCCACCACCGTCAGGGTGATGGGATACACCATTGCCTGCGACAACTTGCTTTTCATTTTTTGTCGTTGTTCGTTGTACTCCGCCAGCTTTTCCAGCACATCACCCAGATGGCCGGTTTTTTCGCCCGCCATCACCAGGGTGCAGTAAAGCTTGTCAAAGGTGCGGGAATACTGGCTAAACGCGTCGAACAAGGTGTGCCCTTCCACCACCTTTTCGCGGATGTCAGTGACCATCGCCGCCAGCTTTTTGTCTTCCGTCTGCCTGGCAATCGCCTTCAACGCGCTTTCCAGCGGTAGCGCGGCGTTCACCAGCGTCGACAGTTGACGGGTAAACATCGACAGCACCGGCGTGGCGAGTTTCACCCCTTTTCGGGCGCTATTCCCGGCTGCCTGTTCGCGGGTAACGGCGATGGTCACCGGCATCAGCTTTTGCTCACGCAGGGTCTGGCGAACCTGTTTCGGTCCGTCGGCCTGCAGCGTGCCGCGCCGGGTTTTCCCGGCGGCGTCGGTGGCGGTCCAGGCATACCATGCCATTATTCGTCTCCTCCGCGCTCGGCGGTGACGCGCATCACCTCTTCCAGCGATGTGACGCCGGAAATCACCTTCAGCAGACCGTTCTCGCGCAGACTCCAGGCCTCTTTAAACATCTGCGTCTCGATGGACATTTCATCCTGGTCTTCGTGGATAGCGCGACGCATGGCGCTGTCGACCACCAGAAATTCATGGATCCCGGCGCGTCCCTGGTAACCGCTCTGGCGGCACTGTTCACAGCCCACTGCGCGATAAATCGCCTTCGGTGGTTTTTCCATAAACGTGAACAGCGCTTTTTCATTGTCTTCCAGCGGACTGCTTTGCCGGCAGTGGGGGCACAACCGACGAACCAGACGCTGGGCAATGACGCCAAGAAGCGATGAACCAATTAAAAACGACTCCAGCCCCATATCGCGCAAACGGGTAATCGCCCCCGCCGCGCTGTTGGTGTGCAGCGTAGACATGACCAGATGACCGGTCAGCGACGCCTGCACCGCGATCTGCGCGGTTTCGCCGTCACGAATTTCCCCGATCATCACCACATCCGGATCCTGACGCAGGATTGCGCGCAGGCCGCGGGCAAAGGTCATGTCCACGCGCGGGTTGACCTGGGTCTGCCCCACCCCTTCCAGCTCGTATTCGATCGGGTCTTCGACGGTCAGAATGTTGCGTTCATGACCGTTGAGCGCCGACAAAATGGCGTACAACGTGGTGCTTTTACCGGACCCCGTCGGCCCGGTGACCAGGATAATGCCGTGCGGACGCGCGATCAGCCCTTTCAGCCTGACCAGTTCCTCCTCGATCAGCCCGAGTTTGTTGATATCCGGCTTAAGATTGCTTTTGTCCAGCAAACGCATCACCACGCGCTCGCCGTACTGCGATGGAATGGTGGAAACACGCACATCCACCGCTTTACGCCCGATCCGCAAAGAGATACGGCCATCCTGCGGCAGACGTTTCTCGGCGATATCGAGCTTTGACATGACTTTGATACGTGACACCAGCAGCGGCGCCAGCTTGCGCGCGGGCTGTAACACCGGGCGCAGGACGCCGTCGACGCGAAACCGGATGCTCAATGTGCGTTCGAAGGTTTCGATATGGATATCCGACGCGCCGTCTTTCACCGCTTCGCCAAGAATGGCGTTGATCAGACGGATCACCGGTGAATTTTCATCATTATCAAGCAGATCTTCGTTGTCCGGGATCTCCTCGGTGAGCGCCATCAGATCGATATCCGCGTCCATATCATCAACCAACTGCTGCGACACGCCGCTGTTCTGCTGCCAGATTTTCGCCAACATTTCGTCGAACGCCTCTGCCGTCACCACCGTTGGGGTGAAGGCATGGCCCAGCGCCCGCCGCATTTCCAGCAACGCAAACGCAGGCGCGTTTTCACGGATATACACTGTGTTGTTATGGATCAGCACGCCGTTATCTTTGGCGAAGCTGCTGCTGCATAACTGTTTGCTGAGTTCGTCCATGCCGCCTCCGCCTTATTCTTTAAACGGGTTGCGGGAGGTGGACGGCATGGCGCGGGTTTTCACTGGCGCGGCGTCGGGAGTCGGAAACGCGGGTAAAACGGCGTTGTCGCCCGGCTCCAGAATACCCAGTTTTTTCTCTTCCATACGCTGCAGCTGACGGGCGCGAACCTGGTCGTATTTCTCTTTCGACGCCGCGCTGTAGTTGTCGTCGTCGCGCAACACGGTGGTATGGATAAACACCATCAGGTTACGCTTAGAGGTATCCTGGGAGGTATAGCGGAACAGTTGTCCAACCAGCGGAATGTCGCCCAGCAGCGGCACCTTCGAAACGTTCTGCTTGGTGACGTTCTCAATAAGGCCGCCCAGTACCACTGTTTGTCCGCTGTGCACCATCACTTCGTTATTGATAGTGCGGGTATTAAACGTTGGGCCTAACGAAGAATCCTCGGTAGAGCTGGCATCCACACTGGAGACTTCTTGCTCAATCTTCATGTGAATCATGTCGCCGTCGTTAATCTGCGGCAGGATCTTGAGTTTGGTACCGACGGTTTTACGCTCAACGGTGTTAAACACATTGTCACCCGTGGTGGTCTGCGATCCCGACAGCACCGGCACGTCCTGTCCAACGTTAAATGACGCTTCTTTGTTATCCAGCGTCACCACGCTCGGCGTAGACAGAATGTCGTTTTTACCGTTGGTGGGCAGCGCGGTCATCAGCGCGCCAAAATCGCCGTTGAAGAAGCCGGTCGCCATCCCGGTGAAGTTCACCCCTTTCATACTGCCGTCTTTAATTTGACTGATTGGCAGGCCGGTTGCGCCAAACTGTACCCCGCCGTGTTTCCCTGTCCACTGCACGCCGAGATCGGTTCCCGCGCCATCCTGCACTTCGGCGATGATCGCTTCCACCAGCACCTGTGGACGGCGGATGTCCAGCTTGTCGATCACTTTTTCCAGCGAGTTCATTACGTTAGGCTGGGCGGTAATCACCAGCGAGTTGGTGGACTCGTCGGCGGTAATGTTCAGTTCGTTATTGGCGGTGGCCGTTTTACTTTTCGTGGCCCCCGGCTTGTCCTTCAACTGCTCGCCAATGCCGGTGAGCACAGGCACCACCTTCGCGGCGTTAGCATATTTGAGATAAAAGACACGGGTATTGCCTTCGTTACTTTGCTCGCGATCCAACTGGGCGATCAGCGCGCGCGTACGCGTGCGCGCCTCTTCGCTGCCGCTGATCACCAGGCTGTTGGTTTCATCATCAGAGACCACTTTGGTAGCCAGCTGCGGCGCGTTCTGCCCTTTTTGTTCTTCGTTGTTGAGGTTATTCAACATGTCCGAAAGTTCTTTGGCGGAAGCATAGTGCAGCGGAACGATTTCGCGGCGCTGCACGCCGGAACGATCCACGCGCTGCACCAGATCCACCAGCCGGTTCACTACCGAAGCTTTACCGGTCAGCAGCAGCACGTTAGAGGGTTCGAAATGCACCACGTTGCCGATCCCGGTGGCATCATTAAGCTGGCGAAGCAGCGGCGCCAGTTCGCGTACCGGCACGTTTTCCATGCGCACAACGCGGGTAATTATTTCATCGCCTTTGCCCGGATTTTGGCTGTCGGCAATCGGCGCGCCTGCGGTTCTTGCCACCGCAGACCGCACCACTTTTATCATGCCGTTATCCATCGGAATAACGGAAAGGCCATACAGGTCCAGGACGCTAAGAAAGAACTGATAGTATTCTTCTTCCGTTAATACGTTATACGTACGGACCGATACATTTCCCTGTACGGAAGGATCGACAAGAATCGTTTTATTCAGATTACGACCTACCGTATCGATAAACTCACGGATATCGGTGTTTTTAAAACTGGCGCTAAAATTCGCAGCAAATAGCGATCCGGAGTATAAAGCCAGGGTTGTCAGCGTCATACACGCCCAGGGAAATTTCTTCATGATCGTTCACTTGTTAATTATTTAAAACATTAACCTGAATATTTTCCAGGTGCGTATTCCGTTTCACCACTATTGCCGCCTGTTTCATTGTTGACCAGTTGGCGATAATACTTTTGGCCTGTGCGGCCTGAGTCATGTCAACAGAATTAACTCTTACAACCACATCGCCCTTTTTTAGCCCCATGTCGTGAAAAAAGGGCGAGGCGTCGCGGGGATTAATTTCGTAGCCTTCCAGCTGACCTTTTTCAATATGCGGTTTCAACACCAACCGATCGTTAAGATGCAGGCTTTCCGCGCCTGCGTCCGCGGTAGGTTTTGCCACCGGTCCGCTCTCTACGCCGCCTTTAAAGTAGTCCGGCTTTTTTAGCGCCAGTACTTGCGTAGTACCTTCGTAATTAACCACCACATTATCATTGTTAATTTCCTCAAGGTACGCATCATTAAAGCCCACCAGCGTTTCACCTTCGCGATAACTTTTTTGTCCTGCCGGTGTTTTGATAACGGCAAAAGAGAGCCATTTTTCATCGCTACTGACGATGCCCTCAATTTCTGCGGACAACGGGGTTTTTACTGCCACGGGAGAATTCGCTTGCCAGACGGCAGGCTGAAACAGGGCAAATTCCTTTTCTGTGTCACGCGTATTCCGCACTTTATTTTTGGCGGCATCTAACTTATTCGTAACTTTTCTATAATCTTTATAGACGACATACCCCTGATGCCCGCTAAATATTAGCAAGAGAAACATCACGCAGGGTGCAATCAGTCTGGAATAAAGTTGCATCCTCATTCTTCAACTGCCTTAAATAACACTGAATTTCGCAGCATCGGGCTGCGCCAATATGTGAAATGAATACTACTGAGAAGATTGAACAGCGACCATCTGCAATATCAGCAACTTTACAGGAAAAAATCGTTGACGCTTTTTTAGGTTGATGCTAACCCGAAAAAAATGAGGTTCATTTTCTCCTGTACAGAGTTTGCTCAGCCATCGCCCTTCCTTTATTTTTTCGCCAACGTTTTTGAAAGCCAAGTGCGCCGTGAGTCATCATGTATCTGAACCATTTTAAATTTACCAGCCAGCCGTATGGCAGCGTGACCCGACGTCCGGGGATGTTTTTAATTCCGTATCTCCAGGATATTTTTGGTCTGTTGCTGGCGAAAATAAAGACTCCGGGCATGATGGGCCTGTTTTCCGCCGAGCCGGAATTGCTCAGTGCGTTCATTGAAAATTTGCGCGAACAGCACCCGTGCGCACAAACCCTCAACGCCTTTCCGAAGCTGAGCGGCAATACCCTGCTGTACAAGCTCAATCCGGCCACGCAAACGAGCAAGAATAAATTACACGCCGTGGATGCTGTGCTGCGTCTCTGGCAGGAAGAATCGCCTTCGCGACGCCAGAAAGGCAAGCTGCTGATGATCTCCACGGCGGAAGCGATCAAGGACAACTGCTGGGACGTGCTGGCGATGCTGCTGGTGCGTGCCGAAGAGTCCGGCTTCCCGCTGACCATCCTGCTGACCGGCAGCCCCGAACAAGAGTCACGCCTGCTCAACCACTCCGGGCTGCGCTCACGGGTTCATACCTGCCATACGCTGCGCCCGCTAACCTGCGGCGAATTCCATGCCTACGTCGAGGCGCAGACCGAAGCGCATCAGGCGGAGACGTCGCCGTTGACGCCCGCCCGTGTGCGACGGATGCACGCGCTGACCAGAGGCCAGGTGAGCCAGTTGAACAAGCTGGCGCACCTGGCGATGCTCGCGGCCTGGACCGAACGCGCGGCCACCGTTTCACCGCGTCATTTACGTTTAGCCGCAGGCGAAATCATTCCCGCCAGGCCGCGCGGTCGCCGGTTCGCCGCCATGGGTCTGCTGACCTCGGTGGCGTTCGCCTGCTGCGCCGGGTATTTCTCTTCCGCGCTGACGGCGCATCTTCCCGTCCCCCTGCCGGTGCCTGTCGCCTGGCATAAAACGCAACCGAAGACAGACGGCCCCCGGGAACCGACGATTGAACGCGATGTGGTGAATCTGCCGGACGCCATGCATCAGCTGTACACCATGTGGGGATATGACGCCTCGGCAAACGATGCGTTATGCCAGAACGCCGGACGGGTAAACCTGATGTGCCGGCAGGGAAATGCGTCGCTGGCGGCGCTGGAGAAAGCGGGATATCCGTGGATCGGCGAGCTCAAAACCGGCGATCACCTGAACTATGCCGTCGTGGCGCGGGTAGAAAAAGACACTCTCGATCTGCTGGTCAACAACCGTACCTGGCAGGTGAGCAAACGCTGGTTTAATCAGCATGCCACCGGCAATTACACCCTGCTGCACCGCTTAACGCCGCAGGGGAAAGATGAAATCACCGCCGCCAGCGGCAAAACGGATTTGAACTGGCTGGATCAGGAACTGAGTCAGTTGCTGCACGAGCCCGTCACCCACGCGCAGGGCTGGACTGCCGATCTCGCCAGACGTACCCGCGAATTTCAGGGGAAAACGGGACTGCACGTTGACGGCATCGTCGGCGAAGAGACGCTGATGCAGCTGATGCGTGCCGCCAACAGTACGCCAGGCGTCGTGACGCAAACCGCAACGGTAAATCCGCCAGCGAAAACGCAAGGGAAGCCGCAATAATGTCCACCATTTGTCTTGCTGCTCAACGCAGCTTTGCGACCGGCGAGGCGGTCTATTTTTCCTACCGCCTGCCCACTATCCGGAAAAAAGTCTTTCAGACCCTGTTCTGGCTCATGACGCTGTTCGCTTTTGTCGTTGCCGGACTGTATGCGCATATTTACTGGCAGTGCCGACACCCTGCGCCGCCGCCAAAGCCAGTGAAAGTGGTTAACCCCGACGTACACCCGTCTGATATGCATTATGTGTACGTTTCGAAGCCGTTCCCACCGCCAAAACCTGAACCGCTTCCGGCGGCGCAGGCACGTCCTCCTGTTCAGGACGATACGTTGTGGCAAGCCGATGACGACTGGCGGCAGGCGCCTGACGGCGAATTATCCGCTGTGGCGCTGCCGGGTACAGAAAACCAGACGTCGTCTTTGCAGGAACGCTTCCTGCAAGCGCTACAGGAACAAAAAGCGGACTATCAGCAGGGAAAGGTACCGCCTCCCCCCGAGGATGAGACGCTGAACGACTATGACGCCATGCAGAAAACGCGCAGGATGCCGCAGACACCCCAAAATGCCCGGGGCCAACCGCTGCCTGACGACGCCTGATGATTGATATGATGAATGATTTACAGTGCAGAAGGACTAAAAAAGCCTCCACTTCCGTTTCATGAAGGGAGACTCCAGGGAGGATATTAGTATTTTTCAGGCAACGCTTTCATTGTAATTAAGCGTCCCTTTTCTATAACAATATAATTACCTTTTTTCAGATCGGAGAGTATTTTGATGATCGTGCTACGGGCAAAGTTGGTGTATTCCTGAATATAATCATAAACGTTAATATCATAATCATGGTGGGTGATCAGCGCATTGATTTCAATCAGGAACTCACGGATGACGGAATACGCATTGCGGGCGACCAGCATATCATCGCGTTTGCTTAACAGACAAATGTACCAGGATAAGACTTTCGTCAATTCTGGCCATAAATTATTTTCGGTCAAAAGCTGGAAGAACGCCTCTTTCCTGATGGAGCGAACAACCGTGTTAGAGCGCGCCAGACCATACATGTGGGGAGACTGATAGAACATCGCGGAAAGGCCAAAAATGCACTGTCCCTGCAACGTAAACATACACAGTTCGTCCGAGACCCGGCGAAATTCAACCTGCCCGCTAATAATAATATGAATATAATCCGGATCGTCGGTAGTAATTTTCTGCCATTTTTTCAGTTTTCTTTCTTCATACCCTTCAGTGGCGGAAATAATGCACCCCATTTCGGTATGGGGGCGTGTTTTTTTACCGTATATACTTAACATTGTTATACCTTACGCAGAATATTGATAATACGTGTGCTTAACCACCGCAGAAATGCGGCTTATAAACAACTGAATCGTTCCTGGTTCCAAAAAGGCAAGTAAAAGAAATAAAAAAGAGAAGAAATAATAGATTTATAATATTTTGAAAAGCATCCTGAAGACGAAATCAATCATAAATGAGACCAATATAAAGTCAATTAATCATAGATTAATTGACTTTTAACTTAGGATTAATCCCATCAGAAAAACCAGGAGGGGCGGCTCTGTCGCGCAGTCTGCGCCTATCCCTGCCCGTATTTCTCTAACAGCGCCTCGGCAATCGCCTGGGTTTGGGCATCCGCGACGCCATTCCATAGCGACGGGCGGAAATGCATCTGAAAGGCCATGATCACCCGCCGCTGCTCGCGCCCGGTCATATCAGGCGTGACTTCGTAACCATAGCGCGCCAGTAGGTCCAGCACGCTTGCGGGATCGACAGGCGTATGCGGCGCACGTCCGGCAAGATAAAATTCCACTCGCTGCGGGTCCGGCCAGGCGCCTATCCCTTGCTCCGCAAGCTGCTGCCAGGGAAACAGCGGGCCAGGATCGTCCTTACGCTGCGGCGCGATATCCGCGTGCGCCACCACGTTCTGCGGCTTAATGTCGTAACGGGCGACGATCTCTTTCGCCAGCGGTATCAGCGCCTGTATCTGCGCCGGTTCAAATGGCGCAAAGTATTTCTCGCCCGCCGACATCCGCCAGCCGCGGTTTTCCAGCTCGATACCGATTGAGGTGTCGTTGATGCGCGTCGCGCCGCGCCAGAAACTGACGCCTGCATGCCAGGCCAACTCCTGTTCCGGCACCAGTTGCCAGATACGCGGCTTCCCCCGGTACCGCGGTGGCGCCGACGGGATCAGGTAATGCGAGCTGACATTTTTGTCCGTCAGCGTCGCCAGCGAGGCGTCAAAGTCATCCGCTGTGTAGTGGATCACCAGCACCTTGATGCGTGGATAAGCCGCCTGCGCCTGATGGCGCGTGTCGAGCTGGTATCCTTCTTTGTCGACAATCCCTTTTTCGCTCGCGCAGCCGGTCAGCAGCAGCGCGGCGGCCGCCAGCGACAGTAACGCTCTCATCGACGCGTTTTTACCGCCGTGCCGCTCACGCTGACCATCAGCATACTGCCGTCTTTGCCCACGGTTTCATAGTCGATATCAATACCGACCACCGCATCGGCGCCCAGCGCTTTTGCCTGATCCCCCAGCTCTTCAAAGGCGATTTCCCGCGCTTTTCGCAGCTCTTTTTCATAAGCGCCGGAACGTCCGCCAACGATATCGCGGATACCGGCAAAAAAATCACGGAAGATGTTTGCGCCTAAAATGGCTTCGCCCGTGACCACACCGCAGTATTCCACGATGCTTTGTCCTTCCAGAGTGGGGGTGGTTGAAAACTGCATAATTACGCTCCTTTACTCAGCCATTGGCAAAATCATAAGGGATCGGGGCATAAGCGCACGATCGCAAAAGCATTATCAGACCGATACACTATTATTGAAAGGTTATAACTGAATAATGTAGAAGACTATTAGCAGAAGCTTATAAGGAAATCACTATGCGCTATTCGAAACTCTCCCTGCTTATCCCCTGCGCGCTGCTTCTCAGTGCCTGCACCACCGTCACGCCGGCCTACAAAGATAACGGACCGCGTGCAGGCGCCTGCGTGGAGGGAGGCCCGGACGATGTGGCTCAACAATTCTATGACTATCGCATTCAGCACCGCAGCAATGACCTTACCGCCCTGCGCCCATACCTGAGCGATAACCTGGCGAAACTGCTGTCTGACGCCAGCCGCGACGGCCAGCATCGTCAGCTTTTGAGCAGCGATCCCTTCTCCAGCCGCACAACGCCGCCGGACAGCGCAAACGTCGCCAGCGCGTCGACCATTCCGAACCGGGACGCGCGCAATATTCCGCTGCGCGTAGAGCTGAAACAGGGCGAGCAGCGCTGGCAGGATGAAGTATTGATGATTCACCAAGGTCAGTGCTGGGTGATTGACGATGTGCGCTACCTCGGCGGCAGCGTCCATGCGCCAGCCGGAACCCTGCGCCAGTCGGTTGAGAACCGTTAATTTTTGACGTTACAGGCCGGATGGCTGCGCATTGTTTTATCCGGCCTACACGCAGTCCCACATCATTTTTTCCTTTCTCGCGTAAATTGTCTGGCATTCCTCACAGAATGCCGACAATCGTGCTTGCGCCATCTTGCCGCCGCTATTTTGTGCTATGTTTAAGGGGAAATGCGCGCTATATTTAACTTTTAAAGCATAAATATTGCATAACTATTCTGCCAAAGGTACTATCTGCGGCTTCAATAGCTATCAGACGGCCAGTATACGAGTATCAATGAGTATTCAATTAAACGGCATTAACTGCTTCTACGGCGCGCATCAGGCGCTGTTCGATATCACGCTGGATTGCCCGCAGGGCGAAACGCTGGTGTTGCTTGGCCCAAGCGGGGCGGGTAAAAGCTCGCTGCTGCGCGTACTCAACCTTCTGGAGATGCCGCGGTCCGGTACGCTGGACATTGCGGGCAACCATTTCGACTTCCGCAAGACGCCGTCAGACAAAGCCATTCGCGATCTGCGCCAGAATGTCGGCATGGTCTTTCAGCAGTACAATCTGTGGCCGCATCTGACCGTACAGCAGAACCTTATCGAAGCGCCCTGCCGCGTGCTCGGGCTGACGAAAGATCAGGCCTTAGCCCGTGCGGAGAAGCTGCTGGAACGCCTGCGTCTGAAGCCCTACAGCGATCGTTATCCCTTGCACCTTTCTGGCGGCCAGCAACAGCGCGTCGCCATCGCCCGCGCGCTGATGATGGAACCGCAGGTGTTGCTGTTTGACGAACCCACAGCCGCGCTGGATCCGGAAATCACCGCGCAAATCGTCAGTATCATTCGTGAACTGGCGGAAACGAACATTACTCAGGTGATCGTGACGCACGAAGTGGAAGTGGCGCGGAAAACCGCCAGCCGCGTGGTGTATATGGAAAACGGTCACATCGTCGAGCTGGGTGATGCGGGGTGCTTCGCCAACCCGCAGACCGATGCGTTTAAAAACTATCTCTCTCACTAAGATTCGGGACAACGACAATGAAAAAAGTTCTGATTGCCGCGCTTATCGCTGGCTTTAGCCTTTCTGCAACAGCAGCACAGACCATTCGTTTTGCGACCGAAGCATCCTACCCTCCGTTCGAGTCGATGGATGCGAATAACAAAATCGTCGGTTTCGACGTCGACCTGGCCAATGCGCTGTGTAAAGAGATTGACGCCACCTGTACATTCACCAACCAGGCGTTTGACAGCCTGATCCCCAGTCTGAAGTTCCGCCGCTTCGATGCGGTTATGGCCGGGATGGACATCACGCCGGAGCGCGAAAAACAGGTGCTGTTCACCACGCCGTATTATGACAACTCCGCGCTGTTTATTGGCCAGCAGGGTAAATTCTCCAGCGTGGATCAGTTGAAAGGCAAAAAAGTGGGCGTGCAGAACGGCACCACTCACCAGAAGTTCATTATGGATAAGCACCCGGAAATTACGACCGTTCCTTACGACAGCTATCAGAACGCGAAGCTGGATCTGCAAAACGGACGTATTGACGGCGTATTCGGCGACACCGCGGTGGTTACCGAATGGCTGAAGGATAATCCGAAGCTGGCGGCGGTTGGCGACAAAGTGACGGATAAAGATTACTTCGGCACCGGCCTCGGCATCGCTGTCCGTCAGGGCAACACCGAGCTGCAGCAGAAATTTAACGCTGCGCTGGAAAAAGTGAAAAAAGATGGCACTTACGAAACCATCTATAACAAATGGTTCCAGAAGTAAGCCTTGATGAACGAATTTTTTCCGTTAGCAAGCGCCGCCGGGATGACCGTCGGCCTTGCCGTTTGCGCGCTGATCCTCGGCCTTGCGTTGGCGATGTTTTTCGCCGTCTGGGAGTCAGTTAAATGGCGTCCGGTCGCGTGGACCGGCTCAGCGCTGGTGACGATTTTACGCGGCCTGCCGGAAATTCTGGTGGTGCTGTTTATTTATTTCGGCTCCTCTCAACTGCTGCTGACGCTCTCGGACGGCTTTACCGTTAATCTGGGCGTCGTGCAGATCCCGATACAAATGGAGATCGAAAACTTCGACGTCAGCCCGTTCCTGTGTGGCGTAATTGCCCTTTCGCTGCTGTATGCGGCGTATGCTTCGCAAACCCTGCGCGGCGCGCTGAAAGCGGTACCGATTGGGCAGTGGGAGTCCGGCCAGGCGCTGGGGCTGTCGAAAGCGGCGATCTTCTTCCGCCTGGTGATGCCGCAAATGTGGCGTCATGCCCTGCCTGGTCTGGGTAACCAGTGGTTGGTGCTGCTGAAGGACACCGCGCTGGTCAGTCTGATCAGCGTCAATGACCTGATGCTGCAAACCAAGAGCATTGCGACACGCACCCAGGAGCCGTTTAACTGGTATATTATTGCCGCGGCGATCTATCTGGTGATCACCCTGATAAGTCAGTACATTCTCAAACGCATTGACCTGCGCGCGACACGTTTTGAGCGGAGACCGGGCTGATGTTTGAGTATTTACCTGAACTGTTAAAAGGGCTGCATACCAGCCTGACGCTGACGGTGGCATCCATTGTCGTTGCGCTGCTCCTGTCGCTGATTTTCACCATCGTTCTGACGCTGAAAACGCCGGGGGTGGTCTGGCTGGTGCGCGGTTATATCACGCTGTTTACCGGCACGCCGCTGCTGGTGCAGATCTTCCTGATCTACTATGGACCGGGGCAGTTTCCGTCTTTGCAGGAGTTTCCGGTTCTCTGGCATCTGCTGTCCGAGCCGTGGCTGTGCGCGCTGATTGCGCTATCGCTGAACAGCGCCGCTTACACCACGCAGCTGTTTTACGGTGCGATTCGCGCAATCCCGGAAGGCCAGTGGCAGTCCTGCGGCGCGCTGGGGATGAGCAAAAAAGACACGCTGGCGATTCTGCTGCCTTATGCCTTTAAACGCGCCCTCTCCTCGTATTCTAACGAAGTGGTGCTGGTGTTTAAGAGCACCTCGCTGGCTTACACCATTACGCTGATGGAGGTGATGGGTTACAGCCAGCTCATGTACGGGCGCACCTACGACGTGATGGTATTTGGCGCGGCAGGCGTCATTTACCTCATCGTTAATGGCCTTTTGACGCTGATGATGCGCTTGATCGAACGTAAAGCGCTGGCGTTTGAACGCCGGAATTAACCGTTCAGAAAGTGCATAAATCTGAATACAGAAAACGGACAAGTTGCTAACCTGTCCGTTTTTTTTATTTCCGTATAAAATATTTAATCATTTATATTGCATACAAATTCAAATGCTGGCATTGTAATTCCATGCCGCAGAAACGGCGCTTCATCATAACGGGAGTTCAACCATGAAAAAGTTAATTCTGGCCGCATTGCTTGCCTCTTTCGCTGTCGGCGCGTCTGCCGCAGAAAAAATCAGCTTCGGGGTTTCCGCCACCTATCCCCCGTTTGAATCCATGGACGCCAATAACCAAATTGTCGGCTTCGATCTCGATCTGGCAAAAGCCTTATGTAAGCAGATGCAGGCAGAATGTACCTTTACCAATCATGCCTTTGACAGCCTGATCCCGGCGCTGAAATTCAGAAAATATGATGCCGTCATTTCCGGTATGGATATTACGCCGGAGCGGAGCAAACAGGTCGCCTTTACCCAACCTTACTACGCCAACTCCGCGCTGGTGATTGCCAGGAAAGATGCGTATAAAACCTTTGCCGACCTGAAAGGCAAACGTATTGGTATGGAAAACGGCACCACGCATCAGAAATACCTTCAGGACAAGCACCCGGAAGTCAAAACTGTCGCCTATGACAGCTACCAGAACGCGATTATCGACCTGAAAAATGGCCGTATCGACGGCGTATTCGGCGATACCGCTGTGGTCAACGAATGGCTGAAGAGCAACCCGCAGTTAGGGCCAGGAACAGAAAAAGTGACCGATCCCCAGTATTTCGGCACCGGTCTGGGCATCGCCGTTCGCCCGGATAATAAAGCCCTGTTAGAGAAACTGAACGCCGCGCTGACCGCCATTAAGGCGGACGGCACCTGGCAGAAAATCAACGACCAGTGGTTCCCGCAATAATGATTTACGGCCCGCAATGCGGGCCGTTATTTATGCATTCCGCACCAGCAGCGTCAGCACTTCATAATGGGCGGTGTGAGGGAACATATCGAAAAGCTGCACGCGTTCGGGACGATAACCCGGTAAATCCGCAATGTCTTTTGCCATCGTACGGGCGTTACAACTTGAGTAGATGATAAACGGCGGGGCCATCTCGCTGAGATAATCGCATAGCGCTTTGCCAATCCCGCGACGCGGCGGATTCACCAGCACCAGTTGCGGGGCGCTCTCCTGAGCGGTAGCGAACTGCGTGGAGTCCAGCGCCTGAAAATGCAGATTCGTTAAACCGAGCTCTTTCGCCGACTGCTTCGCGCAGGCAATCGCCTCTGGGGAGATTTCAATCCCGGTTAGCCGCATCTCAGGCGTGGCGCAGTGCAGCCCAAAGCCGCCGACGCCGCAGAACAGATCCCACATATGGTTTACCGGGAGCTGACGCACCCAGTCACGGGCGGTAGCATAGAGCAGGCTTGCCACCGTCGGGTTGGTCTGGAAAAAACTTTGTGGACGGATCCACAGCGGAACGTCGTTGAAACGCTCCGCCAGCGACGACGTTTCAGTCAGGAAGATCTCCGTCTCCCCTTCCATAATCGCCATGTGCACAGGCTGCAGGTTGACGCTGATGACCTTAAGCTGCGGCAGTTGCGCCTGCAGCGAGGGCAACGCGGCGCGCAGTTGCGCCAGCTTGGTTTCTGAACGCAGCACAAAGCGCAGCATCATGCCGCCATCGTACTGGCTTTCGGTAAGCAATATATATTTCAGCTCGCCACGCTTACGCGCCACGTTGTAGGGCGTTAAGCCCGCCCGGGCAATAAACGGCTTGAGGGCGGCGAAAACGGCAGCAAACGACGGCGGATAAAGCGGACAGTCGCAGAGATCTTCCGGCGTGCCGTCGCGGTGTAGCATCCCGAGCAGCGGTTTTTCCACGCTGCCGCTGACCACCATCTTGGCTTTATTGCGAAAGCCTTGTTCCGGCCCGCTGACTGGCGCGCGCCACTCCCCCACCGGGAAACCGGCAAGCAGATTGTTGAGATCGGCTGTTTTGGCGGAGAGTTGAACGTCAACCGGCTGCGTGATCCACGGGCAGGAGCGGCAGCGGCCGGCGTCATAAAGTGCGCAATACATACGGAAACCTTCAGATGTTCGGGGCGACGATTATACACATTATTCGGGCATTTGTAGGTCGCGCCAGGACGCCGTTTTTACTGGAGCTGGAAGAACCGGCGGCTGGTGGCCGGAACAAACAGCAGGCAAAGCACCAACATGTCCGGCAGCTTTTGCATCACCAGGGTATGCAGAATTTCCCGTTTTGACTCACCGGCGATGCTGAATAACTCCGGATACCCGTAGCCTAATGAGGCTGCCCATAAATAGCCCGCGGCGGTCACCTGGGTCAGTAAATAAATCCAGCGCGCCCAGTTGCGCCCTTTTACCAGCGAAAATGCGCACCAGATCTCAATAAACACCAGCACCAGGCTGCTCAAAAAAACCAGAGTCAGACTCCATGTTTGCACGCTGCGATGGATAAATTCGCCAAGCCCCCGAATGCCGAGCGTATTGAATATCATCAGCACGTCGAGGCAACGGATCATTATAATGGCGAGCGCCGCCACCTGCACCAGCGCGGGCACATTTAAACGGGCGTGTGATGAGGACGTTTTTTTGAAGAATCCCAATGTGTGACTTCCCTGAAAAACAGTGCCGCGACATGCGCGGCACTTCACTGGAAATTTTAATTGCTTCAGCCGCGTCTTGCACGCTGGATATCGCGGGTTCGCTGTTTTTCCGTGCGCGCCATCAGATACCAGGCGATAAATCCGACAATTCCGACCACCCCGAGGATCAACGTAGCCAGAGCGTTGATTTCCGGGTTCACTCCCATGCGCACGCTGGAGAACACCAGCATCGGCAAGGTCGTCGCGCCGGGACCGGAAACAAAGCTGGCGATCACCAGATCGTCAAGCGACAGCGTAAACGCCAACAGCCAGCCGGAGACGATGGCAGGCATGATCATCGGTAAGGTGATCACGAAGAACACCTTCAGCGGCGTCGCGCCGAGATCCATCGCCGCCTCTTCAATAGATCGATCCAGTTCCCGCAGGCGCGAGGAGATCACCACCGCCACGTAGGCGGTACAGAAGGTGACATGCGCCAGCCAGATGGTCAACATTCCGCGGTCGGACGGCCAGCCGATGGCGTGGGCGAGCGCGACAAACAGCAACAGCAACGAAAGCCCGGTAATGACGTCCGGCATTACCAGCGGCGCAGTAATCATAAAGGCGAAACCGTTGGCGCCGCGAAAACGACCAAAACGCACCAGAACGACAGCGGCAATGGTGCCCAGGATCACCGCCATTGTCGCCGCGCAGGCGGCTATCGTCAGGCTTAAGCCCACGGCGCTCATCATGGCGTCATCGCGAAACAGCTCGCCGTACCAGCGCGTCGACCACCCCGCCCATACCGTCACCAGTTTAGAGCTGTTAAACGAGTAGATCACCAGCATCAGCATCGGCGCATACAGAAACGTAAAGCCCAGCACCAGAATCACGATGCGCCAGGGCGAACGTATTACCGGCAAATTGTTCATCCGTGGACGCCTCCGCTTTTTTGCTGGTGCTTGTGGAACCACATGATCGGAACGATCAGTAGCAGCAACATCACGATCGCCACCGCAGAGGCCACCGGCCAGTCACGGTTGTTAAAGAATTCCTGCCACAGCACGCGACCAATCATGATGCTGTCCGGCCCGCCGAGCAGCTCAGGAATGACAAACTCGCCGACAGCCGGAATAAACACCAGCATGGAACCGGCAATAATGCCGCCTTTGGTCAGCGGCACGATCACGCTAAAAAAGGTTTTCAGCGGGCGGGCGCCGAGATCGAGCGAGGCTTCCACCAGCGAATAGTCAATGCGCGTCAGAGCGGTGTAGATCGGCAAGACCATAAACGGCAGATAGGCATACACGATGCCGATATAGACGGCCAGGTTGGTATGCAGGATGGTCAACGGCTGGTCGATGAGGCCAAGCCACAGCAGAAAGTTGTTTAACACACCGTTATTTTTCAGGATCCCCATCCACGCATAGACGCGAATAAGAAACGAGGTCCACGACGGCAGGATCACTAACAGCAGCAGGATATTTCGCGTCGACGGCTTGCTGTGGGCCACCGCCCACGCCAGCGGGTATCCCAGCAGCAAGCAGCACAGGGTGGAGATGCCCGCGACCTGTAGCGACTGCAAATAGGCGTCAAAATAAAGCGGATCGTCGGTCAACTGCAGGAAGTTACCGAGGTTAAGGGTGATCGCCAGCTGCCCGTCAGCCCACGCCATCAGCTCGGTGTACGGCGGGATCGCCCTCGCCATTTCCGCAAGGCTGATTTTAAAGACGATCAGAAACGGCAGCAGGAACAGCAGGATCAGCCAGACGTAAGGCAGCGCAATGACCAGTTTACGCCCATGATTCATCTGCACGCGCGCCAGCCACAGCCGCAAACCGCCAGGCTTTTCTCCGCGTGCCGCAGGTTCAAGTGTACTCATTTTCGCTCCTTAAACCGTCAACACCACGCAGCTGTCGGCATCCCAGCACAAACGAACCTCATCGCCCCACGTCGGCAACCCTTTTCGGTAGCGATGGGCGTTCTGAAGCTGAGCGCTGATCATCTGCCCGCTTTTTAAGCGAACGTGGTAAATGGAGAGATCGCCGAGATAAGCGATATGCACCACTTCTCCCACGGCGAAGTTAACGCCATCGGCGGGCGGTTCTTCGCACAGCATGATTTTTTCCGGGCGCAACGCCACATGCACCGGCACGTTGTCCACCACCGAAGCATCGGGATCCACCTTCAGCGGATGCACCAGCCCCGGCGAATCCAGCACCAGGCCATCGTCCTGCCGCGCTTTCAGCACCCCTTCAAACACGTTAACCGAACCGATGAATTCCGCGCTGTAACGGGTGGTCGGATGCTCATAGATCTCCTCTGGCTCACCGATCTGGACAAACTTGCCGCGATTCATAATGGCAATGCGCCCGGCCATGGTCATCGCTTCTTCCTGATCGTGGGTGACCATGACGCAGGTCGCGCCGACGCGCTCGAGTATATCCACCACTTCGAGCTGCATCCGGTCTCGCAATTTTTTGTCCAGCGCCCCCATCGGCTCGTCGAGCAGCAATAATTTAGGCCGTTTTGCCAGGCTTCGCGCCAGCGCCACGCGTTGACGCTGGCCACCGGAAAGCTGATGTGGCTTACGTCTGGCGAACTCCTGCATATGAACCAGCCCCAGCATCTCTTCAACACGGCTGGCGATTTCCGCTTTCGGCAGTTTGTCCTGCTTCAGGCCAAAAGCGATATTCTGTTCGACGGTCATATGGGGAAACAGCGCATAGGACTGAAACATCATATTGACAGGGCGCAGATAGGGCGGGACGTGGGCAAGATCGACGCCGTCCAGCACAATGTGTCCGGCGGTAGGTTGTTCAAAACCTGCCAGCATACGCAGCAGCGTGGATTTCCCGCAGCCCGACGCCCCCAGCAGCGCGAAAATTTCACCTTTGTAGATAGTCAGGCTGACATCGTCGACCGCATGCTGGCCGTCAAAGGATTTTGTCAGGTTACGGATTTCCAGCAGCGGCGTCAGCGCCTTACGGGGTTTCGCCTGCGGGCGAGGTATCGCATCATTCACGGGGTGCTCTCCGGCGTAAATCAAAAATCGTGCAGGCGCCCCCTTTCGGTGCGCCTGATGCCGGGCACGCAATGCGCCACCCGGCCTGTCTCAGACTGACGAAAGGTTACTTACCGCTTTTCACTTTGGTCCATGCGCGGGTACGCACGCGATCGATTTTCGGTTCCTGTACCTTCAGCGTGAACATTTTCGCGCGCACATCGGCGGGCGGATAAATTCCTGGGTTGTCACGCACTTCCGCGCTCACCAGCTTCGTCGCCTCTTTGTTGGCGTTGGCATAAAACACGTGATCGGAGATATGGGCAATGACGTCCGGGCGCAGCAGGTAGTTCAGGAACTGATAGGCTTCCTCTTTGTTTTTGGCGTCGGCGGGCATGGCGAAGACATCAAAGAAGGCCATTGCCCCCTCTTTCGGGATCGAGAAGGAGATATTGACGCCGTTCTTCGCCTCTTTCGCACGATTCGCCGCCTGCCAGACATCGCCTGCCCAGCCAATAGCCACGCAGGTATCGCCGTTCGCCAGATCGTTGATGTATTGCGAAGAGTGGAAATAGCGGATATTCGGGCGCAGTTTGAGCAGCAGATCGGTTGCCGGCCCCGTGTAGTCCTTCGCGTCGGTGCTGTTCGGGTCTTTACCCAAATAGTTCAGCACGGTCGCAAACACCTCTTCCGGCGCATCGAGGAAAGAGACGCCGCAGCTTTTTAACTTTTCGAGGTTTTCCGGCTTAAGCACCAGATCCCAGCTGTCCACCGGGGCATCGGCGCCGAGCGCCGCTTTCACTTTTTCGACGTTATAGCCAATGCCGGTCGTCGCCCACATATATGGCATAGCGTATTTGTTTTCCGGATCGTGTTTGGCAACCAGCTTAAGCAGCTCAGGGTCGAGGTTTTTCCAGTCCGGCAGCTTGCTCTTATCCAGCGGCTGAAAAACGCCCGCCGTCAGCTGGCGCTCAAGGAAACTGGCGGACGGCACCACCAGGTCAAAGCCGGTGCTGCCTGCCATCAGTTTGCCTTCCAGCACTTCGTTGGAGTCAAACACGTCGTAGACCACTTTGATCCCGGTCTCTTTTTCAAAATTCGCTACCGTATCCGGCGCGATATAATCAGACCAGTTATAAATATGGAGCGTTTTTTGTTCCGCTGCGAGCGTGCCGGCAGAGACGGCCATCAGAGCGCCCGCAACCAGACCCGATAGCCATTTTTTATTTAAGGCGGTCATAATCTCTTTCCTTATGCAAGTTCGTTAACATACGAACCTAAAAATTTGCACTCAAAGCTATGCAAGAATCGTGCATACTTTGTCATCCGGCACACTCAGGAAAGAACGGACGCTCTCCTGGCCGTTATTGCTCGCTGTTACAGCGCATCGCAAGAATAACTTTAGCCAGGTTTTCAGGCCATAGCCCAGATTAAAAAACGCCTTTTATCAATTTTTTATGCAATTTATGTCTATGTGATAAAGCGAATTGGCGGGAAAGGAGGTGAATAATTCTTTAAAGAAAGGTTAAAAGCAGCATAAAAGCGGGTAATACGCAGCCGCACTGGCAGCGACTGCGCTCTGCACGTGATTCCCTGAAGGGATATCAATGCAGAAAATGGATTTCGCCGTTGCTTTTTTGCGCGTCCTCTTCGGCGGTGTAGAGCATCTGGTGCGCCCCCGCTTCAAGAATGACCATCGAAATCTGCTCCTCGCTCTGACGCACGAACCATTCAAACTGCTCGTAGGTGATGCCGCGCATAACGGATAAAGACTGGCAAACCACCAGCTTTGGCAGATTATCGTCCTGCATATCGAGAAACGCTTTAACCGTGAGAGAGCTGGCGTTGATCGCCGACAAATCCGCCGCCAGCGGCAACAGCGCAGACGGTCTGACTTCCGCCATAGCGGAAAACAGCAACGTGTTATCAACCAGGTCTAATTTGGCGTCGTAAATGCCGTCGAAGTTTTGCATATGCGGTAAGTGCAGCGCCTGACAGGTATCACATTCAAAAAAGCTCATGCCCAGGTCGTCGAGCCATTGTCGCAACGTATCCAGATCGGGAACGACCAGTGATGTCATAATAATGTGCTACCTCTTACGAAAAAAAATACCGGCACAGCTTACGCAAAAAGCGCGCGTCACGCTACGATCATCAGCGATATTCAGATCAGCCACCCGTTTTCAGACAAAAACCCGGCGTCGCGTGGCGTTCGATCCACTGGATCATTCGTCCGGCGATATCGACACCGGTCGTTTTTTCAATGCCTTCCAGACCAGGCGACGCGTTGACCTCCATCACCAGCGGACCACGTTCAGCACGTAAAATATCCACCCCTGCGACATCAAGCCCCAGCGTTTGCGCCGCTTTTACCGCAATCTCACGCTCCCGGGGCGTAATGTTGGCGATGCAAGCCACTCCTCCACGATGCAGATTCGAGCGAAAATCGCCCTCCTTCGCCCGGCGTTCAATGGCGGCGACCACTTCCTCCCCCACTACCAGACAGCGAATATCGCGCCCTTTTGCCTCTTTAATATATTCCTGCACCAGAATGTGGGCGTTGAGTCCGCGAAAGGCGTCCACCACGCTTTCCGCCGCCTGGCGAGTTTCCGCCAGCACGACGCCGATCCCCTGGGTTCCTTCCACCAGCTTCACCACCAGCGGCGCGCCGCCGACCATATCGATGAGATCGCTGGTGTCATCCGGCGAGTGCGCAATGCCGGTAACCGGCAGGTCGATGCCCTGGCGCGCCAGCAGCTGCAACGAGCGCAGTTTGTCGCGCGCGCGGGTAATCGCCACGGACTCATTGAGCGGATAGCTCCCGAGCATCTCAAACTGCCGCAGCGCCGCGGTGCCGTAAAAGGTGATCGCAGAACCTATACGCGGGATAACGGCGTCATAATGGGGAAGCCGACGCCCTTTGTAATGAACAGACGACGCCGCCGGGTTGATGTTCATATAACAGGAAAGCGGGTCGAGAATATCAACCAGATGACCGCGCTTCATTGCCGCTTCACGCAGGCGTTTACACGAATAGAGCGTTCCGTCCCGGGACAATATGGCAATCTTCACCCTGCACCTCTCTGAATAACCCGTTCAACGTCCCGCGTATCATACACAGCGGCAACATTTTTAGCGCGTAGCCCACCCCTGTTTATGCAAATATTCCAGAATGAACGGACGGTTTTCTTTGATCAGGGTGCGACGAATATGATCGCTCCAGGTATCGCGACGGTTATTACTGCCACGGGTGAGATAATATTGCGCCAGCTGTTCGTCATAGTCGGCGAGCGCCGCGTGATTCAGCGGCTGGTAGGCATTTTCATGCACTACGATGGCGGCAGGCAGACGGGGTTTGAGATCCGGATTGTCGGCAGGCCAGCCGAGACACAGGCCAAACAGCGGCAGAACGTGTTTTGGCAAGTTCAGCAGTTCAGTCACCGCCTCAATATTATTGCGCAGACCGCCGATATACACGCCGCCCAGCCCCAGTGATTCTGCTGCGGTCAGCGCGTTTTGCGCCATCATGGCCGTATCGACGACGCCGAGCAGCAGTTGCTCCGCCAGGCCCAATTGGGCGTCGGGGCAAATTTGCAGGTGGCGGTTGAAATCGGCGCAGAAAACCCAGAATTCCGCGGCCTGGGCTACGTGCTGTTGTCCACCGGTTAACGGCACCAGCGCCTCACGCAAAGCAGCATCGGTGATACGAATAATCGATGTGCACTGCAAAAAGCTGGAACTGGACGTGGCCTGTGCGCTCGCCAGGATCGCCTCTCGCTGTTCGGGGGTTATCGCCTGGTCGGTGTAATGACGAATTGAACGATGGTGACGAAGCAGATCAATAGTTGGAGTCATGACGTTTTTCTCTGTCTGAGCGGAAAGAATCAGTGTAGACGGCACAGTGTAAAGCGTTTAGCTTTCATCTGCTTAACAGATATAGCTTAAAGATATTAGAGTAAAAGGCGCAACCTACTGTTCAAGCTGAACGAATCACGGCATCATAAACGCCATTCGCCGTCAGGCTCAGAGTTGAAGGAGAAACATATGTTTACCGTAATTTTTGGTCGCCCGGGTTGCCCATACTGCGTACGTGCGAAAGAGTTGGCAGAAAAACTGAGCAACGAGCGCGAAGATTTTAACTATCGCTACATCGACATTCACGCTGAAGGCATCACCAAAGCGGATCTGGAAAAAACGGTCGGTAAACCGGTGGAAACCGTACCGCAGATTTTCGTCGATCAGAAACACATCGGCGGCTGCACTGATTTCGAAGCCTGGGCAAAAGAGAATCTGAACCTGTTCGCCTGACAGGTTTGCCCACGCGGATCCATGTCAAACGCCCTCATCCGAGGGCGTTACTGTTTTTTACGCTGACGCGGCCTGAACAGGCTGCTGATGAATAAGAAGCATAAGGCGCCCAGCGCGCACCAGAACACGGCGCTGAATAACCACGCCAACTCCTGCCAAAGCGAACGGGTGGGGGTAAAAAAGAGGCGCATAAGCACCAGACAACAAGGCGCTGCAAGCATCGCACCGAGCAGAGGTTTGATCACCTCCCGACGATGAGAGCAAAAACTGGCAACAGCACCTGGTAGCGTAAAAAACAACAGCCCAATTTCAGGATGCCCGGCTGCCCGAAATGCCCCCTTCATGTTCATCGTCAGAAACACGCAGACGACCACAAAGAGCACAAAACAGCAGACCGCGCCTGCCCAACCTTGTTTATGTTTCAATCGTTTCTCCTGACACTGTCTCTATCGAACACACTTTTCGCCAGTGGCGTCCAGTCAGATAAAGCCGATCAGCAATCCATGCCAAATTACGCCCATACGATTCTTATAGCCGTTGATACGTAATGAGATTAAACTAGCCAAATATATTGTTGTGCTGCTTATATTTGGGCGACGAATATGACACTGCCGCCCTTATTAGATAGCAAAAACAGTAGCGTAAATTATCATTTCTTTCAACAGCTTACTGGTAAACAAGAAGTTAGCCTCCGTGAATATAAACGTCGCCGATTTGTTAAATGGGAATTACATCCTGTTATTATTTGTCGTACTGGCGCTTGGCCTGTGTCTCGGTAAATTGCGCCTGGGTTCCGTCCAACTGGGTAATTCCATTGGCGTTTTAGTGGTCTCTCTATTATTAGGGCAGCAGCATTTCAGCATTAACACCGATGCCCTGAACCTGGGTTTCATGCTGTTTATTTTCTGCGTCGGCGTTGAGGCGGGGCCTAACTTTTTTTCCATTTTTTTTCGCGACGGGAAAAACTACCTGATGCTGGCCCTGGTGATGGTCGGCAGCGCGCTGCTGATCGCCTTAGGGCTGGGTAAGCTGTTTGGCTGGGATATCGGCCTGACGGCGGGTATGCTGGCTGGCTCAATGACCTCCACCCCCGTGCTGGTCGGCGCGGGCGATACGTTGCGGCATTTCGGCATGGAGAGCGCAGAGCTGTCCCGCGCGCTCGATAACCTCAGTCTGGGTTATGCGTTGACCTACCTTATCGGTCTGGTCAGTCTGATCGTCGGCGCGCGCTACCTGCCTAAACTCCAGCATCAGGATCTGCAAACCAGCGCCCAGCAGATCGCCCGTGAGCGGGGACTGGATACCGATACCAACCGCAAAGTCTACCTGCCGGTTATTCGCGCTTACCGCGTCGGCCCCGAACTGGTGGCGTGGACGGACGGGAAAAACCTGCGCGAGCTGGGCATTTATCGCCAGACCGGTTGTTATATCGAGCGTATTCGCCGTAACGGCATACTCGCTAACCCGGACGGTGACGCGGTCCTGCAAATGGGCGATGAAATCGCGCTGGTGGGCTATCCGGATGCGCACGCCCGGCTCGATCCGAGCTTTCGTAATGGGAAAGAAGTTTTTGACCGCGATCTGCTCGACATGCGTATTGTCACCGAAGAAATTGTCGTGAAAAACCACAATGCCGTCGGTCGTCGCCTCGCTCAGTTGAAGCTCACCGACCATGGCTGCTTCCTTAACCGCGTGATCCGTTCGCAAATTGAAATGCCGATTGACGACAACGTGGTGCTTAACAAAGGGGATGTTTTGCAGGTTAGCGGCGATGCCCGTCGCGTAAAAACGATTGCCGATCGCATTGGCTTTATCTCCATTCATAGCCAGGTAACCGATCTGCTCGCCTTCTGCGCATTTTTTATTATTGGTCTGATGATCGGCATGATCACCTTCCAGTTCAGTAATTTTAGCTTTGGCATCGGTAACGCGGCCGGTCTGCTGTTCGCCGGGATCATGCTTGGCTTTCTTCGCGCCAACCATCCCACATTCGGCTATATCCCACAGGGCGCGCTAAATATGGTGAAAGAGTTCGGTCTGATGGTCTTCATGGCCGGCGTGGGCCTGAGCGCGGGTAGCGGTATCGGCAACGGTCTGGGAGCGATTGGCGGTCAGATGCTGGTAGCCGGGCTTATCGTCAGCCTGGTCCCGGTCATCATTTGCTTCCTGTTTGGCGCCTATGTCCTGCGCATGAACCGCGCGCTACTGTTTGGCGCGATGATGGGCGCACGTACCTGCGCGCCAGCAATGGAAATCATCAGCGATACCGCGCGCAGTAACATTCCGGCGCTGGGCTACGCGGGCACCTATGCTATCGCGAACGTACTGCTCACACTGGCGGGGACGCTTATCATCATTATCTGGCCAGGCTTAGGATAAAACTGAAGTTACGCCTTAAGTGAAAATTTTTTGCAAATGCGCAGAACTTTTCTTAAAGGCGTCAGTCATAACTAGTGCCACTGCTTTTCTTTGATGTCCCCAATTTGTGGAGCCCATCAACCCCGCCGTTTCGGTTCAAGGTTGATGGGTTTTTTGTTGCCTGGAATGTTGTTGTCTTCAAATCAATGAACGTTGTTCACTTTCTTTCTATGGGTGACGGCAGCAAGACCGGTGAAGAAAACAGGCTGGCGATAGAATGCATGAACACCCGATCGTTTTCCTGACCGCCCTTCCCGCGTCTGACCCCATCTACGTACCCGCCGCTCGCAGCATCCAACCTATAAACCCTATTGGTTTTTTGCCATGCTCCGCCCGTTTTTCTGGCCCACACCGATGACAGAACCAGGACAGATAAAATTTGTGAAAAGGTGCATAACCCCGCTCCGCTGCATATCTATATGAAATAATTGCAACAGCTAATCAATTCATAAGCTCTTGAAAATTATGCTCTGGATGGTACAAATTGATTGAAGGATAAAAACAACCCTCTGGAGATTTTATGAGTTCTGTTAGTTCTGCCCCTCTTAACATATTCAATGCCGAATTTTTAAGCTCACCTGCGGCAACAGCCGCTGCATGGATTTCTATCATCGGCGCAGTCATTCTTATATGCAAATTAATAGGTGCACTTTTTCAATACAGAAAATCACATAATGAGATATTAAAAAAGTCTGGTGTCCCCGCATTTATACTAAACGTATTCTTTATAACCATCCCCTTAAAAAATTTACCTGCCCCTGGTTGGCCAGAGAAAATAATCACAATTGCGTTTTCATTTATTTTCATACTTGCAGTTTACTTTTTCATGCCTGCACTTATTCAAACTTATAAGACCCCACCCGATACGGCATTACTTTACTGGAAAAAAACTGGCGAAGCATTTTACATATCAAAAAAAATGGCGACATCAGCGACAATATTCGCTCCTGCAAACTGGACTATTTCTGCTGATGACTGCTTACAAAAATCACCAACTAGCACCAGGCAATACAATGCACTTACGATCGAAAACAAAGAAAATTTATGCAGTCTGTTAACCACGCAAGACGGAATAAATTATATCGAAAAATCCATAAAAAAATTTAATAAAGATAAGTTTTTCATGTACTCTTTTGTTCCTCTGACAATGTTTATTTTATTATGGTTGCCATTGGGGTTTATGCTAACAATACACTATTCCAGGAAAGTCAGAAAGTACATTTTGAATGAGCAAAAAAAAGCAATCCATTGTGCCCATGGTGAATTTAAGACAGAGGGTATCTATGCTATATATCAAGAGTTAGATCGTTAGACGTTTTGCTAATACCCGACACTCTTTGCTCTGCATAATGCTTTTTTGCCTCTTGCGACTAAAGCATTTATGCAGATCCGAATGGTCACGATAACTATGGAGCCCCATTTTCCGTGGAGTGGTAATAAAGTGTTTTTATTACTTAAAACTCCAGCCGCGATCCCTTCCGACATGCTTACACTATTCCCGCTATGCGCTTCACCATTAGCAGGATTTCCTCCCGCGACAGGGGCGTGCGGTCGGTCACGAAGTGCAGCGTCATCCCTTCAATAAACGCGTCCAGCGCGCGGGCAGTGCCGGGGGGAAACCACTGTTCCAGCGTACGCTGGCTGCGCTGCATCCAGTTTTGCATCACCGTTTTTAATGCCGGTTTACGGCTGGCGAAAGCGTAAAGCTGGTACATCAACGCCATGTTTTCCGGCGTGGTGACCTGCGAACTGTGGATCATCCCGGTAATAGCCAGACAGGCGCCCTGCGCGTCGCTCACGTCGGCAAAGAAGGCCTGATACTGCTCAGACATGGTATCGGTAAACTGACTCAATGCCTCAGTGAGCAGCTCATCGATACCCGAAAAATAGTAGGTTAACGATCCCAGCGGAACACCGGCAATCGCCGCGATTTTGCGATGCGTGACGGCGTGAATGCCGTGCTCTTTTACCGCCTCAAGCGTGGCCGTAATAATTTTCTCTCGCCGCTGTGGGTCATTAGCACGTCGCACATTTTTTCCTCAGAACGGGTTTATGTACAAATGTACACTTTATTGCTAATGTTGTCTCCTGTCCTTCATTAACGATGTGAACTTAATGACTGCCCTTTCCTCACGTAAAGCCCTGCAACGCCGAACCTGGGCGCTGTTTATGTTCTTCTTTTTGCCCGGCCTGCTGATGGCTTCCTGGGCGACGCGTACGCCAGCGATTCGCGACACGCTCTCCGTCTCAACGGCGGAAATGGGCGCCGTCCTGTTTGGTTTGTCCATTGGTTCGATGAGCGGCATCCTTTGTTCGGCCTGGCTGGTGAAACGATTTGGCACCCGCAACGTGATCCGCACCACTATGTCCTGCGCGGTGTTGGGAATGTTAGTGCTGTGTCTCGCGTTAGGGTTCGCCTCGCCGCTGCTGTTTGCGCTGGGATTAGGCGTGTTCGGCGCCAGTTTTGGATCGGCGGAAGTGGCGATTAACATCGAAGGCGCGGCGGTTGAACGTGAGATGAATAAGACCGTGTTGCCAATGATGCACGGGTTTTACAGCCTTGGAACGCTGGCTGGCGCAGGCGTGGGGATGTTTTTAACCGCTTTTGGCGTGGCGGCGACCACGCACATATTACTGGCCTCTCTGGTGGCCATCGCCCCGATTTTTATTGCTATTCGGGCAATTCCGGACGGCACGGGCAAAAACGCCAGCGACGGTTCAACGCCTCAGGCAAAAGGTGTTCCCTTCTGGCGTGATATGCAACTGCTGCTTATCGGCGTCGTGGTGCTGGCAATGGCCTTTGCCGAAGGTTCCGCGAATGACTGGCTACCGCTGCTGATGGTTGACGGCCACGGCTTCAGTCCGACGTCCGGCTCGTTGATTTACGCTGGCTTTACCCTCGGTATGACCGTCGGACGCTTTGCTGGCGGCTGGTTTATCGATCGCTACAGTCGCGTGGCGGTTGTTCGTGCCAGCGCGCTGATGGGCGCGCTCGGCATCGGGCTGATCATTTTTGTCGACAGCGCCTGGGTGGCGGGCGTTTCGGTCATATTGTGGGGACTCGGCGCATCGCTGGGCTTCCCGTTGACCATCTCTGCCGCCAGCGATACGGGTCCGGACGCGCCAACCCGCGTCAGCGTTGTGGCAACGACGGGTTATCTGGCGTTCCTGGTTGGACCGCCGCTGTTAGGCTATCTCGGTGAGCACTACGGACTGCGCAGCGCCATGCTGGTGGTGCTGGCGCTGGTGCTACTGGCGGCAATCGTGGCGAGAGCGGTCGCCAAACCGGAATCAACAACGCAAACTGCGACGGAGAAGGGATAAATGGCTATTAAGTTAATTGCTGTGGATATGGACGGCACCTTTCTGAGCGATCGGAAAACCTATAACCGCGAACGCTTTCTGAGGCAGTACGCGCAGATGAAAGCACGAGGGATTCGTTTCGTGGTCGCCAGCGGCAACCAGTATTACCAGCTTATCTCTTTCTTTCCAGAGATAGCCAATGAGATTGCCTTCGTCGCGGAAAATGGCGGCTGGGTGGTCAGTGAAGGTGAAGATGTTTTTAATGGCGAACTGCCGAAAGCGGCGTTTAGCGCCATCGTTGATCATCTGCTGACCCGGCGCGATGTCGACATTATCGCCTGCGGAAAAAGCAGCGCCTATACCCTGAAAACCTATAGCGATGCGATGAAAACGATGGCAGGTATGTACTATCACCGACTCGAATTCGTTGACAGCTTCGACAATATTAACGATGTGTTTTTCAAATTCGGCCTGAATATTTCAGATGACAAAATCCCGCAGGTCCAGCGCGCGCTGCATGAGGCTATCGGCGATATCATGGTGCCGGTCCACACCGGCTACGGCAGTATCGATTTGATCATCCCGGGCGTACACAAAGCCAACGGTTTGCGGTTGCTACAGCAGCGCTGGGGCATTGACGACAGCGAAGTGGTGGCCTTCGGCGATGGCGGTAATGATATTGAAATGCTGCGCCAGGCAGGCTTTAGCTTTGCGATGGAACATGCGGGGAAAGGGGTGGCCGCCGCGGCGAAATACCGCGCGGGTTCGAATAACGAGGAAGGTGTGCTGGATATTATTGATAAGGTGTTAAACAACGAAGCGCCGTTTCATTAAGATCTGATGAAAGCCTGATGGCAACGCTTTGCGTCTTACAGCCTGTCAATTTTTGCTCTCCAGGCCAGCGCAACGCCATCAGGCATCAAGGCGTTATCCTTCCCGGGTGTTCCCGACCCGTTTATCTTTCAGGAAGATCGCCATCAGCAGCAGCCAAAGAATACCGTTAGTGAGGTTAAACAGGCTGAACAATCCGTTTCCACCGCTCAGATAAGCATATTTGCTGACCTCTATGCCGACGGTGAAAATGAGCATTTGCAACATCCCCATCGCCGCGGAAACAGTGCCCTTGCTCATGTCGCTGGCAAACAGGGTCAAACGTACCAGCCCGGCATTCGCCAGACCAATACCAAACGCATAGACGCTCAGCCCGGCGGTCATCCACAGATAAGCATGGGATGAAACCACCGTTGCCGCCGCGGCAAGAATCAGCCCCAGCACAATCGGCCAGCCGCCCATGATAATCAGCGAACGCACCGTGCGGCGGGAAGTCAGACGCGCCAGCACCAGATTTCCGGCAATCAGAGCGCCGAAAATCGGCACCTGCAGCAGGCCATATTGATAACTGCTGAGCTGTTCACCGCTGATAATGATAATCGGCGACTGCGCAATCCAGGCCAGCAGCGGCAAACTGACAAATCCGAGCGCCAGCGCGCCAGCGACAAAGCGCCCGTTCTTCATGACCTGCTGGTAATCACGTCCGAGCGCCTTTAACGAAAGCGGCTCGCCGATGCGCGTCGCCGTTTCAGGCATCGCCCGTTGCAGTCCAAAAAACGCCATCGCCGCCAGTACGGCAAACAGCACAAACATCCCTTCCCACGGCAGAACGTGCACCCAGGCCGCGCCAACCAGCGGACCTAATAGCGGCGCGATCAGCGCGACGTTGGCCATTAACGCGGTGATCTTGATACACACCGCTTCCTCAAACGACTCCTGTATCGCCGCATAACCTACCGCACCAATGAAACATAAACTGATGCCCTGCAAAAAACGCAGCAGGGTGAACTGTTCGATCGTTTGCGCCAGCAGCGTGGCGAGACAGGTGACAATAAACCATACCACGCCAGCTAACATGACCGGCCGACGGCCAATACGGTCCGACAGCGGCCCTAACAACCACTGCAGAAACATGCCGCCCGCCAGGTAGGCGGTCATGGATGTCGGTACCCAGTCAATCCCCGCCTGATACTGCGCCACCACCGCCAGCATGCCGGGTTGGATCATATCGTTACCGATATAGGTTGAGAATTCGTAGAGCACCAGACAGAGGGGGAAAAGCAGCGCCTGACGTCCAAGCCGGGCACCTTGTTGTAAACGGTTTTGCATGCAATCTCATCGCCAGTTAAAAATCGCGCAAAGTGTAATGAAACTGCGCCACCGGAGATAGTGAATTATGCGCAGCGAAAGTAAATTGCGCACATTTTTACCGTCTCATCTCTACCGCCACCGTTGGTTTAAGGTCAGTCTACGTTAGCGGCTTTATCATGAGCGATTAACAGGCGTTAATGTCTTAAAAACACCTCATTTAACAGGTGAATAGGACAATGCCGCTTTACCCGTGGGATCGCCAATTTTATTCTCGTTCCTGCACAGGTTATTACGTCAACGCACTGAGTCTGGAAGTTATGCTGGAAAATATAAACTATTCATTGTTCTCGTTAATTAACGCTACGCCGGACTCGGCGTCCTGGATGATTTCCCTCGCTATCTTTATCGCAAAAGATCTGATCGGTATCGTGCCCCTCGCCGCCGTAGCGCTCTGGCTTTGGGGGCCGCGCGGCCAGGTTTGCGCCCAGCGCCAACTGATTGTCAAAATGACGCTGGCGCTGGCGGTAAGCCTGTTGGTCTCCTGGCTGATGGGGTACCTGTTCCCCCACGAGCGCCCGTTTGCGGAAGGCGTGGGCTACCACTATCTTCCCCATGCGGCGGACGACTCTTATCCAAGCGATCACGGAACGGTCATTTTTACCTTTGCGCTGGCGTTTCTTTTCTGGCATCGCCTGTGGTCCGGCGTCATCCTGATGGCGCTGGCGCTCACCATCGCCTGGTCCCGCATTTATCTTGGCGTTCACTGGCCGCTTGATATGCTCGGCGGACTGCTGGCGGGGATGATTGGCTGTCTGAACGCGCAGATGATCTGGCAAAAATACGGCGCGGCTCTGTATCGCGGGCTGCAAAATGCCTATCGGTTCTGCTTTGCCCTGCCCATTCGCAAAGGCTGGGTGCGTGACTAAACCGGGGGAAAAAGAGTAATATTAAGCACTCTGCTATCAGCAGCGTGCTTATTTATTCGTCCAGGGGAATTATGGAAACTCGTCGCGATGAGCGTATTGGTCAACTGCTGCAGGCACTGAAACGCAGCGATAAACTTCATCTCAAGGAAGCCGCGACCCTGCTGGGCGTTTCTGAAATGACAATTCGTCGCGACCTGAATAGCCGTAGCGCGCCGGTCGTGCTGCTGGGCGGCTATATTGTGCTGGAGCCCCGCAGCGCCAGCCATTACCTGTTAAGCGATCAAAAGTCTCGCCTGGTCGAAGAAAAGCGGCGTGCGGCGCACCTGGCGGCAGAACTGGTTCAGCCTCATCAAACGCTGTTTTTTGACTGCGGCACCACCACGCCGTGGATCATCGAAGCGATCGATAACGACACACCGTTCACCGCGGTCTGTTATTCACTGAATACCTTTCTCGCGCTGCAGGAAAAACCGCTGTGCCGCGCCATTCTTTGCGGCGGTGAATTTCATGCCAGCAACGCCATTTTCAAGCCGCTTGACGCGCAGGAAACGTTGAACAATATCTGTCCGGACATTGCCTTTTATTCCGCCGCAGGGGTACATATCAGCAAAGGCGCGACCTGTTTTAACCTGGAAGAATTACCGGTGAAGCACTGGGCGATGTCGATGGCGCAGCGTCATGTCCTGGTGGTGGATCACAGTAAATTCGGCAAAGTGCGCCCGGCGCGAATGGGCGATCTGAAACGCTTTGACGCAATAGTCAGCGACCGCTGTCCCGACGATGAATTTATCCACTTCGCCAAAGCGCAGCGGATAAAGGTGATGTACTAAATCAGGCCGGAGACGGCGTTTCTCCGGCCTTCTGGCGTTTTAAGAGAACCAGCTGCCAAACCACTGGTGGAACTTCATCATCACGAAATCCCACATCCGGCTAAAGAAGCCGCCCTCTTCGACGTTTTCCATGACCATCAACGGACGTTGTTCAATGGATTTCCCGTTAAGCTGGAAGTCGATGGTGCCGACAACCTGACCTTTTTTCAGTGGCGCGGTGAGCTGCGGTTCATTCAGGGTAAAACTGGCCTTCAGGTTTTTCAGCTGTCCGCGCGGGATGGTCACCGACCCGGCTTCACCAGCGCCCAGGTTGACTTCACTCTTGTCGCCAAACCAGACGCGCTGGGTGACGAAAGTGGCGTCTGGTTTGATCGGCGTCACGGTCTCAAAGAAGCGGAAGCCCCAGGTCAACAGTTTTTCCGATTCGTTAAAGCGGATGCGATCGGTTTTGGTCCCCAACACCACCGAGATCAGGCGCATATCGCCCTGGGTTGCCGATGCCACCAGGTTATACCCCGCGCCCGCCGTGGTACCTGTTTTCATACCATCAACGTTGAGACTGGAACTCCACAGCAGACGGTTACGGTTAGGCTGGCGGATGTTATTAAAGGTAAACTCTTTTTCTTTATGGATGGCGTACTCTTCCGGCACATCGTGGATCAACGCTTTGCCAAGCAGCGCCATGTCGCGCGCGGTACTGAACTGGCCCGGCGCATCCAGGCCGTGAACTGTCTGGAACGTAGTGTTGGTCAGCCCCAACTTTTTCGCATAAGCATTCATCAGACCGATAAACGATTCCTGGCTGCCGGCGACATAGTCCGCCAGGGCAATACAGGCGTCGTTGCCGGACTGGATGATCACCCCTTTATTCAGGTCAGATACCGCCACCTGATCGCCAGGCTTAAGAAACATGACCGACGAGCCGCGCAGCGCCGGGTTGCCGGTCGCCCATGCGTCTTTACCAATGGTCACCATATCGGTCAACTTAATTTTGCCCGCTTTCAGCGCCTGCCCGACAACGTAGCTGGTCATGATTTTCGTCAGGCTCGCCGGGTCCAGCTTCTCGTCAGCGTTACCTTCCGCCAGCACTTTACCACTGGCGTAATCCATTAAAATCCACGCGCGCGCATCCACGGCAGGCGCGGCAATGGTCTGTTCCGCCGCCATTGCGGTTGGCGCGAAAAGGAATAACAGGGCTGAACCCGCTGCGATATTACGGAGGGAAGAAGATAAATACGTCATAAATGCCACCCGAGTATCCATTCAAAAAAATATACGTCATACCACCGTATAATAAGTGCGGTGAGTAATAACGCACTAAGAAGCGTAAGGGAACCGTAAGTTGGTAAAGTTTTTAAAGTTTATGCAATAACGCCCCGTCACGCTGCAACCGGGGCGTTTTTTTTGCAGACTGTTGCGTAAATGTTAGGTTTATCTCACCATGGAAGACGAACGCAGCCCGGAGGCTGTCCATTTTGTGAGGGGTAATTATGATTACGCTGTGGGGTCGCAATAACTCAACCAACGTCAAGAAAGTGTTATGGACGCTCGAAGAACTGGAATTACCGTTTAGCCATATCCTGGCGGGAGGCCAGTTTGGTGTGAATCAGGATCCCGATTATCTGGCGATGAATCCGAACGGGCTGGTGCCTCTGTTGCGTGACGATGAAACGGATCTTGTGCTTTGGGAATCCAACGCAATCGTGCGTTATCTGGCGGCGCAGTATGGACAGAAACGCCTGTGGGTCGATGCGCCTGCGCGCCGCGCTGAGGGTGAAAAATGGATGGACTGGGCGAACCAGACGCTCAGCCCGGCGCATCGCGTGGTGCTGATGGGCCTGGTGCGCACCCCACCGGAGCAGCGCGACCAGGCCGTAATTGATGCCGGCGCCAAACGCTGTGATGAGCTGTTTGCGATTCTTGATGCAGAACTGGCGAATCACACCTGGTTTTCGGGAAATGCGTTCGGCCTGGGCGACATCGCCATCGCGCCGTTCGTCTATAACCTGTTTAACGTCGGCCTGACCAGGACCCCGCGCCCGCACCTCGAACGCTGGTATCAGCAGCTTGCCGAACGCCCGGCGTTTCGTAAAACGGTGATGATCCCGGTAAGTTAATGCGCGCAATCAGGCCGGTTAAGATTCTTTTCGCCCCGGCCCTTTTCCGGTACGCAGGCTACTGCCGCGTACCTGAAGTTTACCCACCAGCCTACAGTGCGTCGCGTTATCATCGCCCTGACATAAATATTCCACCGCCATTTTCCCCAGCTCGTTATAGGCCAGCTGAACGCTGGTAAGCTGCGGGGTGAGCTGATGTGAAATGCGCTGATCGTCATAACCGCACACCAGTATATCGTCGGGGATCTTCACGCCCATCGCCGCCAGCGCCTGATAGCAGCCCAACGTCATCCAGTCGCTGGCGCAAAAAATGGCCTCAGGCGGCTGAGGCAACTGCATCAACGCCTGGGTGGCGTGATAGGTTGCGTTCAGCGACCAGTCTGTCTGGCGAACAAGCTGTTCTTCCAGAGGAATGCCCGCGGCCCCGAGGGTCTGCTGGTAACCTTCCAGACGTAACCGACTGGCGTCCATCCATTCGTCGCCCATGATATGCGCGATACGCGTCACGCCCTGATCGAGCAAATGCTGTGTCACCTGACAGGCGTTAGCCTTATCATCCGGCAAGAAGGTAGGCAACAGAGGACGCGTCGGATCGTACTGATTCAGCAGGACCACAGGCATCTGAACGGCATGTCTGAACGGGGAAAAGTCAAAGACCCGGGTAACCGGACTGGCAAAAATAACGCCCGCGCAGTGGCGCTGGGCAAGCTGTTGCAAAATATGCCGCGCCAGTTCAACGTCATCACCGTAATCATAGACGCTAAGCAGCATGTCATGCTGCCAGGCGGTGCTGCTGGCCTCGCTTAACGCGTCGACAAAGGGGTCGTAGCCCGGCATCCCGCTGACCAGCAGGGCGATTTCCTCCTGCCCTTCCTGGCGATGCGCTACCGTCAGTTTTTGATAACCCAACAGCCGCGCGGCCTGAAACACGCGCTCGCGCGTGGCCTCGCTTAAGCGAATGCTGCGGCTGTTATTCAGAACCAGCGACACGGTAGCCTGTGATACCCCCGCTTCGCGGGCAATATCACTCATGGTTATTTTATTCTTCTTTTGCATATCAACTCCTTCTGCCTCGCCAGACTATACCACACTCTCCCCGGCGTTAATTTGTGAACGCCTTTGCAGATTCCTCGCGCCGTGATTGCATCTGAAATAAAGTTAATAAAAATTAGCTAATAATATTAGCAAGGAGAAAAACGATGCAACAACAATGGACTATTCGCCAGGCGCAGGCATGGTTTGCGCAGCACGGCTGGGCCTGCGGATTCAACTATCTTCCACGGACCGCCGTTAACTGGAACGAAATGTGGCAGGCTGAGACCTTTGATTTACCGGTAATTGAACAGGAGCTGGCGTGGGCGGAACGATACGGTTACAACGCACTGCGTACTAATCTGCCGTATGTGGTCTGGCAGCATGACCGGGACGGGTTGATGGCGCGTATTGACGCTTTTCTCAACGTTGCCGCGCGCCACAATATGCAGGTGATGTTGACGCTGTTGGACGACTGTGGTTTTTCCGGCGACGAGCCGTGGTATGGACCGCAAAAAGCGCCCACTCCCGGCGTACATAACAGCCAGGCCGCCGCCAGCCCGGGCCGGGAGATAGTGATGTCTGCTGACCCGTGGCCACAGGTGGAAGCCTATGTTTGCGATATCATTACCCGTTTCGCCAACGACGGGCGCATCGCCATCTGGGACCTGTACAACGAACCGGGCAACCGTGGCGTGTTCGTCTCCCCCACCGACTATGCGGAAGTGGATGTGGAACTGGAAGAACACGCCCTGCGACTGCTGCGCAAGGTTTTTAGCTGGGCGCGGAGCGCCAGCCCCTCACAGCCGCTGACCGCTGCCGCCTGGCACGTTGAGCATGATGTCTGGGGCACCCTTGAACATCCCATTGACGTTGCCGCAATAGCGCTGTCGGATATCATCAGCTATCACGCCTACGCGCCAGCAGCAACCCAGGCATCGCTTCTGCATACCCTTTCCCGCTACGGCCGTCCGGTGCTTTGCACCGAATGGCTTTCCCGCCACACCCAGTGTGTCTTCAGCGAGCAACTGCCGCTGTTCAGCGCCTTCGATACCGGCTGCTATCACTGGGGGCTGGTGCAGGGCAAAACGCAAACCTGGATCCCCTGGCCTGGGGTCAATAAATGCCATCCTGACCCGCAGTCGCTCTGGTTTCACGATGTGCTGAAACCGGACGGCACGCCATGGCGCGAAGAGGAAATGCGCCTGGTGAAACAACTTACTGATTCTCGTCGGCAGCAGCGCAATAGCCGGACATAAATCAACATGGAGAACGTTTACGATGAGAAAATCACTGTTATTTCTGCTGGTTTGCTGCGGTCTGAGCGCCGCCGCCAGCGCCTGGTCCGCTAAACCGGTAGAGATTCGCTTTGCCTGGTGGGGCGGGAAAGTACGTAATCAGGCCACGTTGAAAGCGCTGGACGCATTCGAGGCCAGGTATCCCGGTATTAAGGTGAAAGCGGAATATACCGGTTGGGACGGTTACTATTCGCGTTTCACCACGCAAATGAACAGCGGCACGGAAGCCGACGTTATGCAAACCAACTGGAACTGGCTGACCCTGCTGTCGAAAAACGGCGAGGGTTTTTACGATCTCCGCCAGCTCAGCGGGCCGATTGGGCTGGACCAGTATTCTCCCGCCTCGCTGGCGACCACCACCGTCAAGGGCAAAATTAACGCGATTCCCGTCTCGGCAAACGTCATGCTGTTTTATTACAACGCGGCGACATGGAAAAAAGCGGGCGTGGCGTTTCCTGAAACCTGGGATGAACTGCTGAAGGCCGGACCGGTTTTCAAACAGAAGCTCGGCGATAACTATTATCCGTTGATCCTTTCAGAACAGGACGGGTTGCTGCTGTTGCGTTCCTGGCTGTATCAAAAATACCAAAAGCCCATGGTTGATGAGCAACGGCGCAAAATCGCCTGGAGTCATGCGGAGCTGGTGGAAGCCTTTACCTTCTATAAGCAACTGACCGACCAGCACGTCATCCCGGATGCCAAAGAGCTGGCGGCCTACGGTAAAGGGGTCTATTACGAAATGAAGCCGTGGATCAACGGTGAATGGGCCGGTATTTATAACTGGAATGTGCTGTATCCAGCGGAATCACAGAATCTCCCCAATCCGTCCGATCTGGTAATGGGGCCATATCCGATGCGTGAAGGCGCAAAAGATGCCGGGCAATTTAATAAAACCGCGCTCATGTTCTCTATTAGTAAACACAGCAAACACCCTCAGGAAGCGGCAATGCTGATCGATTTTCTGATGAGTCAGCCCGAGGGTGTGCTGGCGACCGGGCTGGAACGTGGCGTTCCGCTGAGTGCGGCAGGCGAGAAAATTCTGCGCGACGCCGGCGTATTAAAAGACGACGATCCGGTGGTCACCGGACTCCAGCAGTCCGCGGCGCTACCGAACCACTCGCCGGTTATGCCGTGGCTGGAAGATCCGCAAATTATCGCTCTCTTTACCGCCGCACGGGAAAACATCGACCATGGAAAAGCAACGATCGATGAAGCGGCCAGCGAATTTGAACAGCAGGCTAACCGCGTACTCAGGCGGATTATGCGCTAACTACGCGGGCTAACTTTCCACAGCTCGCCGTCGGACTCGTCGGTCAGAACATACAGATAACCGTCGGGTCCGACGCGCACGTCGCGGATGCGCTGACCCCGTTCACCCAGAATGCGTCCCTCTTCGCTGACCTTATCCCCGTCGACGTTCATGACGATCACATCTTCATCCTTCAGCGCGCCGATAAACACCTTTTGCTTCCACTGCGGGAACGTGTTGCTGTTGTAAAACGCCATGCCGCTGACTGCCGGGGAATGCTTCCAGTAAAAAATCGGCTGCTCGGTGCCTTCCACCGTTTCCCCTTTTGCTTCCGGGATCTTAAAGCCACTGTAGTTGATCCCCCATGTAGCCAGCGGCCAGCCGTAATTTTTGCCTTTCTCTGGGATATTGATCTCATCACCGCCACGCGGGCCGTGCTCATTCAGCCACAGTACCTGACTCCACGGATTCATCGCCATCCCCTGTGGGTTGCGGATCCCGTAAGACCAGATTTCTGGACGCGCCCCCGCCTTGTTGACAAACGGGTTATCAGACGGTACTTCACCCTGCTCAGTAAGACGCACCACTTTGCCCTGAAGTTTGTCGAGATCCTGCGCCGTGGGTCGCTGATTGTTTTCGCCAAGACCAATATACAGATGTCCCTTACCGTCAAACACCAGACGGCCGCCGAAATGATTACCGGTGGACAGTTTGGGCATCTGGCGGAATACGGTCTGGAAGTTCTCCAGCCGCGAAAGATCGTCGCTGAGCCGCCCGAAGCCGACCGCCGTGCCTGCTTTACCCTCCGCGTCGGCTTCCGCATAGCTGAGCCAGACACGCCGCGTTTCGGCAAAGTCCGGCGCCAGCACCACGTCCAGCAGACCGCCCTGACCGTTCGCCCAGACCTTAGGGACGCCCGCCAGCGGGTCGGAAAGCCCTTTTCCCGCCTGCCAGTGACGTAGCTGACCCCCCTTCAGGGTGATCAGCATACCGGTATCCTCCGGCAGGAACGCCAGCGCCCACGGGTGGTCCAGTTTGGTTTGCAATACCTCAACGTTGACCGCGGGGGGGGCGGCCTGCGCTAACGCTGAAAATAACAGTGCGGGGATAAACGGGATAAGCGATAGACGCATAACGCCTCCTTGATGGCTCTGGGTTAAAGCGTAGTCAGCAAGGAACATAACGCGGCGATTTTTACAAAAACTTAATATGAAGGGGGAGCATCCTCCCCCTTATTACAGACAGGTTTCCAGAACTGGCTTCAGGCATATTCAGCCGTTGAGTTGGCCTGCAGACTCTGAATGCTCAGCGTTAACGTCGTCAGGCAGTTATCGAGTTTATCTGCGTTGACGGCAATGACAGTCGGACAGTCATGATGTCCGCTCATCAGGCACACGGCAGCAGCGGCCAGCGCCCCTTCGGCACGGTGCAAAGCATCCCACTCTTCCTGGTCGAGATGCAAAGTGAAGCGCAACGATTCATCGTGCAGCTCACGGTTCAGTTCGAAAAAGTTATCACGTAGATGATCATTCTCGCTGACTGACATGTATCCTTTCGCCTTCCGTAGCTGCAGATACGCAGCGAGGTCTATCCTGGCGTTGATCAGCTTATTCAGCAGATCGGTTCTCAGTCTGTCAACGAACATACTTCGTTCCTCCTTTTTGCAACCATAGTGCAATTTTATAGTATGGTCGTTTTTTGCTCAAAAAGCTGCCGGAGATCAATAATTCACCGGGAATTAACATTATTTACAATGTTAATAGTACATCTGACCTCCCTCAGCAGCGCTGAGCCAGGGCGTTTTCGCCGCCGCTAATAACTATTCTGTCGGGACGCGCACATTCCTGTATAATTTCCGCCACTATGCCGTTAAAATCCCGCGCCATTGATGCAACGTGAGTAAATCAGCATGTCACAAACCCGAAATCCCTCCCTGCAGCCAAAGATTGGTTTTGTCTCTCTTGGCTGCCCGAAGAACCTTGTCGATTCAGAACGTATCCTGACGGAACTGCGCACTGAAGGTTACGACGTTGTCCCGAGCTATGACGATGCAGATATGGTCATCGTTAATACCTGTGGCTTTATCGACAGCGCCGTGCAGGAGTCGCTGGAAGCCATCGGCGAAGCGCTGAATGAAAACGGCAAAGTGATCGTGACAGGCTGTCTGGGCGCGAAAGAAGATCAGATCCGCGAAGTCCATCCGAAAGTGCTGGAAATTACCGGACCGCACAGCTATGAGCAGGTTCTGGAACACGTCCATCATTACGTGCCCAAACCGAAGCATAATCCGTTCCTGAGCCTGGTGCCGGAACAGGGCGTGAAGCTGACCCCGCGTCACTACGCCTATCTGAAAATTTCCGAAGGCTGTAACCATCGCTGCACCTTCTGCATTATTCCGTCCATGCGTGGCGATCTTGTCAGCCGTCCCATTGGCGAAGTACTGAGCGAAGCCAAACGCCTCGTCGACGCAGGGGTAAAAGAGATCCTGGTGATTTCCCAGGACACTTCCGCCTACGGCGTGGACGTGAAACACCGCACCGGTTTCCACAACGGCGAGCCGGTGAAAACCAGCATGGTGAGTCTGTGCGAGCAGTTGTCCAGGCTCGGCATCTGGACGCGTCTGCATTACGTCTATCCGTATCCACATGTCGATGACGTGATCCCACTGATGGCGGAAGGCAAAATCCTGCCGTATCTGGATATTCCGTTGCAGCACGCCAGCCCGCGCATTCTAAAGCTCATGAAGCGTCCGGGTTCCGTTGACCGCCAGCTGGCGCGCATCAAACAGTGGCGTGAAATCTGTCCGGAACTGACGCTGCGTTCGACGTTTATCGTCGGTTTCCCGGGTGAGACGGAAGACGATTTCCAGATGCTGCTCGACTTCCTGAAAGAAGCGCGCCTCGACCGCGTCGGCTGTTTCAAATACAGCCCGGTCGAGGGCGCAGGCGCGAACGCGCTGCCGGATCAGGTGCCGGAAGAGGTAAAAGAAGCGCGCTGGAACCGCTTTATGCAGCTACAGCAACAGATTTCCGCCGAACGCCTGCAGGAGAAAGTGGGCCGCGAGATACTGGTCATCATTGATGAGGTGGACGAGGAAGGCGCGATCGGCCGCAGCATGGCGGACGCACCGGAAATTGACGGCGCGGTTTACCTGAACGGTGAGACCCACGTGAAGCCCGGCGATGTGATTCGCGTTAAGGTGGAAAACGCCGACGAATATGATTTGTGGGGTTCCCGGGTTTAACGTTTGCCCCTCAGGATTGCCGGATGCGCCATCTATGTCGCATCCGGTCAACACCGGTCCCTTCCCCTCGCTTACCCTTTAATTTTCGGATCCAGCGCGTCCCGCAGTCCATCGCCTAACAGGTTAAACGCCAGTACCGTCAAAAATATCGCCACCGCCGGGAACAGCGCCACGTGCGGCGCGATCACCATATCCGCTCGCGCTTCATTAAGCATCGCGCCCCACTCCGGCGTCGGCGGCTGCGCCCCTAAACCAAGAAACGACAGACTTGCCGCCGAAATGATCGACGTCCCTATGCGCATGGTAAAAAACACCACAATCGACGAAACGGTTCCGGGCAGAATATGGTTGAAGAGGATCGTCGCATCGCTGGCGCCAATGCTTCGGGTCGACTCGATAAATGTTTGCTGCTTCAACACCAGCGTATTGCCACGTACCAGGCGCGCGAAGGCCGGGATCGAGAATATCGCCACGGCGATAATCACGTTAGCAATGCCGCTGCCGAGCACCGCCACCACGGCTATCGCCAGCAGAATGCCGGGAAAGGCGAACAACACATCGCAGATGCGCATAATCAGCCGATCCCACCAGCCTTCATAGTAGCCCGCCAGCAGCCCCAGCACCGTACCGATCGCCGCGCCGATCAGCACAGCGAATACCCCCGCCGCGAGGGAGATTTGCGCGCCGACCAGCACCCGGCTGAAGATGTCCCTGCCCAGCGAGTCCACGCCGAACCAGTGCAGCGCCGACGGACCTTCGTTGAGCCGGTCGTAGTCGAAATAATTTTCCGCATCAAACGGCGTCAGCCAGCGGGCAAACACCGCCACCACAATCAGCGCCAGCACAAACAGACCGGCAATCAGCGCCGCATGCTGGCGACGAAAGCGCCGCCAGAATTCGTACCACGGCGTGCGCACCCGCTCCGGTTTCACCAGAGGCATCGCGTTCAATATCGCCTGACGGCGCCAGTGACGTAATCGCATCCTTACTTGTACCTGATAGCCGGGTTAATGGCTGCGTAGAGCACATCCACCACTAAGTTGATAAGAATAAACTCCAGCGAGAATAACAGCACTTCGGCCTGTATCACCGGGTAATCCCGCATTTCCACCGAATCCACCAGCAGACGCCCCAGCCCCGGCCAGTTAAAGACCTTCTCCACCACGATGGAACCGCCGAGCAAAAAGCCAAACTGCAGCCCCATCATGGTGACGACCGGGATCATGGCGTTGCGCAGTCCGTGCTTGAGCACCACCCAGGTTTCACTCACCCCTTTCGCCCGCGCGGTGCGCATGTAATCTTCGCTTAACACATCGACAAAGGACGCGCGGGTAAAGCGCGCCATCACCGACGCCACCGCTGCGCCCAGGGTGATTGACGGCAAAATATAGTGCTGCCAGCTATCGGCCCCCACGGTCGGCAGCCAGCCCAGCCCGACGGAAAACACCTGCATCAGCAGCATCCCCAGCGCAAAGGCCGGAAAGGAGATCCCGGTAACGGCGAGCGTCATGCTGAGGCGATCGGGCCAGCGGTTGCGCCAGACAGCGGCGACAATACCCGCGGCCATGCCGAACAGAACCGCCCACGCCATACTGGTGAGCGTCAGCCACAGCGTAGGCATAAAACGGCTGGCAATCTCCTCGGAAACGGGTCGCCTGGAGACCATCGAAAGGCCAAAATCGCCGCGCAACACGTTGGTCATGTAATGCCAGAACTGGACATGCAGCGGCTGGTCAAGCCCCAGTTGCTGACGCACCAGTTCGATGACCTGCGCGTCGGCTTCCGGCCCGGCGATCAACCGCGCCGGATCGCCGGGGAGCAGATGGACGAATAAAAAAACCAGCACCGCCACAATAAACAGCGTCGGAATCAACCCCAACAAGCGCTTGAGAATATAGTTAAGCATCAGATTCCCGGGGTGGCTTATTGCAAGTCGGCGTCGTCAAAGCTGAAGCCCGTATCCGGCATAATCCAGAAGCCAGTCAGCTTTTTGTTATGCGCCGAAACCAGTTTTTCTACCACCAGCGGGATCCACGGCGACGCCTGCCAGAGGATATCCTGCGCCTCTTTATACAGCCGCGCCTTCTCCTGCGGGTCGGTGGTTTTCAATGCCTGCGCCAGATCGCGGTCTACCTGTTGATTGCTGTAAAAGGCGGTGTTAAACAGCGTCGGCGGCCAGTTTTGCGAGGCAAACAGCGGCGACAACGCCCAGTCCGCTTCGCCGGTAGAAGCCGACCAGCCGGTGTAAAACATCCTCACCCCGCTCTCTTTCTGCCCCTTACCTTCCACTTCCGCTGCGCGCTGTCCGGCGTCCATCGCCGTCACCTGAACCTTAACGCCCACCTGCGCCAGTTGCTGCTGAGTAAACTGCAGCACTTTCTGGGCGGTACTGTGATTGTGCGAAGCCCACAGCGTGGTGCTAAAGCCGTTCGGGTATCCGGCCTCTTTCAGCAGCTCACGCGCTTTTGCCGGATCGTAAGGCCACGGCGTGTAGGTTTGCGCCCCGGCAATGGACGGCGGTACCACTCCGGTCGCCGGGGTCGCATAGCCAGCAAACGCCACCTTCACCAACGCCTGGCGGTTAATGGCGTAGTTCAACGCCTCACGCACTTTCGGGTTATCAAACGGTTTTTGCGTCACGTTCATGCTGATATAACGCTGCATGATCGACGGGCTGGCCACCAGTTGCAAATTTTTGTTTTTCTCTAGCAGCGCGGCCTGCTCGTAAGGAACAGGAAACGCAAACTGCGCTTCGCCGGTTTGCAGCATCGCCGCGCGGGTATTGTTGTCAGTTACCGGACGCCAGGTAATGGTATCGAGCTTCGGTAACCCTTTTTGCCAGTAACCGGGGAATTTTTTCACCTTCACATAATCGGTTTGGTTCCAAGTTTCAAGCGTGTAAGGCCCGGTCCCGACCGGATGAAAGCCGATCTCTTTGCCATATTTTTCCAGCGCTTTCGGCGAAATCATCGCGGTTGCCGGATGCGCCAGAATGTTGATAAACGCCGAGAAAGGCTGCTTCAGGGTAATTTTTACGGTCGCGGGATCAACCACTTCCGTTTTAGCGATATTTTTATACAGGTTATAACGTTTAAGTCGGTTATCCGGGTTGCTGGCGCGATCGAGGTTCGCTTTCACCGCGTCGGCGTTAAAGTCGCTTCCGTCCTGGAACTTCACGCCCTGACGCAGTTTTAGGGTATACACCAGGCCGTCATCGGAAACGGTGTAGCTTTCCGCCAGCACGTTTTTCAGCTTCATCTCTTTATCCAGTCCAAACAGCCCCTGGTAAAAAGATTTAGCGACCGCCTGCGATAAGGTGTCATTCGCATCGTAAGGATCGAGCGTGGTGAAATTGGAACCTACCGCCACCACGACGTCTTTCGCCGCAAACGCGGGCGTGGCGGCCAGTACGGAGGCCGCGCCGAGAGCCAATAGCCACTGCCGGGGAACGAATGTTGTCATAATTTTTCTCCTGTACCCTGCCTGATTGTTATAAGCGCGAAAGCGCATTTTCTTGTTGCGGACGTGCGACATAGTGCCCTGGCCCGACTAACTGCAATGAAACAGGCGCCACCCTCTCCCCGCGTCGATAAATATTGCTGGGAAGTTCGTCCGATAACAACACGCGTTGCGGTCGTTGCCGCCCGGGGTCAGCCACCGGAACCGCCGCCATCAGCTTGCGCGTGTAGGGATGATGCGGATGTTCAAACAGCGCTGCGCGCGGCCCTATCTCCACAATACGCCCCCTGTTCATGACCGCGACGCGGTGGCTGATGCGCTCCACCACCGCCATATCATGCGAAATAAACAGATAAGCAATGCCCATTTCCCGCTGTAAGTCGAGCAGCAGATTAATAATCTGACCACGAATCGAGACGTCCAGCGCCGAAACCGCCTCATCGGCGATGATCACCTTCGGGTTCAGCGCCAGCGCGCGGGCAATGCAGATACGCTGGCGCTGTCCGCCAGAGAACTCATGCGGATAGCGCCAGGCGTGCTCGGCGCGCAACCCAACCCGTTCCAGCAGCCACGCCACTCTTTTTGCCGCCGCGTCCCCCTCAAGCACCCCATGTACTCTTAGCGGTTCCCCAATGGAATACCCTACGGTCTGGCGGGGATCGAGCGAGGCATAAGGATCCTGAAAGATGAACTGAATATCACGCCGCAAAGACTGCAGCTTGCGGGCAGGCAGGTTATCTATACGCTGCCCCTGAAAAATAATCTCGCCGGACTGGCTTTCCACCAGCCGAAGCAACGCCCGGCCGGTTGTGGATTTACCGCAGCCGGACTCCCCCACCAGCGACAGGGTTTCGCCCGGCCAGAGATCGAAGCTGACGTCTTCAACCGCATGTACTTCCCGCGTCACGCGGTTCAGGATGCCGCTACGCAGGGGAAAACGGGTAACCAGATTGCGCACCTGCAATATTGGCTCGCCGTCCACCACCGTATTCTGATCCGTCGGCGGCTCGCAGGTATCCGGTTCGTCATGGGAAATGAGCGGGAAGCGGCGCGGATAAGGCAACCCTTGCATCGCGCCCAGTGTTGGTACTGCCGCCAGGAGCGTCCGTGTGTAGGGATGCTGCGGCGCACGGAAAATATGCTGAACATCGCCGGTTTCTACCGCCTGGCCCTGATACATCACCAGTACGCGGTCGGCGACATCGGCCACCACGCCCATATCGTGCGTGATGAAAATCACCCCCATCGACATCTCCTGCTGCAACACCTTGATCAGGCGCAGGATCTGCGCCTGTATAGTGACATCCAGCGCGGTTGTCGGTTCGTCGGCGATCAACACCGCCGGACGACAGGAGAGCGCCATCGCGATCATAACCCGCTGGCGCATCCCGCCGGAAAGTTGATGGGGATAGCGCGACAGAATCGCGTTTGCTTCAGGAATGCGAACCTGATCGAGCATGCGTTTAGCTTCCGCCATCGCCTCTTCCCGCCCTAGCCCCTGATGCAGACGGATCGACTCGGCGATCTGCTCGCCTACGGTAAACACCGGGTTGAGGGAGGTCATCGGCTCCTGAAAAATCATCGCGATATCGGCGCCGCGAATGCGCTGCAGCTGCGAGGCGCTTTGCTCCCCCAGCTCAATCACGTCGCGGTTTCGTCGGCGCAGCAGCATCTGTTCACTGTGCGCTTCTCCGCCGGACTGCTCAAGCAGCCGCATCAGCGACAGCGCGGTTACCGATTTTCCCGATCCGGATTCGCCGACAATCGCCAGCGTCTCGCCGCGCTTGAGGCGAAACGACAGATCCCGCACCGCCTCGACGCGTTGCTGCTCGTGCCGAAAGGCAATGGTCAGTTTGCTGACCGCCAGTACATCGCTGGCGGCAAGCTCATCACTGTGTGGCAACGGTATCCCCTTGTTCCCGGTAGATTCCGGTGGTTGGTGTATCGCCCGCGTAGCCCCAGGCGCGATACATGCCTTCACTGTTAAAGGGCAACGCGACATTCCCTTCATGATCAACGGCGATCAGCCCTCCGCTGCCGCCCAATGCCGGTAATTTCTCCATCACCACGCGCTCGCAGGCTTCGGATAAACTCAGGCCGCCGTACTCCATCAACGCGGCAATGTCATAGGCGGCCAGCGTGCGAATAAACACTTCCCCGGTGCCGGTACAGGACACCGCCACACTGGCATTATTGGCATAGCAGCCCGCGCCGACCAACGGGCTGTCGCCCACGCGTCCTGGCAGTTTATTGGTCATGCCGCCCGTCGAGGTTGCCGCCGCCAGGTTACCTTGTAAATCGAGCGCCACCGCGCCAACAGTGCCCATTTTTTTACTTTCATCCAACGGCGCGGCGCTATGGTCGAGCCGCGTTTCACCGCTGGCGCGCGCGGCCAGAAGCTGTTCCAGACGTGCCGGCGTCGAGAAAATTTCCGGGGAGACACGCGCCATCCCCAGTCCGGCAGCAAATGCTTCCGCGCCAGGGCCAATCATCATGACATGGGGACTGTGTTCCATCACCAGCCTGGCGGCGAGAATGGGATTACGCAGATGACTGACGCCCGCCACCGCCCCGGCTTTCAGGGTGTTACCGTCCATGACGCAGGCATCCAGTTCATGGGTGGCGTCGCGGGTGTATACCGCGCCGATGCCCGCGTTAAACAGCGGACACTCTTCAAGCAACCGCACGGCCTCCGTCACCACATCCAGTGCGCTTTCTCCTGCTTCCAGCATCGTTTGTCCGACCGCTACGATGTCAGACAACGCCTGGATATAGCGTAACTCCTGCTCGTGGCTCATCTGTGCGCGCGAGATAGCGCCAGCGCCGCCGTGAATTGCAATGACTGCTTTGCCCATGATTATCATCCGTCTTCTACAAATATCAGAATTTCGTAGAGTTATTGATTCGATTTTTGAATATAGAAAGATGCGTTTGGCATGTAAAGGTTCAGGACGCAGGCTACGTCCGAGGGAGCATACAGTCCCCCGCCATTTTCTGACATAATAGACGGATTCGAGTTTGCCCCGCAGGAGTGTTTTCATGGAATTTACCGCCGGACTGATGCCGCTGGAAACGGCGCTTACCAATATGCTGTCGCGTGTGACCCCGCTTACCGCCGTTGAGACGCTGCCGCTGGTGCAGTGCTTTGGTCGTATTCTGGCCACCGATGTGGTCTCGCCGCTGGACGTGCCGGGCTTTGATAATTCCGCAATGGACGGTTACGCCGTACGCCTCGCCGACCTCGCTGCCGGGCACCCCCTGCCCGTCGCCGGTAAAGCCTTTGCCGGTCAGCCGTTTGACGGTGATTGGCCCGCCGGAAGCTGCATTCGCATTATGACCGGCGCGCCGGTTCCCGCAGGCTGTGAGGCGGTGGTAATGCAGGAGCACACCGAACAAACGGACAGCGGTATTCGGTTTACCGCTGACGTTCGCGCCGGGCAAAATATTCGCCGTCGCGGAGAAGATATCAGCCAAAACGCGGTGGTATTTCCTGTCGGTACGCGCCTGACCACCGCAGAGCTGCCGGTATTGGCGTCGCTCGGCATTGCCGGGGTGCCGGTGGTGCGTAAAGTGCGCGTTGCGCTGTTTTCCACGGGGGATGAACTGCAGCTGCCGGGTCAGCCGCTCGGCGAGGGGCAAATTTATGACACCAACCGCCTGGCGGTGCACCTGATGCTGGAACAACTGGGTTGTGAGGTGATCAATCTCGGGATTATTCGCGACGACCCGAACGCCCTGCGCGCGGCGTTTATTGAAGCCGACAGCCAGGCCGACGTGGTTATCAGTTCCGGCGGCGTATCGGTTGGCGAAGCGGATTACACCAAAACCATTCTGGAAGAACTCGGCGAGATCGCTTTCTGGAAGCTGGCGATCAAGCCAGGCAAACCGTTCGCGTTCGGTCAGCTCAGCAACAGCTGGTTCTGTGGCCTGCCGGGCAACCCCGTCTCCGCAGCGCTGACGTTTTACCAGCTGGTGCAACCGTTGCTGGCGAAACTGAGCGGTAACAACGCCAGCGGCTTACCGCCCCGTCAGCGGGTCCGCACCGCCTCGCGTCTGAAAAAAACGCCGGGACGTCTCGACTTCCAGCGCGGCGTGTTACAGCGCAACGCAAACGGCGAGCTGGAAGTGAGCACGACGGGACACCAGGGCTCGCATATTTTTAGCTCCTTCAGCCAAGGAAATTGCTTCATTGTGCTGGAGCGCGAGCGCGGGAATGTGGAGGCCGGCGAATGGGTGGACGTCGAGCCGTTTAACGCACTGTTTGGGGGCCTGTAATGGCGGAACTCAGCGACCAGGAGATGCTGCGCTACAACCGGCAAATCATCCTGCGCGGCTTCGATTTTGACGGTCAGGAAGCGCTGAAGGCGGCCAGAGTACTGATCGTCGGGCTCGGCGGACTCGGTTGCGCCGCCTCGCAATATCTGGCAAGCGCAGGCGTCGGACAACTGACGCTACTGGATTTCGATACCGTGTCGTTGTCCAACCTGCAGCGTCAGACCCTGCACAGCGACGCGACGATCGGGCAGGCTAAAGTTGAGTCTGCGCGGGAGGCGCTGCAACGGATTAATCCACACATTACGATTACGCCGATCAACGCTCTGCTGGATGACACAGCGCTTAGCGCGCTTATCGCTAAACACGATCTGGTGCTGGACTGTACCGATAATGTCGCCGTTCGCAACCAGCTCAACGCGGGCTGCTTTGCCGCTAGGGTTCCCCTGGTATCCGGCGCGGCAATCCGCATGGAGGGTCAGATCAGCGTCTTTACCTATCAGGAAGGCGAACCCTGCTATCGCTGTCTGAGCCGCCTGTTTGGCGAAAACGCCCTCACCTGCGTCGAAGCGGGCGTCATGGCGCCGCTGATTGGCGTGATTGGCTCGCTACAGGCAATGGAGGCAATAAAACTGCTGGCGCGTTATGGACAGCCCGCACGCGGCAAAATTGTCATCTACGACGCGATGACCTGCCAGTTTCGCGAAATGAAACTGATGCGCAATCCAACCTGCGAAGTGTGCGGGAAATAACATACGTCCCGGTGACGACCCACTGGCGCACAGGGACTCGAGCGTTAGGAAAACGTCGCGCTGTAACGCTGGCGCGCCATGCGCATGTTTGTCTGGACCGGACTGCTATGAGGCCGGATAAGGCTTACGCCCCAGCCGGCCTGGGATCAGATTGAGGTACGACCGAACGCGCTCTGCCAGTCGTGCTCAAATTTGGCGACGGCGGCATCCACTGCCGGATAGCTGATCAACTGCTGCGCAACGTCCAACGGCAGGGTGATCGACTCACAGCCTGCCAGCAGGCAATCCAGCGCCTGACGCGGGGTTTTAAAGCTCGCCGCCAGCACTTTCGCCTGAGGAGCGTGCATTTTCAGCAGGTTCTGGAGATCGGTCACGGTCTGGATCCCGTCCCCTCCCTGCGCATCCATGCGGTTAACGTATGGCGCGACATACTCTGCCCCCGCCAGGGCGGAGAGAAGCCCTTGCGCCGCGCCGTACACTGCCGTGCCGAGGGTCGGAATGCCTTCCGCTTTCAGCAATTTAATCGCCGCCAGCCCTTCCGCCGTTACCGGAACTTTGACCACGATATCCGCAATGATCCCACGCAGCTTGCGCGCATCGCTGACCATCCCTTCCGCCGTCGTCGCCATCACCTGGGCAAACAGACGCCCTTGACCGCCCATCGCATCACGTAATTCAGGCAGCAATACCTCCAGCGGTTTTTTGCCTGCGGCGACAATACTCGGGTTGGTGGTCACGCCCGCGAGAGGGAAAATCCGCGCCAGTGCCTTAACGGCCTCAACGTCGGAAGTATCCAGATAAAGTTCCATACCTATTCCTCAAACTGATCGTTAGCTTAAAACCAAGATACCACGATAAAACCGCCATGTTAGTTGATACACGTCAATATAACTTTCATTCGAAAGTATTTTAATCTTTATACGAAACAAGTGAGGCCGGTTATGATTTTTAATATTCAGCGTTATTCAACCCACGATGGTCCCGGCATCCGCACCGTCGTGTTCCTGAAGGGCTGCTCGCTGGGCTGTCGCTGGTGCCAGAATCCGGAAAGCCGGTCGCGCACGCCGGATCTGCTGTTTGATCCGCGCCTGTGTCTGGACGGCTGCCAGCTGTGCGCCCAGGCTGCGCCAGCCGTGATCGAACGCGCGCTGAATGGCCTTGTGATCCACCGTGAAAATCTTACCGAAAAACAGATCGCCGCGCTGAACGATTGCTGTCCGACTCAGGCCCTGACGGTTTGTGGCGAAGAACGGAACGTGGACGACATTATGGCTACCGTGCTGCGCGACAAACCCTTTTACGATCGCAGCGGCGGCGGCATCACCCTTTCCGGCGGCGAACCCTTTATGCAACCGGCTCTTGCCGCTTCGCTGTTGAAAGCCAGCCATGAAGCAGGGATCCATACCGCAGTTGAAACCTGCCTGCATGTCCCGTGGAAGTACATTGCGCCTTCGCTGGAATACGTTGATTTATTCCTCGCCGATTTGAAGCACGTCGCCGAGGCGCCGTTCAAACAGTGGACCGATGGCAGCGCCGCGCGGGTGCTGGGCAACCTGAAGCGGGTCGCGGCGGCGGGTAAGCAGATGATTATCCGCGTCCCACTGATTCAGGGATTTAACGCCGACAAAGAAGCGATCGAAGCCATCACCGATTTTGCCGCCGACACGCTGCGCGTTCGCGAAATTCACTTTCTGCCCTATCACACGCTGGGCATCAACAAATATCACTTACTCAATCAACCCTACAACGCGCCGGAAAAACCGCTGGATGCGCCAGAACTGCTTGCCTATGCGCAGCAGTACGCCTGCGCGAAAGGTTTAACCGCGACTTTACGAGGATAGCCCTATGACGCAACTGAAACTGGACACGCTCAGCGAACGCATTAAAGCGCACAAAACCGCGCTGGTGCATATCGTTAAACCGCCGGTATGTACCGAACGCGCACAGCACTATACCGAAATGTACAAACAGCATCTCGACAAACCGATTCCGGTACGCCGCGCGCTGGCGCTGGCGCACCACCTGGCGGAACGCACCATCTGGATCAAGCACGACGAGCTGATCATCGGCAACCAGGCGAGCGAAGTGCGCGCCGCGCCGATCTTCCCGGAATATACCGTCTCGTGGATTGAAAAAGAAATTGACGACCTGGCGGACAGACCGGGCGCGGGCTTCGCAGTCAGCGAAGAGAATAAGCGCGTGCTGCATGAAGTCTGCCCGTGGTGGCGAGGCCAGACCGTACAGGATCGCTGCTACGGGATGTTTACCGATGAACAAAAAGCGCTGCTGGAAACCGGCATCATCAAAGCCGAAGGCAATATGACCTCCGGCGACGCGCATCTGGCGGTGAATTTCCCGCTGCTACTGGAAAAAGGGCTCGACGGTCTGCGTGGCAAAGTGGCGGAACGTCGTTCACGCATTAACCTCACCGTCCTTGACGATCTGCACGGCGAACAGTTCCTGAAAGCCATTGATATCGTGCTGGTTGCCGTCAGCGATCATATCGCGCGTTTCGCTGAGCTGGCGCGTAAAATGGCCAGTGAAGAAACCCGCGAGAGCCGCCGCACGGAGCTACTGACGATGGCGGAGAACTGCGACGTCATCGCCCATCAGCCGCCGCAAACGTTCTGGCAGGCGCTCCAGCTGTGCTACTTCATTCAACTGATTCTGCAAATTGAGTCTAACGGTCACTCCGTCTCGTTTGGCCGTATGGATCAGTACCTTTATCCGTATTACCGCCGCGACGTGGAGCTGGACCAGAGCCTGGATCGCGAGCATGCCATCGAGCTGCTGCACAGCTGCTGGCTCAAGCTGCTGGAGGTGAACAAGATCCGCTCCGGCTCGCACTCTAAAGCCTCGGCGGGCAGCCCGCTGTACCAGAACGTGACCATTGGCGGTCAGAATCTGGTTAACGGCCAGCCGATGGATGCGGTGAACCCGCTCTCTTATGCCATTCTGGAATCCTGCGGTCGTCTGCGCTCTACCCAGCCGAATCTGAGCGTGCGTTATCACGCCGGTATGAGCAACGACTTCCTCGATGCCTGCGTGCAGGTGATCCGCTGCGGATTCGGGATGCCCGCCTTTAACAATGATGAAATTGTCATTCCCGAATTCATTAAGCTCGGTATTGAACCGCAGGACGCCTACGATTACGCGGCGATTGGCTGCATCGAAACCGCCGTTGGCGGCAAATGGGGCTATCGCTGCACCGGAATGAGCTTCATCAATTTTGCCCGCGTCATGCTGGCGGCGCTGGAAGGCGGCCGCGACGCCACCAGCGGCAAGGTGTTCCTGCCGCAGGAAAAAGCGCTCTCTGCCGGTAACTTCACGGATTTCGACGACGTGATGGCGGCCTGGGATACCCAGATTCGTTACTACACGCGTAAATCGATCGAAATTGAGTACGTTGTCGACACAATGCTGGAGGAGAATGTGCACGATATCCTCTGTTCAGCGCTGGTGGATGACTGTATCGAACGCGCGAAAAGCATCAAGCAGGGCGGCGCGAAGTATGACTGGGTGTCCGGTTTACAGGTGGGCATTGCCAACCTCGGCAACAGCCTGGCGGCGGTGAAAAAACTGGTGTTTGAACAAGGCGCTATTGGTCAGCAACAGTTGGCGGCCGCGCTGGCGGCGGATTTTGACGGCCTGACCCACGAGCAACTGCGCCAGCGTTTAATCAACGGCGCGCCGAAATACGGTAACGATGATGATTCCGTCGATACCCTGCTGGCACGCGCCTATCAGACCTATATCGACGAACTGAAGCAATACCATAACCCACGCTATGGACGCGGCCCGGTTGGCGGTAACTATTACGCAGGGACGTCATCTATTTCCGCAAATGTGCCGTTTGGCGCGGCGACGATGGCAACTCCGGATGGCCGAAAAGCCCATACGCCGCTGGCGGAAGGGGCAAGCCCGGCCTCCGGTACCGACCACCTTGGGCCAACCGCGGTGATTGGCTCCGTCGGTAAGCTGCCGACCGGTTCGATTCTTGGCGGCGTATTGCTGAACCAGAAGCTGAATCCAGCCACGCTGGAGAATGAATCCGACAAGCAGAAGCTGATGATCCTGCTGCGTACCTTCTTTGAGGATCACAAGGGCTGGCATATTCAGTACAACATTGTCTCCCGTGAAACGCTGCTGGAGGCGAAGAAACATCCGGATCAGTATCGCGATCTGGTGGTGCGAGTGGCTGGCTATTCCGCCTTCTTTACCGCCCTCTCACCGGATGCGCAGGACGATATCATCGCCCGTACCGAGCATATGTTGTAATGCGCTTCTGGCCGGAGAAAACGCCTAAGCGTTGCCGTCCGGCCTTATCCCCCTGTCGCCGGAGCGGCTTGCGCTTCTCCGGCCTGTTGCTTTCATTCGAAATAAATTTGTGGTTTCGGTCACATTGTTATTAAAATGTTTCTGGTCGCAGTTTTGAGCCAGGAGCACTTATATGACAGTCAACGTTATCGTCACCGATATGGACGGTACGTTTCTTGATGACGCCAAAAAGTACGATCGTACCCGCTTTATGGCCCAGTATCAGGAACTCAAAAAACGTAATATTGAGTTTGTCGTCGCCAGCGGCAATCAGTATTACCAGCTCATCTCTTTCTTTCCTGAACTCAAGGATGAAATCAGTTTCGTGGCCGAAAACGGCGCGCTGGTGTTTGAGCATGGCAAGCAGCTTTTTCATGGCGAACTGACCCGTCACGAATCACGCATTGTGATCGGCGAACTGCTGAAAGATAAGCAACTTAACTTTGTGGCCTGCGGTCTGCAAAGCGCTTATGTAAGTGAAAACGCCCCCGAAGAGTTTGTCGCTTTAATGTCAAAACATTACCATCGCCTGAAGCCAGTTAAGGACTATCACGACATTGACGACGTGCTGTTCAAGTTTTCGCTGAACCTGGCGGACGAGCAGATCCCTCTGGTGATGGATGCGTTACATACCTCGCTTGACGGCATAATGAAGCCAGTGACCAGCGGTTTTGGCTTTATTGATTTAATTATTCCGGGTTTGCATAAAGCCAATGGTATCTCCCGCCTGCTGAAACGCTGGGCGCTGTCGCCAAAAAACGTGGTGGCGATAGGCGACAGCGGTAACGATGCCGAAATGCTCAAAATGGCGGGCTATTCCTTTGCCATGGCCAATGCCGCCGACAGCATCAAAGCCCTCTCCCGCTACCGCACCGATGACAATAACCATCAGGGCGCGCTAAACGTCATTCAGGCCGTTCTGGACAATACCTCCCCTTTCAACGCCTGATCCCACATGCCGGAGCCCTGCGCTCCGGTTCTCCAGCGTCACCCTAAGCATTCAATTTTTTAAACTTGCATTAACCTATTTATAACTTATAGTGTCATTTGTAATTTAAATAAGTTTCGAATGAAAGTTATGCGAGGTAGTTATGGCCTTTACATTTACAAGCGAGACGTTACCTGTCGATCACAAAGCGGCGATCCGCCAGATGAAAAAAGAACTGCGCGCGCAGTTGGGTGATGTACAACGACTCTTTAATCAATTGAATAATGCCCTCGCTACCCGGGTAGCCGAGATCAATGACCTTAAAGCGCGGGGAGCAGCAGTCTGGCCTGAGTTGACATATGCGGACCTCAACGCGGGCAAGATCACGGCAGAGCAGCGCGAACTCATCAAACGGCGCGGTTGCGCGGTAATTAAAGGCCATTTCCCTCGTCAGCAGGCGCTTGACTGGGATCAGTCCATGCTCAACTACCTCGACCGCAATCACTTTGATGACGTGTATAAAGGTCCGGGGGATAACTTCTTCGGGACGCTGTCCGCCTCCCGCCCGGAGATCTTTCCGATCTACTGGTCTCAGGCGCAAATGCAGGCCCGACAAAGTGAAGAGATGGCAAACGTTCAGTCTTTCCTTAACCGGCTGTGGACATTTGCCCGTGACGGTAAGCAGTGGTTTGACCCGGACGTCAGCGTGATTTATCCGGACCGCATTCGTCGTCGACCACCGGGAACCACGTCGAAAGGGCTTGGCGCGCATACCGATTCCGGCGCACTGGAACGCTGGCTGCTCCCGGCCTATCAGCGCGTCTTCGCCAACGTGTTTAACGGTAATCTGGCGAAATACGATCCGTGGGATGCGGCATACCGTACCGACGTGGAAGAATATACCGTCGATAACACCACAAAATGCTCGGTCTTCCGCACTTTCCAGGGCTGGACAGCGTTGTCCGATATGCTTCCTGGTCAAGGTTTACTGCATGTGGTCCCCATTCCTGAAGCGATGGCATATCTCCTGCTGCGTCCGCTGCTGGACGATGTACCAGACGATGAACTGTGCGGCGTGGCGCCCGGCAGGGTACTGCCCGTCTCAGAACAGTGGCATCCGCTGTTGATGGAGGCGCTGACCAGTATTCCTCAACTCGAAGCCGGGGACTCCGTCTGGTGGCATTGCGACGTAATCCACGCTGTCGCCCCGGTCGAAAACCAGCAGGGCTGGGGAAACGTGATGTATATTCCCGCCGCGCCCATGTGCGAAAAGAATCTGGCGTACGCGCACACGGTAAGAGCCGCCCTGGAGAAAGGCGCATCCCCGGGAGATTTCCCACGTGAAGATTATGAAATGAACTGGGAAGGCCGCTTTACGCTGAATGATTTGAATATTCACGGCAAACGGGCGTTGGGAATGGTTTAATACTTACCCTCAATCATTCCGGTTTTCTTCCCGCAGAAAGAAAACCGGAACGCTTTTAATTGACGGAAACCCCGGCCAGTTTCCACTGTTCGTTTTCTTTGTACATAGTGACGGTAATCACCCCCGGCGCACCATTCCTGAACGTGACTTTGCCCGACAAGGTTCCGACATTGTCGGCAACGCTAATGCTATTAAATGAATAATCGTCAATTTCAGAGAAGTTAATGGCTTTCGTCGCCTGAATAAATTCCTCTTCCGTCATTTTCCGCTGAATAGCATGGGCGCTCGCCCGCCAGGCTTCACCATATTGCTCATTGCGCAGCAGATCGATTTCCGCACGGGCAGCCTCTTTTACTCCGCCCAACGAAACGAAGAGGATTGAAGCGATACCCACGACGGCGAGCAATATTGCGCCAATGACGCCTGCGACAACATATTTTCTTTTTTTCTTGTCTGCCAGAATGCCCTGTACCTGCCAACCGGCATTACGGACGATGTCGAAGACGGGATCCATTATTTCTGTTGAGACAAATGTATAACCATAAATTTTGCCCACGCTGCCATCTTCTTTGACGCCCCAGGCATTACCCGTAGAGAATTCCAGTCGCTTACCGAGATGCGCTGACTTGCCAAACGTAAAACCGCCAGCATTAGCATTCCATTCCACGTCGGTGGATGTCTCGCGATAGCGAACCTGTTTTTTGCGTTCATCGAAAAACAGCCGTAGCTCGTACTGTTTCTTCAGACCTGCTTTGCCTAAAATTTCCTGCCATTTGGCATCCACAATATTCCATGTGGCAACGATTTCATTGCCCTCTTCCTGAAGAATAAACGGCTTGTCGTTGTTGGCATTCAGGTTTAATAACTGTGTTTTAAGCGTAGCTAAAGAGACCGTTACTGGCTGATTCATTCTTTCTTCCCTGTCCTTGTTAAAATAAACGGGAAGCATCTTAGCCGGAATGTCGGCCACATTTCATCACTTGTGACACGCTTTCAGATTAACACCACAGCAGGGATTAATGATTTATTTCTCTGTATTTCGCGCGACAGGCGCATTCGCTGCGCCTGTCGTGTGAAAGACGACGGAAAAACTATTCGATACCTTTGCTGCGAAGGTAGTCTTCATAACTTCCGCTAAAGTCGATGACGCGTTCCGGCGTAATTTCCAGCACGCGGGTCGCCAGCGAGCTAACGAATTCGCGGTCGTGGGAAACAAAGATCAGGGTACCCTGATACATCTCCAGCGCCATATTGAGCGACTCGATAGACTCCATATCCAGGTGGTTCGTCGGTTCGTCCATGATCAGAATATTAGGCTTCTGCATCATCAACTTACCAAACAGCATCCGCCCCTTCTCGCCACCGGAGAGCACTTTTGCCGGCTTTTTGATATCGTCCTGGCTGAACAGCAGACGCCCCAGAATGCTGCGCACCGCCTGCTCATCGTCGCCTTCCTGTTTCCACTGGCTCATCCATTCGAACACCGTCAGATCGTTTTCGAATTCATATTCGTGATCCTGCGCGTAATACCCTATGCGCGCATTTTCAGACCATTTCACGGTGCCGTTGTCCGCTTCCAGATCGCCGACCAGCGTTTTCAGCAGGGTGGATTTACCGACGCCGTTGGTGCCGAGCACCGCCAACTTCTCGCCCACTTCCAGCAGCAGGTTAACGCCTTTAAACAGCGGACCGTTGTCAAACCCTTTGCTGAGGGCTTCCACTTCCAGCGCGTTACGGAACAGTTTCTTGTCCTGCTCGAAGCGGATGAACGGGTTCTGACGGCTTGACGCTTTGACTTCGTCGAGTTTGATTTTATCAATCTGACGGGCGCGGGACGTGGCCTGACGTGATTTTGACGCGTTAGCGCTAAAGCGGCTGACAAAAGACTGCAGCTCGGCAATTTGCGCTTTTTTCTTGGCATTATCGGCGAGCAGGCGTTCACGCGCCTGGGTCGCGGCAGTCATATATTCATCGTAGTTGCCGGGATACACGCGCAGTTCGCCGTAGTCCAGATCCGCCATGTGAGTGCAGACCATATTCAGGAAGTGACGGTCATGCGAAATGATGATCATGGTGCTGTCGCGGTCGTTGAGCACCTGTTCCAGCCAGCGAATGGTATCGATATCCAGGTTGTTGGTCGGTTCGTCGAGCAGCAGAATATCCGGATCGGAGAACAGCGCCTGCGCCAGCAGCACGCGCAGCTTCCAGCCTGGCGCGACTTCGCTCATCGGGCCGTAGTGCTGTTCTACGGGGATACCCACGCCGAGCAGCAGTTCACCGGCGCGCGCTTCCGCGGAATAGCCGTCCATCTCGCCATACTTCACTTCCAGATCGGCCACCTTGTAGCCGTCTTCTTCGCTCATTTCAGGCAGCGCGTAAATGCGATCGCGCTCCTGCTTCACTTCCCACAGCTCGCCGTGACCCATGATCACGGTATCAAGCACCGTGAATTCTTCAAAGGCAAACTGATCCTGGCGCAGTTTACCGATCCGCTCGTTGGGATCGAGAGACACGTTGCCGAGCGTCGGCTCAAGATCGCCGCCGAGGATCTTCATAAAGGTGGATTTACCGCTACCGTTGGCGCCAATCAGGCCGTAACGGTTGCCGCCGCCAAACTTGACGGAAATGTTTTCGAACAGCGGCTTACTGCCGAACTGCATGGTGACGTTACTGGAAACTAACACGGACGTATCCTAAAGAAGATGTGACAAACCGCGCATTATGCCACAAGTCTTCAATAAGATCCCGCCCTGCGGTAAACGGCGACGCGTTAAACCGGGGGAAAAAAATGTGATTTCGTACACATCCGAATTCCCTGTTAGCGGGAATGCACATATAATGCGCTCCCAACACTACAGAATTCTCAACCCAACAGCCTGCCAGGCATTGAATCTCGCATAACATGAATATGAAATTAACAACGTTTTTCGCGGCGGCACTCGCTGTAGTCGGCTTTTGCAGTACCGCTTCTGCCGTGACTTATCCGCTGCCAACCGATGGTAGCCGTCTGATTGGTCAAAACCAGGTTATCACCATCCCGGAAGGTAATACCCAGCCGCTGGAATATTTTGCGGCTGAATACCAGATGGGGCTTTCAAACATGCTCGAAGCAAACCCGGGCGTGGACACCTTCCTGCCAAAAGGCGGTACGGTGCTGAATATTCCGCAACAGTTGATCCTGCCGGACACCGTGCATGAAGGCATCGTCATTAACAGCGCGGAAATGCGCCTGTATTACTATCCGAAAGGCACCAATACCGTGATCGTACTGCCTATCGGTATCGGTCAGTTAGGCAAAGATACGCCGATCAACTGGACCACGAAGGTTGAACGTAAGAAAGCGGGCCCGACCTGGACGCCAACCGCGAAAATGCACGCCGAGTACCGCGCGGCGGGCGAACCGCTGCCGGCTGTCGTACCGGCTGGCCCGGATAACCCGATGGGTCTTTACGCGCTATACATTGGCCGCCTGTATGCGATCCACGGCACCAACGCTAACTTCGGCATCGGCCTGCGCGTGAGCCACGGTTGCGTACGTCTGCGTAACGAGGACATTAAATTCCTGTTCGAAAACGTGCCTGTCGGTACCCGCGTACAGTTTATCGATGAGCCGGTCAAGGCCACCACCGAGCCAGACGGTAGCCGCTATATCGAGGTACATAATCCGCTGTCTACCACCGAAGCGCAGTTCGAAGGCGAAGAGATCGTACCGATCACCCTGACGAAGGGCGTGAAGAGCATCACCGAACAGGCTGACGTTGACCAGGCGGTTCTCTCCCAGGCCATTGAAAACCGCTCCGGTATGCCGGTTCGTCTGAACTAATCAGTGACCAGCGTTGGGTAGCGGCTTGCGCCCTACCCATCCTGCTGAGTCAGATCGTCGGCCCGATAAGCACCGCGCCATCGGGCCATCACAACACCAACAACAGCCCGTATCCTACCAGTCCCGCCCACACCAGCATCGGCAGCGAATAAAGATGAAAGCGCCACCAGATGCGTCGGTCATTCGCCATCCGTAAGGCAATCAAATTCGCCAGCGAGCCAGGCAACAGGCCAAACCCGCCCACGTTCACCGCCCACGCCAGCAACATCGTCGGCGGCACATAATTCAGCAGCAGGATGGTGCCGGGCACATTACTGATAACCTGCGACAGGCCGATCGCCGTCAGCCACAGTCCCGGTTCAGAGAGCGTGCTGACATGATTTAACGCTCCCTGTAACAGGGGTAACTGCGTCAGTAAATGAACGTCTATGAACATCGCCATAAACACCAACAGCAGCGTCCAGTCCACGCTCAGCACCACGCGACGCGCCAGCAGCAAAAAACCCACCGCCACAATCGCCAGCCCTACAGGCGCCTGTTTCAGCTCTAACGCCGTCAGAAAGACGAGATACAGCGCCAGACAACTCCACACCAGCCGCGGCTGCCATTCTGGCGACCGCGTTCCGCTGTGAAATTCCAGCGGTCTGTTCGGAAAGCAGAACCAGCATAGTACCAACAACGTCAGCATCATCGCCGCGGCAAGCGGGGCCATCTGCAGGATAAACGCGGCGAATGAAAGCCCGCTGCGTCCCCACATCAGGATGTTTTGCGGGTTGCCGACAGGCGTAAGCAGCGAACCGGCGTTGACTGCCAGCGCTTCAAAGATAATCAGTCGGTTTACCGGAATGGCGCACAGCTTTTTAAGGGTGATGGTCAGCGGAACAACGATAAACAAGGCGACATCGTTAGTGAGAAACGTGGAAAGCAGCGCGGCGGCCAGCACCATAAATATCGCCAGACGGCGCTCTGTCGCCAGCCGTCGGGTCATTTTCCGCCCTGCTACATCGAAATAGCCGCTCAGCTCTACGCCTTTTGTAAGCAGCATCAGCCCGCTCAGGGTAACGATCGTATGCCAGTCAATCGCTGCGACCCAGCTTTGCGGCCTGAAGGGCACGTAAAAACTTAATCCCACGCCCACAACGAGCAAGAGATGGAAAAAACGGTCGCGTTTCAGTGCCCGAAAAAAAGGCAGGTTCATTCAGAGGCTGTTCCATGCTGCTGCGTAAACGCGCGAAAAGCGTCCAGCGTCTCCTGACTGACGTGGTGCTCCATCCCCTCCGCGTCACGCCGGGCAATCTCCGGACTCACCCCCAGCACCAGCAGGAAGTTTTCAACGATTTGATGCCGTTCGCGGCTTTCCTGCGCCAGCTTTTCCCCTTCCGGCGTTAAAAAGACGCCGCGCCAGGGGATCATTTCGATCAGACCTACCGACGCCAGGCGTTTCAGCATTTTCGCCACCGTAGGCTGGGAAACCCCAAGACGCGCCGCCATATCGACCTGACGCGCTTCGCCGACCTCAATGATCAGATCGGAGATTAGCTCCACATAGTCGTCAATCAGTTCGCGACGGTGAGCCTCTCTGACCTGGCGAAACCCTTCGACGTGTTCCTCAACGTTCACTAACTGCGTCACTTTTTTCGTTGTTGGCGTACCTGCGCGACGACTCATTCTGCTTCCTCATTCCTGTGACGCATTGACCGCATCGTTCTGGAGAACGCTCATTGTAAACCAGAGTTGCCCCGGCACAAAAAATTAACGTTTTAGCAATAGCTATATAATATAGCCTGTGCTATATCTGTATGTAATGCAGACACCCTTCACGGATCGAGGGGATCGGTCAGTCAGGAGGTCACAATGAATGAGTTCAAGAGGTGCTTAAGCGTGTTCAGCCATTCTCCCTTTAAGGTTCGGTTAATGCTGCTCTCGATGCTGTGCGATATGATTAGCAGCAAACCGGAACAGGACACCCCGTCAAAAAAATAATGCGGCGTCGCGGTACGCCGCTTCATCTTGCTGTCATGTTCGACGGCTATACTCACCTGCCAGCCAGAATATCCCTTCTTTTTGTCGGATTTGCTAACGTCTTCGCAAAACAATTTCATACTGCCAGTTGACCTTCTGTTTCACAGGCTCTATCTTCTTGCAGCCCTGCCTATATTGCGGCTCGCAGATGCGGACCTCTTCCCCTCTTAACGCACGCTCAGCAGGCGATGACCCTTGGCGCCAGGGTGAGCACATGGCGTTTTTAAGATAGTGGCATATGAATGTAACCCTCAAAGAGACGCTTTTGACGCGCACCCGGGCAATGAGCCCGTGGACGGCCTTTTATTTATTACAGTCTCTGCTGATCAACCTGGCGCTGGGCTACCCGTTTAGTCTGCTCTATACCACGGCCTTTACCTGCATTTTGCTTCTGCTGTGGCGTACCGCGCCGCGTGTACAAAAAGGACTGATTGGCCTCTGCTCGCTGGTGGCGGCGATGTATTTCCCTTTTGGCCAGGCTTACGGCGCGCCGAACTTTAATACACTGCTGGCGCTGCATTCCACCAATATGGAAGAGTCAACGGAAATACTGACCATCTTCCCGTGGTACAGCTATCTGGTTGGCGTGTTTATTTTTGCGCTCGGCGTTATTGCCGTTCGTCGCAAAAAAGAGGAAGTGCAGGCGCGCTGGAACACGTTTGACAGCCTCTGCCTGCTCTTCAGCGTAGTTGCATTTTTTGTCGCGCCACTGCAAAACCTGGCCTGGGGCGGGGTATTTAAGCTCAAAGATACCGGTTATCCGGTGTTCCGCTTTGCAAAAGACGTTATCGTAAACAATAACGAGGTGATTGACGAACAGGCGCGCATGGCGAAACTTGCCAGCATGAAAGATACATGGACCGTCACCGCCGTGAAGCCGAAATATCACACCTACGTGGTGGTGATAGGCGAAAGCGCCCGTCGCGATGCGCTTGGCGCGTTTGGTGGACATTGGGATAACACACCGTTTGCCAGCAGCGTTAACGGGTATTTGTTTACCGACTATGTCGCCGCCAGCGGCTCCACGCAAAAATCACTGGGCCTTACGCTTAATCGGGTGGTGGAGGACAAACCGCAGTTCCAGGATAACTTTGTCACGCTGGCGAACCGCGCGGGCTTTCAGACCTGGTGGTTCTCAAATCAGGGGCAAATCGGGGAGTACGACACCGCCATCGCCAGCATCGCCAGGCGGGCAGACGAAGTTCAGTTCCTGAAAAGCGGCGACTTCGAAGCGGATAAAAACACTCAGGACACCGCCCTGCTGAAAATGACCGCTCAGGTACTGGCGACCGAGCGCACCCAGCCGCAGCTTATTGTGCTGCATTTAATGGGCTCACATCCGCAGGCCTGCGACCGGACACTTGGCAAATACGCAACGTTTGTACAGTCGAAAGAGACCTCCTGCTACCTTTATACCATGACGCAGACCGACGACCTGCTTCGTCAACTCTACGATCAACTGCGCAACAGCGGCGACAGTTTCTCGCTGGTGTATTTCTCCGATCACGGACTGGCCTTTAAGGAACGCGGAAAAGAGGTGCAGTATCTGGCGCACGATGACGCGTTCCAGCAAAACTTCCAGGTGCCGTTTATGGTGCTTTCCAGCGATGACAAAGCGCATAAGGTGATTAAAGCGCGGCGCTCGGCTAACGACTTTCTCGCTTTCTTCTCCCAGTGGACGGGGATTCGCGCGAAGGAGATCAAAACCCGCTACCGTTTTATCTCCGAGCAAAAGGCCGGGCCAGTGTACATTACCAACTTCAAGTTACAGAAAGTGGATTATAACCATCTGGGGACGGACATTTTCTCGACGAAGTAACCGGCACAGGCAAAAAAAATCCGCCCCGAAAGGCGGATTTTTTATATCACCGAAGTGATTAGAAGCGGTAACCAACGCCGGCGATCCAGGTGCCAACGTCAACGCTACGAATACGGCTCTGCTCGTAGGAGAAGTCCAGAGCTACGTTTTCGATCGGGTTGAACTGCAGGCCAGCACCGTAGGTGAAGCCGTAGTCGCTGGTGTCATCTTTGTAGCCAGGGTAGTTAGTCTGCTGGAATTTACCGTAGCCAACACCCACAACACCGTAGATGCTTGCCCAGTCGTTCAGACGGTAAGCCGGACCCGCGGTGATGCTGTAGTACTGGGATTTGTTGTAATCGCCCGCACTGTTAGTACGATCTTTTTCAGAGTAAGTGAAGGAACCGATTACGCCCAGCGGGTTGTTGTCCTGCTCATAACGATACTTCAGGTTGAAACCGTTCATTTTGTTCGCTACGCCCTGAGCATCGCTCTGTGCGTAACCGCCGGTAACAGTAGAAGTTGCTGCAGAAGCGGTACCTGCAGTGAAAGCCAGAACAGCGGCCAGTGCTGAAAGACATGCAATTTTTTTCATAACCACCTCAAATGTGCTTCAAATAAGTCCTAAGTTTTAAATATATCAAAAATTGATGAGAAACTCTTTGCGATTCACGATGTCTAACGGGTCAATTCATGTAACAAAACATTTCCACAACCCGCTATCCTATTCAAATAACATCACTTTTCTGGAAATACAGCACATTATTACGCGCATAACAACGGACATTCATCCAGATTATTCCTAATCATAAAGTTTATTAATTCATCAATACCCTTTCATTCTACGACGTTTCACGAAAAATTTTTCAACAAAGACTCAACCGTTAAAGGTTTATTCCATTACACTGCCTGTTTTACTTTTCTATACATCACGCGCCCCATCGTGCGGCTGGTTCTTTGCCAGGCTCAACGATGGCGTGTTTTACCGTCCAGTGTCAGGAGAAAGGATGCCAGGGTCTTCACGTAAAATCCCAGTTTGGTTGCCGATAGTCGTACTGCTGATTGCGATGTGCTCCATTCAGAGCGGCGCATCATTGGCAAAATCGTTGTTCCCTCTGGTTGGCGCGCCGGGCGTTACCGCGCTGCGCCTGGCGCTGGGCACACTTATTCTGGTTGCCTTTTTTAAACCCTGGCGTCTGCGCTTTGCGAAAGAACAGCGGCTGCCGCTGCTTTTCTATGGACTGTCGTTGGGTGGGATGAATTATCTTTTTTACCTGTCGATTCAGACGGTGCCGCTCGGCATCGCGGTTGCGCTGGAATTTACGGGGCCGCTGGCCGTGGCGCTGTTCGCGTCTCGACGTCCGGTGGATTTCATCTGGGTGGTGCTGGCGGTACTCGGGCTGTGGTTTTTGCTGCCGCTGGGTCAGGATGTGTCGCATGTCGACCTGGCAGGCGCAGCGTTGGCGCTGGGCGCGGGCGCCTGCTGGGCTATCTATATTCTTAGCGGCCAGCGCGCCGGGGCGGAACATGGGCCGGCAACGGTCGCAGTCGGCTCGCTGATTGCCGCCATTGTGTTTGTTCCTCTCGGCGCAGCACAGGCTGGCGAGGCGCTCTGGCACTGGTCGATAATCCCACTGGGACTGGCCGTCGCGGTGCTGTCTACTGCGCTCCCCTACTCCCTGGAGATGATCGCCTTAACCCGACTGCCGACACGAACGTTTGGCACGTTGATGAGCATGGAGCCCGCGCTGGCGGCGGTAGCCGGCATCGTGTTCCTCGGCGAAACGCTGACCGTCATCCAGTTGCTGGCGCTGGGGGCTATCATTGCCGCCTCTATGGGTTCAACGTTAACGATTCGACGCGATACTGAAATTAAAAAAGTTGACGTAAAGTAATTTTACATTTCTGCATGGTTTGCATAATCATGCAGAATATCCTTCCGCTTACCCACGCTATTTTCCGCCCTGGCGCTATGTGTTTTACCGATGTTTATTTGCAAGGATTTTCCTGGACTCAGGTTAATATCGCTATGGCGTTACGGAATAATTTTTCATTTGCAACATTATGAATAGCAATGCAATTCCTGATGAACATGGCAATGCGCTATTAAAGCGATAGGGAGAGCCAGAAAAGCAGGATCGATAACCGGTGCTATACTTAGTTTCGTTAATTACCGGGACATAACATCAAGAGGATATGAAATTATGAGTACCGCTAAATTGGTAAAAACAAAAGCGTCCAATCTGCTTTATACCCGCAACGATGTCTCCGACAGCGATAAGAAAGCAACGGTTGAGTTGCTGAATCGTCAGGTTATCCAGTTTATCGACCTGTCTCTGATTACGAAACAGGCTCACTGGAACATGCGCGGTGCTAATTTTATTGCCGTACACGAAATGCTGGATGGCTTCCGTACTGCGTTAACCGATCATCTGGATACTATGGCCGAACGTGCCGTACAACTGGGTGGCGTTGCCTTAGGGACGACTCAGGTTATCAACAGCAAAACCCCGCTGAAAAGCTATCCGCTGGACATCCATACCGTTCAGGATCACCTGAAGGAGCTGGCAGATCGTTATGCTGTCGTGGCAAACGACGTGCGTAAAGCGATTGGCGAAGCGAAGGATGAAGACACCGCTGATATCTTCACCGCCGCGTCACGCGATCTCGACAAATTCCTGTGGTTTATCGAATCTAACATCGAATAATCGCGTCATAAGTAAGACCTCTACAACCCTCGCTTCGGCGGGGGTTTTGCACTTTTATAGTGCATCGCCCGGCCTCCCTGCCGCAATAAAGTAAATTTATTGTAATAATCACCTCACACAATCGTTAACGAAAGATTGTTTTAACAGCAATATTTACGCTAAATAAGCAGACTGCTAGCGCCACTCCGGTCATGCACTCATTTAGTGCCCCGTTTTGGTGCAAAAAGCGACACTTGCCACGCTGCGTGTGCAAACTTGCGTTGCGGCCTCTTGTTAAAACAAGGGGTTGCAAAACTGGCACGAATCTTTCATTACGCTTACTGTTCTTGCAGGGGATCGCCCCGTGGATAAAAAAGGAAATGCTATGAAGTCTTTATTAAACGTTTCACTGGCAGCACTTACCCTGGCTTTTGCCGTCTCTTCTCACGCGGCGGAAAAAAAACTGATTGTGGCGACTGACACCGCGTTCGTTCCGTTTGAATTCAAACAAGGTGACAAATACGTTGGCTTTGATGTGGATCTGTGGGCTGCCGTCGCGAAAGAGCTGAAGCTGGACTATCAACTGAAGCCGATGGATTTCAGCGGCATTATCCCGGCACTGCAAACCCGCAACGTCGACCTGGCGCTGGCGGGCATCACCATTACCGACGAGCGTAAAAAAGCGATCGATTTCTCTGACGGCTACTACAAAAGCGGCCTGTTAGTGATGGTGAAAGCGAATAACAACGATGTGAAAAGCGTGAATGATCTGGACGGTAAAGTGCTGGCGGTGAAGAGCGGCACCGGCTCCGTTGACTACGCGAAAGCGAACATCAAAACCAAAGATCTGCGCCAGTTCCCGAATATCGATAACGCCTATATGGAGCTGGGCACCAATCGCGCGGACGCGGTTCTGCACGACACGCCAAACATCCTCTATTTCATCAAAACCGCCGGCAACGGCCAGTTCAAGGCGGTCGGTGAGTCTCTGGAAGCGCAGCAGTACGGTATCGCGTTCCCGAAAGGCAGTGACGATCTGCGTGAAAAAGTGAACGGCGCGCTTAAAACCCTGCGTGAGAACGGCACTTACAACGAAATTTACAAAAAATGGTTCGGTACTGAACCGAAATAAAACAGCCTGAGAGCCAGGCTCTGTAACGCCCGGCAGCGTTTGCCGGGCCTACACTTTTAGCCATCGTACGATCGGCTATTTTCACCACGGTAACAGGAATAACATATGCAGTTTGACTGGAGCGCCATCTGGCCCGCCATTCCGATCCTGCTTCAGGGCGCCAAAATGACCCTGTGGATCTCGATCCTCGGCCTCGCCGGGGGGATCGTCATTGGCCTGCTGGCGGGGTTAGCCCGTACTTACGGCGGCTGGATCGCCAATCACGTCGCCCTTGTGTTTATCGAAATCATTCGCGGCACGCCTATCGTCGTGCAGGTGATGTACATCTACTTCGCCCTGCCGATGGCCTTCCCGGACCTGCGCATCGACACCTTTAGCGCGGCGGTAATCACCATCATGATTAACTCCGGCGCGTACATCGCGGAAATTACCCGCGGTTCGGTCTTGTCGATCCACAAAGGGTTCAGCGAAGCTGGGCTGGCGCTCGGGCTTTCACGTCGCGAAACCATTCGTCACGTGATTATGCCGCTGGCGCTGCGCCGCATGCTGCCATCGCTTGGCAACCAGTTAATTATCAGCATTAAAGACACCTCGCTGTTCATCGTGATTGGGGCGGCTGAGCTGACCCGCAGCGGCCAGGAGATCATCGCCGGCAACTTCCGCGCGCTGGAAATCTGGACCGCTGTCGGCGTGATTTACCTCATCATCACGCAGGTTCTGAACATCGTGCTTCGTAGTCTGGAAAGAAGGATGAAAATCCTGTGATTGAATTTAAAAACGTCTCCAAGCACTTTGGCCCAACCCAGGTGCTGCATAATATCGATCTGAACATCAAACAGGGCGAAGTGGTGGTGATTATCGGGCCGTCAGGCTCCGGAAAATCCACGCTGTTACGCTGCATTAATAAACTGGAGGAGATCACCTCCGGCGATCTGATCGTTGACGGCCTGAAGGTCAACGATCCGAAGGTAGACGAGCGTCTGATTCGCCAGGAAGCGGGAATGGTATTCCAGCAGTTTTACCTGTTTCCTCATCTGACCGCCCTGGAAAACGTCATGTTCGGCCCGCTGCGCGTGCGCGGCACCCGTAAAGAAGAGGCGGAAAAACAGGCGAAAGCGCTGTTGGCGAAGGTCGGCCTTGCCGAACGCGCGCACCACTATCCGTCTGAGCTTTCAGGCGGGCAGCAGCAGCGTGTGGCGATTGCCCGCGCCCTGGCGGTTAAGCCGAAAATGATGCTGTTTGATGAGCCGACCTCTGCGCTTGACCCCGAGTTGCGCCACGAGGTTCTGAAAGTCATGCAGGATCTGGCGGAAGAAGGCATGACCATGGTCATCGTAACCCATGAAATCGGCTTTGCCGAAAAAGTGGCCTCGCGTCTTATCTTCATTGACAAAGGCCGGATTGCCGAAGACGGCAATCCGCAGGCGCTGATTGAAAACCCGCCAAGTCAGCGTCTACAGGAATTTTTGCAGCACGTTTCCTGACGATTCGCCTCCCTTTCGCGCCGAAGGGGAGGTTTTCTACGACTCCTCCCAAATCCAAACCTCATCCCTCCAGCAACTATACTTATTGTTTTGCACAATTTTCTCATTGGAGGAGTCATGCGGTGGATCCTGTTTGTCCTCATTTGTCTGGCGGGGGCGCCCGCCCATGCGGTGACGATTCCCGGCGTGACCGCCAGCCCGGCGGCAGATGCTAAAACTACGCCCGCGCCCGAGCCGGACATTGAACAAAAAAAAGCGGCTTATGCCGCTCTGGCCGATGTGCTGGAAAATGAGGCGTCGCGCAAGGAACTCATTGGCCAGTTGCGCAGCGCCGCCACAACATCCGCGCCTGAGTCCCCCCCCAAAATCGTTCCTCCTGCCGTTGTGGAAGAAAAAACGGTGCTGGAGAATATCACCGACATCAGTCATCGCTACGGTGCGGCCTTCGCCGGGCGCTTCGCCCAGCTTTATCGTAATATCACCGACGCACCGCATAAACCCTTTAACAGCCAGACGTTCACCAACGCCCTCACCCACTTCCTGATGCTGGCGGTCGCCGTGTTCAGCTTTTACTGGCTGATTCGTCGGTGCGCGCTTCCGCTGTATCGCAAAATGGGTAACTGGGCGCGGAAGAAAAATCGTGAGCGCCGCAACTGGCTTCAGCTTCCGGCGATGATCGTCGGGGCTTTTATTATCGATCTGCTACTGCTGGCGCTGACGCTATTTGTCGGGCAGTTACTGAGCGACAGGCTAAACGCCGGAAGCCGCACCATTGCGTTTCAGCAGAGTCTGTTTCTCAATGCCTTTGCCCTGATTGAGTTTTTTAAAGCGATACTGCGTCTGATCTTCTGCCCGAAAGTGGCGGAGCTGCGTCCGTTTTCAATTCAGGACAGCAATGCCCGGTACTGGAACCGCCGGTTAAGCTCGTTGAGCAGTTTGATTGGCTATGGGCTGATCGTCGCCGTTCCCATTATTTCTAATCAGGTCAACGTGCAGGTCGGCGCGATGGCGAACGTGGCGATCATGCTGTGCATAACGCTGTGGGCGCTGTATCTGATCTTTCATAATAAAAAGGATATCACCGGGCATCTGCTGAACCTGGCCGATCGTTCGCTGGCCTTTTTTAGCCTGTTTATTCGCGCTTTTGCGCTGGTGTGGCACTGGCTGGCAAGCGCCTATTTCATCGTCCTGTTTTTCTTTTCGCTGTTCGATCCGGGGAACAGCCTGAAATTTATGATGGGCGCAACGGTGCGCAGTCTGGCCATCATCGCCATTGCCGCTTTCGTGTCGGGGATGTTCTCTCGCTGGATCGCCAAAACCATTACCCTCTCTCCACACACGCAGCGAAATTATCCTGAACTGCAAAAGCGCCTGAACGGCTGGCTGTCCACCGCGCTTAAAGTGGCGCGTTTCCTGACGGTGTGCGTCGCCATCATGCTGTTGCTGAATGCCTGGGGACTGTTCGACTTCTGGAACTGGCTGCACAACGGCGCGGGTGAAAAGACGGTGGATATCCTGATCCGTATCGCGCTGATCCTGTTCTTCTCGGCGGTGGGCTGGACCGTTCTCGCCAGCCTAATCGAAAACCGTCTGGCCTCCGATATTCATGGTCGTCCGTTACCCAGTGCGCGCACCCGCACGCTGCTGACGCTGTTTCGCAATGCGCTGGCGGTGATCATCAGCACCATCACCATTATGATTGTGCTTTCGGAGATCGGGGTGAATATCGCTCCGCTGCTGGCAGGCGCCGGCGCGCTGGGACTGGCGATTTCGTTCGGGTCGCAAACGCTGGTCAAAGATATTATTACCGGCGTGTTTATCCAGTTCGAAAATGGCATGAATACCGGCGATCTGGTCACCATCGGGCCGCTGACCGGAACGGTTGAGCGGATGTCAATTCGTTCGGTTGGCGTGCGGCAGGACACCGGGGCATATCATATTATTCCCTGGTCCTCGATCACGACCTTCGCCAACTTTGTGCGCGGCATTGGTTCGGTGGTGGCGAACTACGACGTGGACCGTCAGGAAGATGCCGACAAAGCCAATCAGGCGTTGAAAGACGCGGTTAACGCGGTGATGGAAAATGAGGAGGTGCGGGGCCTGATCATCGGTGAGCCGACCTTTGCCGGTATCGTAGGGCTGACCAACACCGCCTTTACCCTGCGCGTGTCGTTCACGACCCTGCCGCTAAAACAGTGGACGGTCCGCTTCGCGCTGGACAGCCAGGTGAAAAAACATTTCGACCTGGCCGGGGTGCGCCCACCGGTGCAGACGTATCAGGTCCTGCCTGCGCCGACGATGTCGCCGGCGGCAGAAACCGCTTCCACGCCGCTACCGCCAAACGCCCCGACGCTTTAGCGTTGACGCGCGTTAAAACGGCGGCGCTGGTCATCGTCCATAAAGGTCCAGGCGATAAAGCGACTCTGCTTATTGCCCTGGGCCATCTCTTTTTTCACCACCCTGACGGCGCCGACATCCGTCAGCGCCCGATACAGCGGCGGCAGATTTTCCCCCCGTGACACCAGTGTGGTAAACCACATCACCTGGCGTCCAAAAGCCCGGCTTTCGGCAATCATGGTTTTAATAAACGCCACTTCGCCTCCCTCACACCACAGCTCCTGCTGCTGGCCGCCAAAGTTCAGCGCGTCGTCTTTATCCTGCCCCAGGTTACGCCGTTTACGCTCGCTACCCGCACGCGCGGCGGCGGCAGAGTCATGAAACGGTGGATTGCACAGCGTCGCATCGTATTGCTCGTTTTTATGGATAACGCCGTTAAAGACAGCCGAAGCGGTTTTCTGCCGACGCAAACGTATTGCGCGCGTCAGTCCGGGGTTGCCGTTGATAATCGCCTGTGCGCTGGCAAAGGCGCGATCGTTGGTCTCGCTACCGGTAAAGCGCCAGCCGTATTCATGAACGCCAATCAGCGGATAAATACAGTTTGCCCCCACGCCGATATCAAGCAGCGTGGCCGATGAGGGAACGCTGCCCGTGGTTTCAGCCAGCAGATCGGCCAGGTGATGGATGTAATCCGCCCGTCCCGGTACCGGTGGGCATAAAAAACCGTCAGGGATATCCCAGTTCGCCACCCCGTAGTAATGGGCCAACAGCGCTTTATTCAACGCTTTGACCGCCTGCGGATTGGCGAAATCGACGCTTTGTTCGCCTGCGGGTGTTCGGGTCAGAAACTGCGTCAGCTCAGGCGTGACTTTACAGAGCGCGGTCAGATCGTAGCGACTGTGGTGACGGTTACGCGGGTGTAATCCCGGTTTCTGGGGGGCCATAGCTTTCTCCTTTTAACAGCGGCGTAAGATACCCGCATAACGCAATGTGGTAAACCTGTGCAAAGCGAAAACCCGTTCAAATGACCTGATCAGCGTCGTCCTGTGACGGGCTGCGCTCAAATCCTCAGAAAATCAGCATGATGTATGTTATTGATTTGTAAAAATACGTCAATTATTATCGTTCAAAAATTGAGCATATCTTCATCAATTTTTTCCGCTGTTGCCGCGACTGTGGCGACCTACACTTAGGAGGCACAACACGTTGTTTCACCAAGGAGCGCATCATGAAAAAATGCCTCGCCTTCCTCCTCGCCACCGCGTTTGCCGGTATAGCGTCCGCGGCGTCAGCCGCACAGCCTCTGAGCAGTCCGGATGCCGGACAGTTGCGCGCATCGGGCACCGTTTCCGCCACCGGCGCAACCAACCTGAGCGAACTGGAAGACAAACTGGCGGAAAAAGCGAAGGAGCAAGGCGCAACCGGCTTCGTCGTTAATTCCGCAGGCGGTAAAAATCAGATGTATGGCACGGCCACGATCTATAAATAACCTTCCTTTTATCTCCTCCGGCCCGATGGCGCATGCGTCTTTCGGGCTGATACCCTGCGAATCCGCAGACCCGTTATACTTAATTATCCATCTATCATAAGGAGAACACGCTATGGCCTCCGGTTGGGCTAATGATGACGCCGTAAACGAACAGATCAACAGTACGATTGAAGATGCCGTTGCCCGCGTACGCGGTGAAATTCCGCGTGGTGATAGTCTGTATGAATGTGCAGAATGCGGTGATCCCATCCCTGAAGCACGACGCCAGGCGATACCCGGCGTGCGGCTATGCCTCGCCTGTCAACGGGAGAAAGATTTACATAATGCAACATATGCAGGATATAATCGCAGAGGCTCCAAAGACAGCCAGTTACGCTGACTTTTCTTTACCTGGATCTGTAGAATTTGCCGTTTCGCTTACACTCATGTTAAAACGCAGTCTGCGTGGCAAAACGTGCCGTTAAACACGCTACTGTAAAGCCGACTGCGAAGAAGCGTAAATTCATGCCATGAATTAATTAATAATCAATAAGTTATTTTTCATTCAATTTATTTGATGAAGGCGGTCAATTCTATTCGATTTTCTCTCTCGCCAAAAACCGTGATACTCATCACATCGACGGAACATCGTCTTCCTTAAAGAATAACCTGCGAGAGATTAATAATGAAAAACATCAAATACGCTATTGCTGCTGTTGCCCTGTCCACACTCTCTTTTGGCGCCTTCGCGGCCGAACCCGTTACTGCTGCACAGGCGCAAAGCATGAATAAAATCGGTGTAGTGTCTGCGGATGGCGCAACCACGCTGGACGGCCTGGAAGCGAAACTGGCTGAAAAAGCGACCGCTGCGGGCGCCAGCGGATACAGCATTACCTCCGCCACCAACAACAACAAAATGAGCGGCACCGCTGTTATCTATAAATAATTTCACCCCGTCTGTTTGCCGACAGACACACTGCTCCAACCCTCATTGAACCATTGTTACCCTTGTTTGCCCGTCCGCCACTGAACGGGCTTTTTTTTATCCGTTTTCGCCGTCGCTTAAAACGACTGATTCACCCGAGCCAGGCCTTCTTCCAGCGTTTCAACTTCAGCGGTCGCCACCAGACAGCACGCCATCTGGCGCTTTATTGACGCCGGAACCGGTTCACTTCCGGCAAGACAACGTTCGATCCAGCGCGCGGTAGTTTGCGGATCTTTTGCCGCAGGCAGCGGCACCGGCGCGTCCGGGATATCGCTTTGGCGCTCCTGCAACACCCGAATGCCGCTGCCGTCTATCAGGCTGATTTGCGGACAGCGCTGCGGATTCGCATACACTTCCCCTTCCGTACCGTGCATCAACAGGCCGCGACCGCCGATGTCGCTGAAGAACTTCGCCACACGGGGGACATATTCGGGATGGGAGACGCTGGAAAGACGCAACGCGGCGTCTTCAGCGAACGGCGTTGCCAGCTTGGCAAGAGTATGCGCGCTGTTGCGAACGCCTAAGCGCCAGCGCATCGCCAGCTGCGTTTCCAGCGGCGGGCACAGCGCCCCTACCGGAATAAATACGGGCTGGTGACCATCCAGTTTTGCCTGCGCCTGCCCGGCATGACGCGTCGGCGGAATGCCCATCAGTTCGAAAATCGTTTCCGTCAGGACACGCGTGGGATCTTCACTGACGCCGTGAACCACCACCGGGAAGCCCAGTTTATGCAACAGTATCGCCAGCAGCGGCGTCAGATTGGCCTGTTTACGCGCGCCGTTATAACTGGGAATAACAATCGGCATCGGTTTCGCAACGGGCGGGGTGAGCGTAATCGTATGATGCTGCATGGCCTCATAGAATCCGCGCATTTCCGCCTCACCTTCCCCTTTGATGCGCAGCGCGATCAGAATACCGCCCATTTCCAGCTCAGGCACTTCGCCGTTTAGCATCCGACTATACAGGCCGCGCGCCGTGTCCTGATCCAGATCGCGGGCGTGATTTTTCCCCCGGCCTATCTCTTTAATGATGCTGCGATAATCCATGATGTCTCCCCTGTGACATTTTTTTAACAATATAGCCCTTAACCAGAGACGGCTGATAGCTTTTTATCGCGCTGCCCAATCATCTGTTTTTGAAAAAGTTCTACAAATGCAAGCACAAGTTCAAATATTTGTGATTATCTCAGCACAATCTTCCTGCCCCTCATTCTGCTTAAATATCCAACGCATCAATAGTGAGGACTATCGGTAACAACGTCCAGGCAACGTTTTACCCAGAGATTACCAGGAATGATTATGAACAAGGTGGCTTTAGGCTTAGTGTTCGCGGCAACGGTTGGATGCTCTGCATCGGCATTTGCCGCAACCAATGGCGAAGGACAAATTAACTTTACCGGCGAAATCGTGGATTCCGCCTGTCAGGTTGTGAACGGGTTGAGCAACCCGTTAAATGTGCAGTTAGGTAAGGTGTCAAAAACGGTATTTACCGGTGCTGGCTCCACCAGCACGGCAACAAAGTTTGATATTCAACTGACGGGTTGTCCGGAGACTGTCACGTCTGCCGCCATTAATTTCGGCGGAACGCCGGATGCAAACGACAATCGCTCGCTGGCAATCACCCCGGGCGCCGATGCGGCAACGGGCGTGGCCATCCAGTTGCTCGATTCGGCTGAGCAACCGGTGAGTTTATACACGCCTTCCCGCGAATATCCGTTAATGTCAGGAAGCTCGGTCAACGATCTGGAGTTTGCCGCACGCTATATCCAGACTCAGGCGGCTATAACCGCAGGTCCGGCTAATTCCGTTTCAACTTTCACTGTTATCTATAACTGATATTCCCCATCCAGAGGAGTCGCGTTACGTCTGCGCGGCTTCCTCTCTTTACGTTGAGAAACAGGTATGCGCCACGGTTATTTACTGAGCACACTTTTTCTGGTAGCCGCAACGGCACATGCGGGTGTTATTATTAACGGCACTCGCCTGGTTTATCAGGGAGAAAAAAAGGAATCTTCTCTTGGTATTTCAAATCCAGATAGCATGGATTATCTGGTACAGTCCTGGGTAGATTCTGGCAGTAATAATCGGACTAAAGCCCCCTTTTTAATTACCCCGCCTTTATTCCGCCTCGATGCCAATGAGGATAATGTTCTGCGTGTCGTTCGCACCGGTGGAGATCTACCGAAAGACCGCGAGTCCCTGTACTGGTTGAATATTAAAGCGATCCCATCGTCAAAGCGAATTGAAGGGGTTAACACCCTACAAATCGCCATTAATACACGCATTAAGCTGCTTTACCGCCCGTCAGGCATTAAAGGTAAGCCTGAAGACGTCGCCAATAAACTGGAATGGCGTCGCGAAGGTAACGATGCGGTGGTAAAAAACCCGACCCCATTCTATATGAATTTTCAGAAGGTGACGCTGAACGGCCACAGAGTGAATAAAGCGACGTGGGCGGTCCCTGAGGCCGAAACGCATTTTGCCCTCCCGGCGGAGGCTGACGGAACAGCGTTAACCTATTCCATCATCACTGATTACGGCAGCATTAGCCAGACGTTCACTAAGACCCTGCATTAATAACGTTGTCCTCTGGCGCCATATTTATTATGTATAGTCATCAAAAGCCGTTTTCCTGCCGCTTATTTGCCGCGCTGGTCCTGCTATGTGGACTGGCGGCGGCAGTTTTTGCGCAGCAAACCAGAGCGGATGATTATTTTAATCCGGCGTTACTGGATATTGATAATCCGCAGCAGGGAAAGACGGATTTGTCGATTTATGAAAAAGGTCCCGGCCAGGCGCCTGGCAACTATCAGGTGACAATTTTTATTAATAACAGCAAAGTCGATACCCGTAACGTCACCTTCAATTTACAGACTCACGCGAAAGGAACGCGTCCCCTCCAGCCTTGCTTTTCGCTGGATGATCTCAAGACGCTGGGGATTAAGACAGACGCCTATCCTCAGCTTATGACAGAGAGCAAATGCGCGGACTTAAGCGTTATCCCTGCCGCATCGGCCACCTTTCGCGTACGCAATCAGCAGTTGTTACTCAGCATCCCCCAGTCAGCGTTGGGACAGGTGCCGCGCGGCTATATCGATCCGAAAGACTTTGACGAAGGGATCACGGCCGGTCTGATTAACTACAGCGCTAACGCCAGCCACAGCCATGCGCGACAACAAAACAGCCAGGACAATAGCAGCCAATACATCAACCTCCGCCCAGGGCTGAATATCGGCGCGTGGCGGGTGCGTAATTATTCCACCTGGAACCGTAATGCCACGGGCGACGATCGTCAGGAGAAATTCTCCTCCGTCTATACCTACGCGCAGCGTGATATTGTCGCCCTGAAAAGCACTTTGACAGTCGGACAAAGTTCCTCGCCAGCAGACGTCTTTGACAGCGTGCCGTATACCGGCGCGCAGCTAAACGCTGAAAACGAGATGCTGCCCGACAGCGAAAAAGGCTATGCGCCGATTATTCGCGGCACCGCCCACAGCAATGCGCGGGTCGTCGTTCGACAGAATGGCTACGTCATTTACCAAAACACCGTTGCGCCTGGCGCGTTTGAGATTAACGATCTCTACCCTACCGGCAGCAGCGGCGACCTTCAGGTCACGGTCCAGGAGACGGACGGCAGTGAAAACCACTTCGTCGTGCCTTATGCCTCCGTACCGGTTCTGCAGCGTGAAAAGCACCTGCGTTACAGCGTTACCGCGGGTCGCTATCGTTCCTATGACAGTCACGTTGAGAAAACGCCGTTCGCCCAGGGCAGCGCTATTTACGGTTTACCCTACGGCGTTACCGCCTATGGCGGGGTCCAGCACAGCAGCCACTATCAGTCGCAGGCCATCGGCGCCGGGAAAAACCTCGGTGATTTAGGGGCGTTTTCCGTCGATGTTACCCGTGCGAAAGCACTGCTCAAAAAACAGCAAGCCCATAAAGGCCGATCCTGGCGCGTGCGTTACAGCAAAAATTTCGTCGGTTCCGGCACCAACTTCTCACTGGCGGGCTATCGCTACAACAGCAAAGGGTTCTATACCCTCGAAGACACCCTGGAATCCTATACCCAGGCTGACGACGTCTCCGCTCCCCGGCAGCGTCGCGCCCGCACCGAAGCCACCCTTGACCAGACGCTGGGTGAGCGCTGGGGTTCGCTTACGCTCAGTCTGGTGAAAGAAACGTACTGGAGTCAACGCCAGGACATGACGTCAATGAGCGTCAGCTACAACAACAGCTGGCACGGCGTAAGCTATAGCCTGAGCTACAGCATGAACAAGAACACCCGCGACAGCGACGATAAAAGCGCCGACCAGAACGATAACCAGTTCGCACTAAGCGTTTCCATACCTCTCGATCGCTGGATGCACAACACATGGGCGACGTACAACCTGAACAACACCCGGACAGGCGCCACGCAAAATATCGGCCTTAACGGCACCGCACTGCAGGAGGACAATCTTAACTGGAGCCTGCAGGAAGGGTTGAGCAATACCGGTAGCGGCAGTTCAACCAGTATGAATATGGATTACAAAGCGACTTATGGCGAAGTAAGCGGCGGCGTCAGTCAGGATAAATACCAGCGTACGGTGAATGTGGGACTGCAAGGAGGCATCGTTGCTCATGCCAATGGGATCACATTGAGTCAACCGCTTGGCGAAACCATTGCTCTGGTGAAAGCGCCAGGTGCATATGGCACGCATATTACCAACCAGACAGGGGTAGAAACGGATTTTCGCGGCTACACCGTCGTTCCGTTTGTCACGGCCTACCGTCATAACACCATTTCACTGGATACCGAAACATTGCCGGATGATGCCGACGTGACCCATGCGGCGCAAATTGTCACACCGACCCGCGGCGCCGTGGTTCGCGCCAGTTTTAACACCCGCACAGGCAACAGAGTGTTAATGACGCTTACGCAAAACGGCAAACCGCTCCCCTTTGGCGCAACGGTTACGACAGGGGATAAGGACAGCGAATTTATTGTCGGCGCTGACGGACAAACCTATCTTTCCGGTCTGCCTCAACATGGACGTCTCGCCGTTTCCTGGGGGGACGATACCAGCGAGCACTGCGTCGCTGACTACGCGCTTACGGATGAGAAAAACGAAACCCGCATCATTAACGCTGCCGCGCAGTGTCACTGACCATTAAGGCAATACATATGCATATGATTAAGCATTGTTTTTACCTGGCGATCCTTACCGCTGCCGGGTTGTTTATGCCGCACGCCAAAGCGTCCTGCCACACGCCGGACATGCCAAAACTGATTAACGTGCCTTCGATTTCGGTACCGGTTACGCTCGCCATTGGCGAAACCATTCCCGGCTCAGAACAGACTGTACATGTCGCGGGTAACTGCGATGAGCGTTACGACAGCGGACTGGAAATTATCTCCTGTTATTATGGTTCCGGCGCTGAAATTCCCGGAATGAACGGCGTGTACGATTCCGGCGTGCCCGGTATCGGCGTGGCGCTGATGAATGACAAAGGCCAACGCATCAGCGGTGCTGGCGGGCAACAGTGCGACTCACGCGCCACGCCGATTGCCTATGTCTCTTCTGATGGCTACCAGTCATTTAATTTCGACGTGACGCTTCAACTGATTAAAACGAGTCATCAAGTCGCATCCGGTACGCTGGTACAGGCGCAAACAACATTTGGCATCGGTATTTATGCTCATGAAGGGATCGGCGATCCCAATACCCTTTCGTATGCCGGTAATGTCATTCTGAAAGAGGTCACCTGCTCGGTGTTGCCGAAAAATCTCACCGTTAATCTCGGTGATTTTCCGGTCAGCGATTTCGTGAGTGTCGGAACATTGACTACCCCCGCGCAAAGCTTTGACGTGACGGTACACTGCGACAGCACTGTTCAGCCGCAGGTGAAGATAACCAGCGCAAACGGCTATGAATCGGCGTTCGAAGGCGTTCTGAAACTGACGCAGCAGAAAGGAATGGCCACCGGGATTGGCGTCAGGATGCTCTTTGACGGCCATCTGGCCACCTTTGACAGCTATGTTGAAACTGCAAGTCAGGCGATCGCCAACGAAACATTGACCATACCTTTCCAGGTGCGCTACCAGCAGACCCGCGAGGTCGTCACTCCCGGTCCTGCCAATACCGTGGCGACCATTACCCTCGCCTATAAGTGACCACGATGAAAAAGAGCGCATTGATTCTTGCCCTGGGTGTGATCGCGCAGGCTAACGCGGATGATATTCAGATTCAGATGAACGGTAATATCTTCGCAAATACCTGCATCGTTGACAGCGCCAGCCGCAATCTGACGGTGGATTTAGGCCAGGCGGTTTCCGGTAGCTTTAAAGACATTGGCGACACCGGTGAATGGAAAGACTTTTCCCTGACGGTGACGCATTGCCCGGAATCGCTCACCCTTGCTACAGCTTTTTTTTATGGAAAGCCTGACAGCTCGCACCCGACAAAATTCGCCAATATCGGTAGCGCCAAAGGACTGGCGCTTGAACTCGCGGACCGCCAGGACCATATGCTTATCGCCCCCCAGGCCGCGTTCAGCGCGGTGATCAACCCCAGCGACCGCACGGCCACCTTTCCGCTGGCGGCGCGTTATTACGCTACCGCCATGCCCGTCACCGCCGGCACGTTCAGCAGCGTTGTGCAGGTGACCTTCACTTACCAGTAGGACTGCGCCCCTTAGCACGGATGCTTTTTCTTCGCCCGGCAGCCACTTTTGCCGGGCGTTTTTTTACTTCCGGCACCTCCGGGCGTTCAATGGGGAAAACAGGCAGCGCGTCCAGTAGCCGCTTGCCGTAATTTTTGGTCAACAGCCGCTTGTCATAAATCACCACTTCGCCCCAGCAGCCGTGGCTACGGATCAGACGACCGACCTGTTGAATGAGGTTAAACGATGCCGCAGGTAAGCTCTGCACCTCAAACGGATAACGATTAAGGCTTTTTAGCCATTCGCCTTCGGTAATGACCACCGGGCTGTCAATGGGCGGAAAGGCGATCTTATGGATATGCACCTGACTGAGTAATTCGCCTTTCAGGTCCAGCCCTTCGGCAAAGGATTGCAGCCCGACCAGCACGCTGCGCTCGCCGCCTTCCACCCGCTTGCGATGCAGTTCCACCAGCCGATAGCGTGGCTGATCGCCCTGCACTAACAGCAGTAACCGCAGGTCGATAACGTACTCAAGAAAGCGTTGCATCGCCCTGCCGCTGGCGAACAGCACCAGCATGCCGAGGTGCTTTTTGCTTTCGACCTGCTGACGAAAATAGGCAGCCATTTCGGCGATGTGCTGCTCTTCGTTATCAATGAGCGGCTCATAGCGCATCTGCGGAATAACAATTTTTCCCTGCTCAACGTGGTTAAACGGCGAGTCGAGCGCGACAAAGCGGTCTCCCGCTTTTTCCTTCAGACCGCTCATCTCCTGAAGCCGCGAAAAGCTGTTCAGCGAGCGCAGCGTGGCGGAGGTGACGATAATATGCGGCACGCTGCGCCAGAGCAGCCGTTCAAGCTGGTCGCTTACCCGGATGCCAACGCAGTGGAACCAGACGTGGATCTGCCCGTCGCGCACCTCCCGCGTCGTCCATTTGGTGACTGGCGCGCCGGAAGACTGCGCCAGCGAAGCCAACCGCCACAGCTTACTTTGCGCTTCGAACATCCCCAGGGCCCGGTTCATCTGCAGAATCACCCGGTGCAGGCGAACCACATCGTGACTGCCGGTTTTCTCGCTGAGATCGTTTATGAAAAGTTCAGCCAGCCCGCGCAGCGTTTCGGTCAGCTTCGCCAGCCGCTGACAAATCTCCATCACCTCGTCCGGAAGCTCGCCCATCGCGAAGCGATGTTCTGCCTCCTGAGCGGCGGGCATATACAGATTGAGAATGTTATTCAACGAGGCGATAAGTTCGTACAGCTCTTCACAGTGGGCGTTCAGGCGCTCGGGGTTTGCCAGCGGCGGCGTGGTCTTGGGACGAAACTGCTCCATGCAGGTCGCCACCAGTTTGGTGAACAAATCCAACTGAAGCCGATACCAGGGAGCGGTGATTTCTGCGCTCATCTCCAGCGCATCACGGGCAACGTCCGGCAGGTGATGGCCTTCATCCAGCACCAACAGCAGGTTTTTCGGGTCCGGCAACACGGCCTCGCTTTCCATCGCCGCCATCACCAGCGCATGGTTAGCCACTACCACTTCCGCTTCCTGAATTTCACGGCGAGCGACAAAGAACGGACATTCACGGTAATAATGGCAGTTGCGGTTCAGACAACTGGCTTTGTCGGTACTCAGGCGTCGCCAGAGATCGTCATCAATGGCGATATCGGTATGATCGCGCAGGCCGTCCCAACGGTAGCCGTCAAGGGAGGCTTTCAGCTTCGCGCAGCGCTTTTGTTCTTCCTGATTGTTTGGCGTCAGTTCGTCCTCAAGAAACGCCAGTAAATCCTGCTGACTGGGTTCGGAACTGGCGAGCGCCGCCAGATTGCGGGGGCACACATAGCGTCCGCGCCCAAACGCGGCGGTAAAGCGGAGATCGGGAATGATTTTGCGCAGCAGCGGCAGATCTTTACTGTAGATCTGATCCTGTAACGCCACGTTGGCGGTACTGACCACCAGCGTCTTTTGCTCTTCGCGGGCGATGGCGATACCGGGAATGAGATACGAGAGGGTTTTCCCCACCCCGGTTGGCGCTTCAATCGCCAGATGCCGCCCTTCTTCGCCACTCAGCGTTTTTGCCACGTCAGCAATCATCTGTCGCTGCGGCGCGCGGGGGATAAAGTCGGGGATCTGTTCCTGAAGCGCCTTATACCAGGCGGCGATTTGCGCTTTTAGCGCGGCGGTTAATGCCATGAGAAAACCTGAAACACTGTATAAACAGCCACTATTGTGGCACATTTCAGGTTCAGTCAGTACCTTTTTTACCGGTTCTGGAAAGCCGCTCGCAACACGAGTTCAAAGCGCGGGGGTCGGACTGCCGGACAGCGCGGTGAATTGCGCTTATCCGGCTTACGACATTACTGTGCCGGGGTAATCCGGCGCGGGCGGCGCGGCGGACGCGGCTTATCACCCGCCGGTTTGCCTTCGCCGCTGCGCGGTTTGGCTTTCGGCGCGCCGCCGTCCTGACGACGCGGTTGTTGCCCACGGCCCGCTCCCTGACCTTGTCCCTGACGGCCACGACCGCCACCGCCGCCACGCTGCTGGCGCCCGTTCTGGATGGGCTCCGCTTTGATTGACGGGTCCGGCTCATAACCCGGCGTGGTGATGCGCGGGATCTCTTTCTTCAGCAGTTTTTCAATATCGCGCAGCAGCTTATGTTCATCGACACACACCAGCGACAGCGCCTCGCCGGTGGCGGCGGCACGCCCGGTACGCCCGATACGGTGGACATAATCTTCCGGCACGTTCGGCAGTTCATAGTTCACCACGTGCGGCAGTTCTTCAATATCCAGTCCACGCGCCGCGATGTCGGTCGCCACCAGCACGCGAATATCGCCGGATTTGAAATCAGCCAGCGCGCGGGTACGTGCGCCCTGGCTCTTGTTGCCGTGGATCGCCGCGCTGCGAATGCCGTCTTTATTCAGTTGCTCCGCCAGATGGTTAGCGCCGTGCTTGGTGCGGGTGAATACCAGCACCTGCTGCCAGTTCCCCTGGCCGATCATCTGGGAAAGCAGTTCGCGTTTGCGTTTTTTGTCGACGAAATGAACGTGCTGCGTCACCTGCTCAGAGGCGGTGTTGCGACGCGCCACTTCGATCTCCAGCGGGTTATGCAGCAGCTTTTCGGCAAGCGCCTTAATGTCGTCAGAAAAGGTCGCAGAGAACAGCAGGTTCTGGCGCTTCGCCGGCAGCTTCGCCAGCACGCGACGGATATCGTGAATAAAGCCCATATCCAGCATGCGGTCAGCTTCGTCGAGCACCAGTATTTCAATTTGATCCAGCTTCACCGCATTCTGGTGTTCGAGATCCAGCAGACGGCCCGGCGTCGCCACCAGCACATCCACACCGCCGCGCAGCTTCATCATCTGCGGGTTAATGCTCACGCCGCCGAAGACCACCAGCGAACGAATGTTCAGATACTTACTGTAATCACGGACGTTCTCGCCAATCTGCGCCGCCAGTTCGCGGGTGGGCGTCAGGATCAGCGCCCGTACCGGACGACGGCCCTTGGCATGGGGCTGTTGGGTAATAAGGTGCTGCAACAACGGCAGCGTGAAGCCAGCGGTTTTACCGGTGCCGGTCTGCGCGCTCGCCATCAGGTCACGGCCTTCCAGCACCGCAGGGATCGCCTGCTGCTGAATAGGGGTAGGTTCACGGTAACCCTGCTCGGCAATGGCGCGCAGAATTTCAGGGTTCAAACCCAGGGAATCAAAAGACATAACTACTCCGGACCGCCCCGACCGTTCCCGGTGTCGTTTTCAGGGAGATACTTACAATTTGGAAATGACAAAAACCACAATGTCATGAAGAGGCGGAGTGTAGCAGTTTTTGTGACAGAGCGCATAAATATCCCATCGCTCAGGTTTATACGGTCACGCGGCGGCGCGGAAGTTTTTATCAAACCGGTTTCTGAGTGAATTAATCGACACGGAAACCTTAACCAGAAAGTGAAAAGTACCGCCGCAGAACGCGGCGGCGAAAGCCTTTAACGCAGGCGATGTTTAATTTTATCAACCATCATCGCCGTTGAAATACCGTAACGGTCATGCAGGGTTGGCAACGCCCCGGCCAGCAGAAATTCATCCGGCAGACCAATGGTATCGAGTTCGCAACGCACGCCTTTACGCATCAGCAGCGCGGCGACCGCTTCACCCAGCCCGCCAATGCAGGTGTGGTTTTCCGCCGTGATCACCAGCCGGCCTGGTTTTGACGCCTGCTCAACCAGGGTTTTCTCATCCAGCGGCTTGATGGTCGGGACGTGCAGCACTGCGGCGCTGATATTATCGGCGCGTAGTTTTTCCGCGGTTTCCAGCGCGCGCATGGTCATCAGACCGGAGGAGATAATCAGCACATCGTTGCCATCCTCCAGCAGCTTCGCTTTCCCCAACTCAAACTTGTAGTCATATTTATCCAACACCAGCGGCACTTTGCCGCGCAGCAAGCGCATATAAACCGGGCCGTTATGGTCGGCCATCGCCGGGACCGCCTGCTCAATTTCCAGCGCATCGCACGGATCGATGATGGTCATGCCAGGGATGCCGCGCATGATCGCCAGATCTTCCGTCGCCTGATGGCTGGGACCGTAGCCAGTGGTCAGTCCCGGCAGCGCCGCGCAGATCTTCACATTAAGATGCTCTTCCGCGATGACCTGATGGATAAAGTCATAGGCGCGGCGAGTGGCGAACACCGCGTAGGTGGTGGCGAACGGGATAAAGCCCTCTTTCGCCATACCGCCTGCGGCGCCCATCAGCAATTGCTCCGCCATCCCCATCTGGAAAAAGCGTTCCGGATGGGCCTGAGCGAAAATATGCAGATCGGTGTACTTCGACAGGTCAGCCGTCATGCCGACGATCTCTGGCCGCTCCGCCGCCAGCTTTGCCAGAGCGACGCCAAACGGCGCGGCAACGGTAGCCTGACCTTCATCCGCGATGGAGGCGATCATCGCCGAGGTTTTTAAACGGGGTTTAGGGGTTGTCTGGCTCATTACAGCACTCCTTCCGGTTTGTTGGCATCGAGCACGGCAATGGCTTTCTGCCATTCGTCAGCATCAACGCGAATAAAATGGTTTTTATCGCGCGTTTCGAGGAACGGAACGCCTTTGCCCATCAGCGTGTCGCAGATAATGACCCGTGGCTGTTCGCCGCGATGGTTCTTCGCGTTATCAAACGCCTCGACGACCGCGGCGACATCGTTACCGTCCACCCGCTGTACGTACCAGCCGAAAGCCGCCCATTTTTCATGTAACGGTTCGAAGCCGAGAATTTTGCGTGAGTCTCCGTCGGCCTGCTGCTTGTTAACATCCACGATATTGATAAGGTTGGTCAGCCCGTAGTGCGCCGCAGACATTGCGGCTTCCCAAGTGGAACCTTCATCCAGTTCGCCATCCGACATGGAGTTATACACCCACGAATCGCTCTGCTTTTGCTTCAGCCCCAGCGCCATGCCTACTGCAATAGACAGCCCCTGCCCCAGCGATCCGCCGGACATCTCCATCCCCGGCGTATACGTCGCCATGCCGGACATCGGCAGACGGCTGTCATCTGAACCGTAGGTTTCCAGCTCCGGCTCAGGAATGATCCCCGCCTCCAGCAGCGCCGCATAGTAGGCAATGGCATAGTGACCATGGGAAAGCAGGAAGCGATCGCGTCCTTCCCATTCCGGTTCCTCCGCACGATACGTCATCGCATGGCTAAACGCAGTCGCCAGCACATCGGCGTAACCCAGCGCCTGACCGATATACCCCTGCCCCTGAACTTCGCCCATGCGCAGGGCGTAGCGCCGAATGCGCCAGGCCGCCGCCGCGACTTTCTGAACTTCTGTCATCTTCATCAGAGTGCCCTCGCTTAATGGATTAACATGCCGCCGTTAACGTCCAGGGTAATACCGGTGGAATAGGAGGAGAGATCGCTGCCGAGGAACAGCGCGGCGCGCGCAATATCGACGGCGTCGCCAAGTCGGTTCATCGGAATGCCTGCCAGAATGTTGGCGGTCATTTCATCGGTCAGCTTCCCGGCGGTGATGTCCGTCTGGATCAGACCCGGGGTGATGCAGTTTACGCGCACATTGTCCGGCCCCAGTTCGCGCGCCATCGCCCGCGCCAGTCCTAATACCCCGGCCTTCGCCGCGCTATAGTGTGGGCCGCCGAAAATACCGCCGCCGCGCTGGGCGGAAACGGAGGAGATGCAGACAATGCTGCCGGATTTCTGCGCGCGCATTAGCGGAATGACCGCCTGCGACATCAGCAGCGTGCCGCGCAGGCTGACATCTAACACTGCGTCATAATTTTCGCGTTTGATATCCATTAATTTAATAGGCTGTGTAATACCGGCATTATTAACTAGCACATCAACCCGGCCATATTTCGCCACAATTTGTTCCATTGCAGCACTGACCTGCGCTTCGTCCGCCACGTTCGCCGCAAGGCCAAGATGCGCATCGCCTAACGATTTCGCCGCCGCTTCACTGGCCTCTTTATTTAAATCAATAATTACAACCTTTGCGCCATTTTCCGCAAATAACTTCGCTGTCGCGAAACCTAAACCGCGAACGGAAGCCGCGCCAGTCACAATGGCGACTTTATTTGTTAATAACATAAATTTACTCCATGACATTACGTCATATTAATTGATAAGAGAAAGATTTATTATTGTGGTTCATCAAGAAACAGAATCACCACTAAACCAATCGCTGCGCAAATACCAAAATAGGTGAAGACAGAATTAAAGCTGCCGGTATTATCAAGTAAAAAGCCGGCTACCATAGGGGAAACAAACCCACCGAGATTACCGCCGCTATTAATAATAGAGGAGGCAATGGGATACGTTTTAGCATCAGAAACCGCCATACCATAAGCGGTAAACGCGGGCCAGCCAATATTCAGACACAGGCCGACAAAAAATAATCCTACGCACACTGCCGCGGTGCTTGCCGGAATATTTAGCATGATAAGCATCATTATAACGGTTGAAACGGCGGTAAAAATCATTGTCGGTTTGCGTCGACGCCCGAGTAGTTTATCAGAGATATACCCGCCGCCAATCGCGCCGACAAATCCTCCAATGCACGGCATACTGGCAACCAGCCCCATACTCATAAAGTCGAAGCCTTTTTCTTTCACCAGATAAAGCGGAATCCAGGTCAACAGGCCATACAGCACGCTGACCATCATAAAATAAGCCAGACAATCGCCGAGAATATTCTTCGACGTAAATAATCCTTTCGCCGTATCTATGGGTGCCATTTTTCTCACCCGGATGAATTTATCCAGCCACGTAAATTTATCAGCAATGACAATATTTTCTCGCGTTTGATTATTTTCGCCCTGGCTGGCGTTAATTTCCGCCAGTTCACTCTCTGAAACAAAACGGCTTTCCGAAGGTTTGGTTTTCACCAGCAGATACCAGGCGATGGCTGCCACAATGCCCGGAATGGCGAAAGAATAGAAGACCCAGCGCCAACCCCAGGTTACCGCTATCCAGACCGCCAGCGGTGGAACGATAATCGGGGCAAACATCGTCGCGGCAATATACACGCCCGTCGCTGTGGCTTTTTCTTTGGGCGGAAACCAGCTATTGATGGTCGACGCCAGCCCAACCGGACACGGCCCTTCGCTCAACCCCAGACCCAGGCGCACCAGTTTTAAGCCCAGGACCGAGCTGACGGTGCCCATCAACCAGGTAAATGCGGAAAAACCAAAGATAGATAATGAAACCAACCCGCGCGTGCCACGCTTCGCAATGAAAAAACCGGCCGGGATCTGACTTACCGCATATCCCAAAAAGAACATACTGGCGATCGCACCGGCCTCGAAGTTGTTGATATGAAACTCATCGATGATAAACGGCAGTACGGCGCCGATATTCGTACGATCGGCATAATTAATGGCATACACCAGGAAAATCATCGTTAAAACGACAAAACGATACTTTGTTTTCCTGGTGTCGGTACAGACAACCGTATCTATACGTGACATAGGGTATCCTCTTTATTGTTTTATCTTTTTTCGTGCCCGTCGCCGCAGCACCTTTATTCAGACCTTCAAGGGCAATATAACAACGTGATCAAAAATCGGCATTTAGATAACCTCAATTGAGGTTGAGAAAAATTTGATTCGTGACTGCATTCAAATTAAAGCGTTCCTGGAAAGCCAATTTTCCAAATCATAAAATGCGATCGACCTCACAATTCATCACCTTAACACCCTGATAACGAAGAAAAATCATGCTGAATATTTGCCTAATTGCACGCCAACTGTTTATCTGTTTCTTCTCATTGCTTTCATCGGGAATAGAATTATGAGCTCCCCCGTCCCCAATAAAATGCTGCCGGTTCCATCTTTGCGTAACATTCAGGCTTTTATCGAAGTCGCCGATACTGGCAGTCTGAATATTGCCGCTGAAAACCTTAACATTACGGCTTCTGCCGTGAGCCATCAGATTGCGAGCCTGGAAAATTATTTAGGTAAAAAATTATTTTCCCGCAGCAGTAAAGGCGTAAAACTGACCACCATCGGCGAGCGCTACCTCAAAGAGGTCTCCGGCGCCTTAAATATTATTGGCCAGGCGACTAACCAGGTGATTCATGACATCCATCAGGACTATTTGCGCATTCATTCGGCCCCCAGCTTTGGCTTACTCTGGCTGATGCCCAGGCTGGATCGCTTTCGCCAGGCGTGGCCCGAACTGAAAATCAGCCTGACCTGCTCCTATGAAAGCATTCAGTTTTCTCGCGACAATATTGACATCGATATTCGTCACGGCCTTTCACAGTGGCCGACACTGGTGGTGAAAACCATCCGTAATGAAAGCGTGTTGCCCTACTCCTCACAGACCTGGCTGGAACATCACCCGGTGAACTCCCCTGAAGATCTGCTGTCGTGCGATCTCATCCATTCCGACAGCACCCTGATTAACTGGAACAACTGGTTCTCCTGGCACAAAGTGCGCGGCTTCAACAAAAATTTTATTTTCAACTTTGACCGCTCCTATATGAGCATCGAAGCGGCAAGAATGGGATTGGGTGTTATCCTTGAAAGTAACCTGCTGGCGGGAGAAAGCCTGCGTAAACAGCATTTGCAGCCGGTATTCGCAGAGGATGTCAGCATGTCGGTGAATGCCCATCATCTGGTTATGCCGCATACCAGCGAACAAAAAGCAAAAGTAAAAGCGTTTATCGCCTGGATATCCGAGGAACTCAACGCCGCCGGGTTCCAGATTTAAGCGCGGACTGGACAGAATGCAAACAGCAGACTATTTTTAATCAATCGATTGATTAAGAATCAGGTCGCGCGATGACTACCCCCACGATGACAAGCAAAGGCGAACAGGCGAAAAGCCAACTGATCGCCGCCGCGCTGGCGCAGTTCGGCGAGTATGGCCTGCATGCCACGACTCGCGACATAGCCGCCCTGGCCGGACAGAACATTGCCGCTATCCCCTACTACTTTGGTTCGAAAGAGGATTTATACCTCGCCTGCGCCCAGTGGATTGCCGACTTCATTGGAGAACAGTTTCGCCCACACGCCGAAGAGGCGGAGCAACTGTTTAGCCAGCCGGAGCCGGACCGCGCGGCGATGCGCGAACTGATCCTTCGCGCCTGTAAGAACATGATTATGCTGCTGACCCAGGAAGACACCGTGAATCTGAGCAAGTTTATCTCGCGCGAGCAGCTTTCCCCTACGGCGGCCTATCAACTGGTCCACAAGCAGGTAATCGACCCGCTGCACAGCCATCTGACGCGTCTTATTGCCGCCTACACCGGCTGCGATGCCCACGACACGCGCACCATTTTGCACACCCATGCTCTGCTGGGCGAAGTGCTGGCGTTCCGCCTTGGCAAAGAAACCATTCTGTTACGCGCCGGCTGGTCACAATTTGATGATGAAAAAACGGCGCTGATCGAGCAGACGGTGACCTGTCATATCGATCTCATTCTGCAAGGTCTATCGCAAAGGAGTCTGGACTGATGAAAAAACCTGTTGTTATCGGGCTGGCTATCGCGGTGCTGGTCGCCGTATTGGCGGGCGGCACCTGGTGGTATCAGAGTCGGCAGGATAACGGTCTGACGCTCTACGGCAACGTCGATATCCGCACTGTGAATATGAGCTTTCGCGTCGGCGGTCGGCTTGCCTCGCTGACCGTGGACGAAGGCGACACGATTAAAGCCGGACAGGTGCTGGGCGAACTGGATCACGCGCCGTATGAAAACGCGCTAATGCAGGCGAAAGCCGGTGTGTCCGTCGCCCAGGCCCAGTATGACCTGATGCTGGCAGGCTATCGCGACGAAGAGATCGCCCAGGCCGCCGCCTCGGTAAGGCAGGCGCAGGCGGCGTATGACTATGCGCAAAACTTCTATAACCGTCAGCAGGGACTCTGGAAAAGTCGCACCATCTCCGCCAACGACCTTGAAAATGCCCGTTCGTCCCGCGATCAGGCGCTGGCGACGCTGAAATCCGCACAGGATAAGCTGAGCCAGTACCGCTCCGGTAACCGCGAGCAGGATATCGCCCAGGCGAAGGCCAGTCTTGAACAGGCCCAGGCCCAGCTGGCGCAGGCGGAGCTCGATCTTCAGGACACCACTCTGCTGGCGCCGTCGAACGGTACGCTGCTGACCCGCGCGGTAGAGCCCGGCAGCATGCTCAACGCAGGCAGCACGGTCTTGACCCTGTCGCTCACCCGCCCGGTGTGGGTTCGCGCCTATGTCGATGAGCGAAACCTAAGCCAGGCGCAGCCGGGACGCGACATCCTGCTGTATACCGATGGCCGTCCGGATAAGCCGTATCACGGCAAAATCGGCTTTGTCTCCCCGACCGCAGAGTTTACGCCAAAGACCGTTGAAACGCCGGATCTGCGTACCGACCTGGTGTATCGTCTGCGCATTGTCGTGACCGATGCCGACGACGCGCTGCGTCAGGGGATGCCGGTCACGTTGCGGTTCAGCGATGAGGCAGGACATGAATGACGCCGTCATTACGCTCACGGGACTGACAAAGCGTTTCGCGGGCATGGATAAGCCCGCGGTCGCACCGCTCGACTGCACCATTCACGCCGGTTACGTCACCGGACTGGTGGGGCCAGACGGCGCGGGTAAAACGACCCTGATGCGTATGCTGGCGGGCCTGTTGAAGCCCGATGACGGCGCGGCGACGGTGATCGGCTTTGATCCGATCAAAAACGACAGCGCGCTGCACGCGGTGCTCGGCTATATGCCGCAAAAATTCGGGCTGTATGAGGATCTCACCGTCATGGAGAACCTGAATCTGTACGCCGACCTGCGTAGCGTCACCGGTGAGGTGCGGGAAAAAACCTTTGCCCGTCTGCTGGAATTCACCTCTCTCGGTCCGTTTACCGGACGCCTGGCCGGAAAACTCTCTGGTGGTATGAAGCAGAAACTGGGGCTGGCCTGTACGTTGGTGGGCGAACCGAAAGTGCTGTTGCTGGACGAACCCGGCGTCGGTGTGGATCCCATTTCCCGCCGCGAGCTGTGGCAAATGGTGCACGAGCTGGCGGGTGACGGGATGCTGATCCTCTGGAGCACCTCCTATCTCGACGAAGCCGAGCAATGCCGCGACGTACTGCTGATGAACGAAGGCGAGCTGCTGTACCAGGGCGATCCGACGCAGCTGACCAAAACCATGGCCGGGCGCAGTTTCCTGATGCATAGCCCGCAGGAGAACAACCGCAAACTGCTTCAGCGGGCGTTAAAGCTGCCGCAGGTGAGCGACGGCATGATCCAGGGCAAGTCGGTGCGTCTGATCGTCAAAAAAGAGACGTCGGCAGAAGACATTCGTCGTGCCGAAGGCATGCCGGACATTGCGATCAACGAAACCGCGCCGCGCTTTGAAGATGCGTTTATCGATCTGCTGGGCGGCGCCGCCACGTCAGAGTCGCCGCTGGGCGCGATTCTGCACACCGTGGAAGGCACGCCCGGCGAAACCGTGATTGAAGCAAAAGCGTTGACGAAAAAATTTGGCGATTTCGCCGCCACCGACCACGTTAACTTCGCCGTACAGCGTGGAGAGATCTTCGGCCTGCTGGGGCCAAACGGCGCAGGTAAGTCCACCACCTTTAAAATGATGTGCGGCCTGCTGGTGCCGACCTCGGGTAAAGCGCTGGTACTGGATATGGACCTGAAGGTCAGCTCCGGCAAGGCGCGCCAGCATCTCGGCTATATGGCGCAAAAATTTTCGCTCTACGGCAACCTGACGGTCGAACAAAATCTGCGCTTCTTCTCCGGCGTGTATGGCCTGCGCGGACGAGCGCAGAACGAAAAAATCGCCCGCATGAGCGAAGCGTTTGGCCTGAAAAGCATTGCCGCCCAGGCAACCGACGCGCTGCCGCTGGGCTTCAAACAGCGACTGGCGCTGGCTTGTTCGCTGATGCATGAGCCGGACATCCTCTTTCTTGACGAGCCGACCTCCGGCGTCGACCCGATCACCCGCCGCGAGTTCTGGTTGCACATCAACAGCATGGTGGAAAAAGGGGTGACGGTGATGGTTACCACTCACTTTATGGACGAGGCGGAATACTGCGACCGTATCGGACTGGTGTATCGGGGCAAGCTGATCGCCAGCGGTACGCCGGATGACCTGAAAGCGCAGGCCGCCGATGACGACACGGCGGACCCGACCATGGAGCAGGCCTTCATCACCCTGATCAACGAATGGGATAAGGAGCACGGACATGCGTAATCCGCTTCTCTCCTGGCGCCGCGTTCGCGCTCTGTGTGTGAAAGAGACGCGGCAGATCGTCCGCGATCCCAGCAGTTGGCTGATTGCGGTGGTGATCCCCCTGCTGCTGCTGTTCATTTTCGGCTACGGAATTAACCTCGATTCCAGCAAGCTGCGCGTTGGCATTTTGCTGGAACAGCAGAGTGAAGAGGCGCTGGACTTTACCCACGCGATGACCGGCTCGCCGTACATTGACGCCACCATCAGCGATAACCGTCAGGCGCTGATCGAAAAAATGCAGGCCGGGCGGATCCGCGGTCTGGTGGTTATTCCGGTGGATTTCGCCGAAAAGATGGCGCGCGCCGACGATACCGCGCCCATTCAGGTGATCACCGACGGCAGCGAACCCAACACCGCCAACTTTGTGCAGGGCTACGTGGAAGGGATCTGGCAGATCTGGCAAATGCAGCGCGCCGAAGACCGGGGGGAAGAATTTGAACCATTAATTGACGTACAGACGCGCTACTGGTTTAACCCGGCGGCCATCAGCCAACACTTTATCATTCCCGGCGCGGTGACCATTATCATGACGGTGATTGGCGCGATCCTCACCTCACTGGTTGTGGCGCGTGAATGGGAGCGTGGCACCATGGAGGCGCTCCTCTCGACGGAAGTCACGCGCGTTGAGCTGTTGCTGTGCAAACTCATCCCTTACTACTTTCTCGGTATGCTGGCCATGCTGCTTTGTATGCTGGTGTCGGTGTTTATTCTCGGCGTACCCTACCGCGGCTCGTTGCTGCTGCTGTTCTTCATCACCAGTCTGTTTTTACTGAGCACGCTGGGGATGGGACTGCTCATTTCCACCATCACCCGTAACCAGTTTAACGCCGCCCAGGTGGCGCTGAATGCCGCATTCTTGCCGTCGATTATGCTGTCCGGGTTTATTTTCCAGATCGACAGCATGCCGGCGGTGATCCGCGCAGTGACGTATATCATTCCGGCGCGTTATTTCGTCAGTACCCTGCAAAGCCTGTTTCTGGCGGGAAATATCCCGGTGGTACTGGTGGTAAACGTGCTGTTTTTGATCGCTTCGGCGGTGATGTTCATTGGCCTGACGTGGATGAAAACCAAACGTCGGCTGGATTGATTGTTCGCCTGATGGCGCTGTGCTTATCAGACCTACGGGCATACAGGCCGGAACCGGCATTTACGCCGCCTCCGGCGCGAGGAAAATGAGATGTTTCATCGCTTATGGACGCTGATCCGCAAAGAGTTGCAGTCTTTACTGCGCGAACCGCAGACCCGCGCGATTTTAATTCTGCCGGTGCTGATACAGGTGATCCTGTTTCCTTTTGCCGCGACGCTGGAGGTCACGAACGCCACCATTGCCGTGTATAACGAGGATAACGGTAAACACGCCGTGGAGTTGACCCAGCGTTTCGCCCGCGCCAAAGCCTTCACTCACGTGCTGTTGCTGAACAGCCCGCAGGAGATTCAGCCCACCATCGACACGCAGAAAGCGCTGCTGCTGGTCCGCTTTCCGGCGGATTTTTCCCGCAATCTGGACACCTTCCAGCCCGCGCCGATGCAGTTGATTCTTGATGGGCGTAACTCCAACAGCGCGCAGATCGCCGCCAATTATCTCCAGCAAATCGTAAAGGTTTACCAGCAGGAACTGATGGAAGGCAAACCGAAGCCGAACAACAGCGAGCTGGTAGTCCGCAACTGGTATAACCCGAACCTCGACTACAAATGGTTTGTGGTGCCGTCGCTGATTGCCATGATCACGACGATCGGCGTCATGATCGTGACCTCGCTCTCGGTGGCGCGCGAGCGCGAACAGGGCACGCTCGACCAGTTGCTGGTCTCGCCGCTCACCACCTGGCAAATCTTTATCGGTAAAGCGGTGCCTGCGCTGATAGTCGCCACGTTCCAGGCGACTATCGTGCTGGCCATCGGGATCTGGGCGTACCAAATCCCCTTTGCCGGATCGCTGGCGCTGTTTTACTTCACGATGGTGATTTACGGACTGTCACTGGTCGGGTTTGGGCTGCTGATCTCCTCGCTCTGCTCAACGCAGCAGCAGGCGTTTATCGGCGTGTTTGTCTTTATGATGCCTGCGATTTTGCTGTCGGGTTACGTCTCGCCGGTCGAAAATATGCCGGTATGGTTGCAGAACCTGACGTGGATTAACCCGATTCGTCACTTTACCGATATCACCAAGCAGATCTATCTGAAGGACGCGAGTTTATCGATTGTCTGGGGGAGTTTGTGGCCGCTACTGGTGATCGCGGCCACGACGGGATCAGCGGCGTATGCGATGTTTAGACGCAAGGTCATGTAGCTTTTTGTCTTTCGCCAGCAGCGATACCACGGCGGGCCCGGCAAGGATAGCGACGCCCGCTAACGCCAGCAGGACATTATTTTGCAGCACACGGGACAACAGCCACAGCACAATCAGCGCCGCGCCGAAATACCAGGTGGTGGTGAGTTCTTCCAGCACATCGGCCACTTCCCGCCAACGCTGTTCATGATGGCGTTGCAGTGCCAGCATCAGCAGTACGGTGATGCCGTACACGACACATAATCCAAGGCCGACGCGAACCAGCGTGCCGCTCATCCAGCCCATTACCAGCATCGCCACTACCAGTAAATGCAACATTATCTGCCAGCAACTTAACCCCGTTGCGACACGAACACGTTGTTGCCACTTCATGGCTTTTCTCCTGAAGGATTTCCGTCTAATGATTCAGAGTACCGAACTTTACGGAAAATTCCGTAACAACGCACCTTTTTGTGACGACGACTACACTATTTACTCGGGATAGTGACGTTGACAGGAGAATCATGACTCAACACACCGGTAATTTTTCATTCAAAGTGCTCACCATTAATACGCACAAAGGGTTCACCGCCTTTAACAAGCGCTTTATTTTGCCGGAGCTGCGCGACGCTGTGCGCACAGTCGGCGCCGACATTGTGTGCCTGCAGGAAGTGCTGGGCGCCCATGAAGTGCATCCGCTGCACGTTGAGAACTGGCCGGACACTACCCATTACGAATTTCTCGCCGATACCATGTGGAGCGACTACGCCTATGGACGCAACGCGGTATACCCGGAAGGTCATCATGGCAACGCGGTGCTGTCGCGCTATCCGATTGAACACTATGAAAACCGCGATGTGTCGGTCGCGGGCAGCGAAAAGCGCGGCGTGCTGTACTGCCGCATAGTGCCGCCGCAGCTTAACCATCCAATCCACGTGATGTGCGTCCATCTGGGCTTACGGGAAGCGCATCGTCAGGCGCAACTCAAAATGCTGGCCGACTGGGTCAACGCCCTGCCCGACGGCGAACCCGTGGTGGTGGCTGGCGATTTCAACGACTGGCGGCAAAAAGCCAACCATCCGCTGAAAAAAGCGGCCGGGCTGGAGGAGATCTTCACCCGCGCCAACGGTCGTCCAGCGCGCACCTTTCCGGTCAGTCTGCCGCTGCTACGACTCGATCGTATTTACGTTAAAAATGCCAATGCCAGTGCGCCAACGGCGTTGCCGCTGCGCAACTGGCGTCATCTTTCCGATCATGCTCCCCTGAGCGCGGAGGTCCATTTATGAAGTGTGGCTGGCGTGAAGGTAACCAGATTCAGTTGCTGGAAAACGGCGATCAGTTTTACCCCGCCGTGTATAAAGCCATTGCCGAAGCAGAGCAAAGGATCATTCTGGAATCCTTCATCTGGTTTGAGGACAACGTTGGGAAACAGCTGCATGCGGCGCTGCTCAAAGCGGCCAAACGTGGCGTGAAGGCGGAAGTGCTGCTCGACGGCTACGGCTCGCCGGATCTCAGCGATGAATTTGTGGGTGAACTGACCGCCGCAGGCGTGGTGTTCCGCTACTACGATCCCCGCCCGCGGGTCTTTGGGATGCGCACCAACGTCTTTCGCCGCATGCACCGCAAAATTGTGGTGATCGACGCCAAGGTGGCATTTGTCGGCGGCATTAACTATTCCGATGAGCATATGTCCGACTATGGTCCCGAGGCCAAGCAGGATTACGCGGTACGCGTCGAAGGTCCGATTGTGGCCGATATTTTACAGTTCGAGGTGGAAAATCTTCCGGGGCAGAGCGCGGTACGCCGCTGGTGGAAGCGTCATCACCAGGCGGTAGAGAACCACCAGCCCGGCGAGGCGCAAGCGCTGTTTGTCTGGCGCGATAACGAAGAACATCGCGATGACATCGAACGCCACTACCTGAAAATGCTGACCCAGGCGCGGCGGGAGGTGATTATCGCCAATGCCTATTTCTTCCCCGGGTATCGGCTGCTCCATGCGATGCGCAATGCGGCGCGTCGCGGCGTACGCGTGAAGCTCATCGTACAGGGCGAACCGGATATGCCGATTGTGAAAGTCGGCGCGCGCCTGCTTTACAACTATCTGGTAAAGGGCGGCGTTCAGGTGTACGAATACCGCCGCAAACCGCTGCATGGCAAGGTGGCGTTAATGGACGACCATTGGGCGACGGTCGGCTCCAGTAATCTCGATCCGCTCAGCCTGTCGCTGAATCTGGAAGCGAACCTGATCATACACGACCGTCAGTTTAACCAGACTCTGCGCGATAACCTTAATGCGATCATCGAGAAAGACTGTAAACAGGTGGATGAGTCGATGGTGCCCAAACGCACCTGGTGGAACCTGACCAAGAGCGTGCTGGCGTTCCACTTTTTACGTCATTTCCCGGCGCTGGTGGGCTGGCTGCCTGCGCATACTCCACATCTGGCGCAGGTTGAACCGCCAGCCCAGCCCGAGATGGAGACGCAGGATCGCGTTGAAGCACAAGATACAGGAGCGAAACCCTAATGGCGAAATCTCATCCGCGCTGGCGGCTGGCGAAAAAGATCCTTACCTGGCTGTTTTTTATTGCAGTAATTGTCCTGCTGGTCATCTATGCCAAAAAGGTCAACTGGGAGGATGTCTGGACGGTTATCCGCGACTACAACCGCGTGGCGCTGCTCAGCGCTGTCGGGCTGGTGATCGTCAGCTATTTATTGTACGGCTGCTACGATCTGTTAGGGCGCGCTTACTGCGGGCATAAGCTGGCGAAGCGCCAGGTCATGCTGGTGTCGTTTATCTGCTACGCCTTTAACCTGACGCTAAGCACCTGGGTCGGCGGCATCGGGATGCGCTATCGACTCTATTCGCGCCTCGGTCTGCCAGGCAGCACCATCACCCGCATTTTCTCATTGAGTATTACCACCAACTGGCTTGGCTACATTCTGCTGGGCGGCATTATCTTTACCTTCGGCGTGGTGCAGTTGCCCGCCCATTGGTATATCGACGAAGGCACGCTGCGCATTCTCGGCGTGGCGCTACTGCTTGTCATCGCCGTGTATATGTGGTTCTGCGCCTTTGCTAAGCGCCGTCATGTCACCATCAAAGGGCAAAAACTGGTGCTGCCGTCGTGGAAATTTGCGCTGGTGCAAATGGCCATTTCGAGCGCCAACTGGATGGTGATGGGACTGATTATCTGGCTGCTGATGGGCAAGGATGTGAACTACTTCTTTGTGCTGGGCGTGCTGTTGGTGAGCAGTATCGCCGGGGTGATAGTCCATATTCCTGCGGGGATCGGCGTGCTGGAAGCGGTGTTCATTGCGCTACTCGCCGGTGAGCATACTTCGCAAGGGACGATCATCGCCGCCCTGCTCGCTTACCGCGTACTGTATTATTTCATACCGCTGCTGCTGGCATTGATTTGTTATCTGGTGCTGGAAAGCCGGGCGAAAAAGCTGCGGGCGAAAAACGAAAAGGCGATGGCGAAGTAGTCTTCTGACGTGCCGAACCTGATGGCGGAACCGCCATCAGGTTCGGTGAGATTACCGGCGGTTGCCGAAGATACGTAACAACATCAGGAACAGGTTGATAAAGTCCAGATACAGCGTCAGCGCCCCGAGAATCGAGTACTTGCGCAGGTTTGAACTGTCGCGCACATCAATCTGCTCGCCAATATTTTTCAGCTTCTGGGTGTCATAGGCGGTCAGGCCGACAAACACCACCACACCAATATAGGTCACTGCCCACATCAGCGCTTCGCTCTTCAGCCAGAAGTTCACCAGCGACGCCAGGATAATGCCTATCAGCGCCATAAACAGCATATTGCCCCAGCCGCTCAGGTCTCGTTTGGTGGTGTAACCCCACAGGCTCATCACACCGAACATCCCGCCGGTCACCACAAAGGTGCTGGCGATGGACGAATAGGTATAGACGATAAAAATGCTCGACAGCGTCAACCCGGTGAGCGCCGAATAGAGCATAAACAGCGTGGTCGCCATGCCCGCGCTGAGCTTATGCACCATCGCCGAAAGCGCAATAACCAGCGCTAATTGAGCGATAATCAGGCCAAAAAAGGTGATTTTGCTGGAAAAGACGAACATCATGACCGCAGGGGTATTCGCCGCATACCACGCAATAAACGCGGTCAGCAGCAGTCCGACGGTCATCCAGCCGTACACTTGCGCCATATACGTTTGCAGACCGGAACGCGCCTGCACGATTGAATCGGATCGTGGAAATCTGTCCATGAAAATCTCCTGTTAAAAAAGTGACACCTGTATAAGCGTATCACATTCTGCTACCAGCGCTTTGCCGCCTGCTGGTCGCTGTCGCGGGCTTCCACCCAGCGCTCGCCCTCCGGCGTCGCTTCACGTTTCCAGAATGGCGCGCGGGTTTTCAGGTAGTCCATAATAAATTCGCCCGCCTCAAAGGCGCTACTGCGATGCGCGCTGGTGACGCCGACAAACACGATCTCATCGCCCGGCCACAGTTCGCCGATGCGATGGATCACGGTGACGCGCCCCAACGGCCAGCGCGCGCGCGCCTCTGCCACAATCTCGCCCAGCGCTTTTTCGGTCATGCCGGGATAGTGCTCCAGCGTCAGCGCCTTCACGCTGTCGCCGAGGTTGTGATTGCGGACTTTGCCGGTGAAGGTCACAACCGCGCCGTCTTCGTCACGTTCCGCCAGCCACGGGTATTCGTCGCCGACACGAAACGGCGCCGGATCGACCACGATTTTCGTTTCCGCCATCTCAGCCTCCCGTTACCGGCGGGAAAAACGCCACCTCGTCACCCGCGCTTAACGGATGATCAAAGCTGACCAGCGTCTGGTTGACTGCCGCCAGCAGTTTGCCGTCTTCCAGGGCCAGCGCCCAGCGGTCGCTGTTTGTCGCCAGATGCTGGCGCAGCGCCTCAACGGTGGGAAAATCAGCCGCCACGTTCAGCGCATCGGTGCCGACCAGTTCGCGAACCTGGGCGAAGAAGAGAACCTTAATCATGAGAATCCGCCTTAAAATCACCCGATTTGCCGCCACTTTTCGCCAGCAGTCGCACCGGACCAATCACCATATCTTTCTGCACCGCTTTACACATATCGTAGATGGTCAGCGCCGCAACCGACGCGGCGGTTAACGCCTCCATCTCAACGCCGGTTTTGCCGGTCAGACGGCACAGTGACTCAATGCGCACGCGGTTGTGCTCCGGTTCAGCCAGCAGTTGCACTTCAACTTTGCTCAACAGCAACGGATGGCACAGCGGGATCAGCTCCCAGGTGCGTTTTGCCGCCTGGATGCCCGCGATGCGCGCGGTGGCGAAGACATCGCCCTTATGGTGGCTGCCGTCAATAATCATCGCCAGTGTTTCACTGCGCATGGTGACAAAGGCTTCGGCGCGCGCTTCGCGAACGGTTTCCGCTTTAGCGGAAACGTCGACCATGTGCGCTTCGCCAGCGGCGTTAATATGGGTCAGTTGCGACATACTTATTTCTTCAGATGAGGGTGGAAGTTACACGGACGGGTGCGCGCATCAAGCTGCGGAGCAATGATATTATCCCAGGCGGTACGGCAGGCTTTCGTTGAACCCGGCATGGCGAAAATCAGCGTATGGTTGGCCATACCTGCCACCGCGCGCGACTGCAGCGTCGCGGTGCCAATCTCTTCAAACGACAGCATTCGGAAGAGTTCGCCAAAGCCTTCAACTTCGCGGTCAAACAACGGCAGCAGCGCTTCCGGCGCCTGATCGCCTTCGGTAAGCCCTGTCCCGCCGGTGATCAGCACTACCTGAACGTTTTCGCTGGCGATCCACGCCGACACCTGGGCGCGGATGGCGTAGCGGTTCTCTTTGACGATGGCTTTATCCACCACCTGATGTCCCGCTTCCTGTGCCGCGTCACGCAGAAAATGACCGGAGGTATCTTCCTCCTCACCACGACGATTCGACACCGTAAGAATAGCGATACGGGTCGGGATAAATTCAGCGCTTACCTGACTCATGGAAAACTCCTTTTAGCGATCAACCGCCAATGTACGATAAGTTTTGCGTAATACCGGTGTTGTTCTGATGCAGGAAATGGGTCTGCTTTTTCTCACGCAGCGCGAGAGAAATACGTTCTTCCAGCGCATGCTGCTGCGAGTCTTCGACCAGCAGATCGCGCAGGCTGACGCCGCCGTCGCCAAACAAACAGAGATGCAGTTTACCCACCGAAGAGACGCGCAGTCGGTTACAGGTGGCGCAGAAATCTTTCTCGTACGGCATGATAAGGCCGATTTCGCCCGCATAGTCGGGGTGGCAGAAAACCTGCGCCGGGCCGTCGCTGCGCTGGCGCAGCTGATGGATCCAACCACGACGCAGCAGTTCATCGCGCAGCACCTGGCCGGAAATATGGTGTTTGCGGAAAAGCGCGCTGCCCTCGCCCGTTTCCATCAGTTCGATGAAGCGTAGCTGGATAGGACGCGTCTGGATCCAGTTCAGGAAGGTATCGAGCTGATGATGATTCACGTCACGCATCAGCACGGTATTGACTTTGACCTTTGTAAAGCCCGCCTCAAAGGCGGCGTCAATGCCCGCCATCACCTGCCGGAATTTGTCCTGTCCGGTAATGGCGTGAAACTGCCGGGCGTCCAGGCTGTCGACGCTGACATTGATGCCCGTCAACCCGGCCTCGCGCCAGGCTGCGGCATCACGCGCCAGGCGATAGCCGTTAGTAGTGACGGCTATCTGGCGAATGGCGTCGTTCTCCCGCACGGCAGCGATGATGTCAGTAAAATCGCGGCGCAGGGAAGGTTCACCGCCGGTCAGGCGCACTTTTTCGGTGCCAAGACTGGCAAACGCGCGGGTAACCCGACGAATTTCATCGACAGAAAGAAAACCGTTATTGGTGACGCCGCCGGGCTTGTAGCCATCCGGCAGACAGTAGGTGCAACGAAAGTTACACACATCGGTAATCGACAAACGCAGGTAATAAAACGTGCGCGCGAAAGCATCGGTCAGTTGTGAGGCCATAGACACCTTTCCAGTACGGGAGGCGCAGTCATTTCTTCCTGCACCCTGGTGGCAACGCGTTAACGCTGTCACGGCCAAAGCGCCATATCAATGTCTTCATTGACCCAGGCGCAGAGGCTAGAGTGTTTTTTAATGATTAGCCGATACTAGCGCGTAAACGACCATTTTGCCATTTACGCCTAACGTTATATAAACTTATATATAGCGTCATGATCGTGCTATTTCGCTACAGAATAAGCGAAAATGGGCTTTTTGCATTGATATACATCATTAGGCAGTAACCGACATCTCGTACTAAAGGGGTAGCTGCGCAGAATTTATTTCTCTCTCCAGTGGGGAGTGAATTGCTGAAAACCCGCGATGTGCGCTACTGTAGCGAGGTAAATCTGACTTCAGGATATTTTATGCGCAATCGTACGCTGGCTGACCTGGATCGTGTCGTCGCTCTCGGCGGAGGGCATGGATTAGGACGCGTTCTCTCATCACTTTCATCACTGGGCTCACGCCTCACCGGCATTGTCACCACCACCGATAACGGCGGCTCGACCGGACGTATTCGCCGCTCGGAAGGCGGTATCGCCTGGGGGGATATGCGCAACTGCCTTAACCAGTTGATAACCGAACCCAGCGTCGCGTCGGCTATGTTTGAGTATCGTTTTGGCGGTAATGGCGAACTTTCGGGTCATAACCTGGGAAATTTGATGTTAAAGGCGCTCGATCACCTGAGCGTGCGGCCTCTGGAGGCGATCAATTTAATTCGTAACCTGCTTAAAGTCGACGCGCATTTAATCCCGATGTCGGAACTGCCGGTCGATCTGATGGCGATCGACGATCAGGGGCATGAGGTGTATGGCGAAGTGAATATTGACCAGTTGCTCACCCCGCCGCAGGACCTGATGCTGTCACCCAACGTGCCCACCACGCGTGAAGCGGTGCAGGCAATTAACGAAGCGGATTTGATCCTGATTGGCCCTGGCAGTTTTTACACCAGCCTGATGCCGATCCTGCTGCTGGATGACCTGGCGCAGGCGCTGCGCCGCACCCAGGCGCCGATGGTCTATATCGGCAATCTGGGGCGTGAGCTGAGTCTGCCGGCAGCCAGCCTGACCCTGGTCGATAAACTGGCGATTATGGAGCAGTATGTCGGTAAACAAGTGATTGACGCCGTGGTCGTCGGTCCTAACGTTGACGTCAGCGCCATCAACGACAGAGTAGTGATTCAGGAGGAGCTGGAAGCCAGCGATATCCCCTATCGCCATGACCGCCAGCTACTGCACTGCGCGCTGGAAAAAGCGGTGCAGGCGCTGGGATAAATCTGGCATGTCTCGATCGCGACCGGCGTAGCGCTTCGCTTTTCCGGTCTGCGACGCTTTGCCTGAATACCGGATTATGACGCGGCGATAAACAGCTCACGCAGTTGATGGAGCTGGTCGCGGATCTGCGCGGCTTCCTCGAACTCCAGATTCTGCGCGTGCTGCATCATCTGCCCCTCCAGCTCGTGGATCTTCTGCTGCAGCGCCTTCGGCGACATATCCATCCCGACGATATCCGCCTTCGCCGTGGAGCGTGACTTGCCCCTGCCCTTCGCTTTGGTCTTCGCGATGTTCTGACCCAGCGCCAGAATATCGACCACTTTTTTGTTCAGCCCCTGCGGGGTAATGCCGTGCTGTTCGTTGTACTGCTGCTGTTTCTCACGGCGGCGCTCGGTTTCGCTAATGGCCTTCGCCATCGACGGGGTGATCTTATCGCCGTACAGGATCGCTTTACCGTTAACGTTACGCGCCGCGCGGCCAATGGTCTGAATCAGCGAACGTTCAGAGCGCAGGAACCCTTCTTTGTCCGCGTCAAGGATCGCCACCAGCGACACTTCCGGCATGTCGAGCCCCTCTCGCAACAGGTTGATGCCTACCAGCACGTCAAACTCGCCGAGGCGCAGGTCGCGAATGATCTCCATACGCTCGACGGTATCGATGTCCGAGTGCAGATAGCGCACCCGTTCACCGTGTTCCTCCAGGTATTCGGTGAGATCTTCCGCCATCCGTTTGGTTAAGGTTGTCACCAGCACGCGCTCATTGATAGACGCCCGCGCGCGGATCTCTGAAAGCAGGTCGTCCACCTGCGTCGCCACCGGACGCACCTCAATGACCGGATCCAGCAGGCCGGTCGGACGAACCACCTGATCCACCACGTCGCCGCCCGATTTCTCCAGCTCATAGTTGCCCGGCGTCGCGGAAACATAGATAGTCTGCGGGGCCAGCGCTTCAAACTCTTCGAACTTCAGCGGACGGTTATCCAGCGCGGATGGCAAGCGGAACCCATACTCCACCAGCGTCTCTTTACGCGCTCTGTCGCCGCGGTACATGCCGCCAATCTGCGGAATGGTGACGTGGGATTCATCCACCACCAGCAGGCCGTCTGCGGGCAGATAATCGAACAGCGTCGGCGGCGGCTCGCCCGGTCCGCGTCCAGAAAGATAGCGTGAATAGTTTTCGATCCCCGAACAGTAGCCAAGCTCGTTCATCATCTCAAGATCGAACTGGGTGCGCTGGCTGAGACGCTGCTCTTCCAGCAGCTTGTTGTTCGCCAGCAGGATCTTGCGGCGATCGACCAGTTCGTCTTTGATCTCTTCCATCGCCTGCAAAATACGCTCGCGCGGCGTGACATAGTGGGTTTTCGGGTAGATGGTGTAGCGGGGAATAGTCGATTCCACCTGTCCGGTGACCGGATCAAACAGCGACAGCCGCTCCACCTCTTCGTCAAACAGCTCCACACGTAGCGCGATGTCGTCGGATTCAGCCGGGAAGATATCGATCACCTCGCCGCGTACGCGGAAGGTGCCGCGCTGGAACGCCTGATCGTTACGGGTGTACTGTAGCTCGGCCAGACGACGCAGGATCGCGCGCTGGTCGATCAGCATCCCCACCGTCAGGTGCAGCATCATTTTCAGGTACAGATCCGGGTCGCCCAGACCGTAGATCGCCGACACCGAGGCCACCACCACCACGTCGCGACGCTCGAGCAAGGCTTTGGTTGCCGACAAACGCATCTGCTCAATGTGTTCGTTTACCGACGCGTCTTTCTCAATGAAGGTGTCGGAACTGGGCACATAGGCTTCAGGCTGATAGTAGTCATAGTAAGAGACGAAATATTCCACCGCGTTTTCCGGAAAGAATTCTTTCATTTCGCCGTACAGCTGCGCCGCCAGCGTTTTGTTCGGCGCGAGTACCATGGTCGGACGCTGGAGGTCGGCAATGACATTGGCGATGGTGAACGTTTTCCCTGACCCCGTTACGCCAAGCAGCGTCTGATGCGCCAGGCCATCCTCCAGCCCTTCTTCGAGGCGTCGTATCGCCTCTGGCTGGTCGCCTGACGGTTTAAATGCGGAATTCAGTTTGAACGGTTTACTCATGGGCAGCTACCTGAAGCAATGGGCGGGCAGGCTTGTAATTTTACTCGCAGCGCATAATTTTGCCAGTAAAATATACTGGATGAAAAAACAGTAACAACGGAGAATATTTGTGTTACGCGCCGAAAAGACACAGCGTCAGCGGCGAGAATTTCACCGCTGACAAGATAATCTTCTGACCGGCGGGGTTATCCCCAAACCAATCACTTCGTTAACATTGTCAAGTCGTGTCATGAAAGTTTTATTGCATTCAATGACAGTTCTGCGACAGCTATTGCCTTTATATAACTTACTGAAAAATAAATAATATTCAACAAAGACGTCTTTCGCATCAATTTGGCTGGAAGCCGCGTATTCTCTCGCTTACCCTGCGTTTTCTAACTCTAATACACAAGGTTATCCACAGGAATAGTGGATAACTGCTTCCAGCCCACACGGTCTGCCGCCTGGCAATTTCCCCTCGTTGACGGATTTCAGGACAATAAAAAAAAATTATCGCTAAATTTTGATTTTTATCAGCTAACGAAACGGCCTGTCGCAGGCGACATTGCTCGCAAAATCGCCATTTACTCTCCGGTCAAAAGCGCGAGATCCAGATATTGTCCTGTTGCGACGGTTTGCGCTTCAGCGCCAAGCCAGGGGATTTCCCCGAGTAAAGGCGCGGGAATAACCCGCGCCAGCGTCGCCATATACTCGCGATGGCGTTTACCCGGCGGCTGGACGTCATTCGCCACCCAGCCGGCTAACGTCAGCCCGGCCTGCTGAATGGCCTGCGCGGTGAGCATCGCATGGTTAATACATCCCAGCTTCACGCCGACCACTAAAATCACCGGCAGTTGTTCCGCCTGCACCCAGTCGGCAAACGTAACGTCCTCTGTCAGCGGCGTGAACCAGCCGCCCGCGCCTTCCACCAGCACCCACTCCGCGCGGGTTTCCAGCGCCCGTAGCCCGGCTGACATCACATCGGTTTGAATCGGTCTGCCCTCTCCGGCGCTGATGATGTGCGGCGAGGTCGGCTCGGCGAAGGTATAAGGATTCACTGCCGCGTAGTCCAGCGGCAGGCTGCTGCTGCGCTGGAGCGCCAGCGCATCGCTGTTGCGCAACCCTTCCGGCGTCATTTCGCTGCCGGAGGCAACCGGCTTATACCCGGCCGTGCGCAGCCCCATTTTGCCTGCCGCGTGGAGCAAAGCGCTGCTGGCGACGGTTTTCCCGACTTCGGTATCAGTACCGGTAACAAAATAGCGTTTAATCACGTTCAATAACTCCTGCAAAAAGATGGTAGGTGAGCGGATACTTTCCCTGTTGTTGAGGCCAGGCCAACTGCACTTTTTGCAGTTGCGCACGGGTGAGCACGCGCGGTTCACGTCCTTCGTGCAGATGCGTGGCCCCAATCCCCTTCAGCGAACGCATCGCGCTCAGCGCATCATCAAACCACAGGGTCAACGTGTGTAGATGGCTTTCGCTACGCCAGCCGTGCAGGGCATCGCGCAGCGCCGCCTGCGGTAAAAACCGATTAGCATGGGTTTGGTTATCGACTGCCCGCCATGCCTGATGCAGCTCCGGCAGCGACCCTTTCGCCAGCGTTGTGAACGCCACTCTGCCGCCGGGACGCACCACCCGGTAAAGTTCGCTCAGCGCGCCGTGTAAATCGTTGCACCACTGAACGGCGAGATTACTCCAGGCGAGATCGAACGTCGCGCTCGCCAACGGCAGCGATTCGATATCTCCGGCAAGATAGTGGTGCGCCGTATTACGCCGCCGCGCCTCGTCAAGCATGGGTGAGGACAAATCCAGCGCGGTGACCTGGCTGCCCTGCTCACGCCAGTAACGGCTCAACCGGCCAGGACCACAGCCGGCGTCCAGCACCTGCCCATAGCTTTGCTGCGGTAACTGCGCCAGCAGCGCGTCCGCGCTCAACCGTTGCAGCGTGGCGTGTTGTTCATAACACGTCGCCGCACGGCCAAACGCCGCCGCGATGGCCTGTTTATTCACCTGCGTCATTTAGCACCTCCAGCAGACGGTCAATGTCTTCACGCTCGTGCGCCTGTGTGAGGGTCAGGCGCAAACGCGCCGTCCCCGCAGGCACCGTTGGCGGACGGATTGCCGTCGCCCAGCAGCCACGGCTGCGCAGGGTTTCCGCCAGATGCAGCGCCCGCGCGTTATCGCCAACGATCAGCGGCTGGATCGCGCTGTGCGATTCCCCCAGTCGGTAACGGCTGCGGTCTACGCCGCGACGAAAGCGTGCGATGAGCGCCGCCAGTTTCGCCCGGCGCGCGTCGCCTTCTTCGCTGCGGATCACCGCAAGGGAGGCCCGGATCGCCTGCGCCTGAGCAGGCGGCATGCTGGTGCTGTAGATCAGGTGTCGGGCAAATTGCAGCAGATAATCCGCCACGCGGGCTGAACACAATATCGCCGCGCCGCTGACGCCAAAGCCTTTACCAAAGGTCACGACCAGCAGTTCTGGTCGCACCTGCTGCCGCCAGCAGCTTCCGCGCCCTTCTTCGCCGCAGACGCCAATGCCGTGGGCATCGTCCACCAGCAGCCAGGCGTTGCGCCGCGCTGCCGCACGCTGGATCTCCGCCAGCGGCGCGCTGTCGCCGTCCATACTGAATACACCTTCAGTGACCACCAGTTGTTGCCCCGGACAGGGGGCATCGAGCAGTCGCGTCAGATGCCGGGTATCGTTATGGGTAAAACGGCGAAGCGACGCCGGACTAAGGCTTGCCGCCTCCAGCAACGAGGCATGGCTGAGGCGATCGGCGACAATCCGATCGTCCTTTGCCATCAACGCGGCAATGACCGCCTGATTAGCGGCAAAACCTGAGATAAACAGCAGCGCGCGCGGGTAACCCAACCAGTCCGCCAGCTCTTCTTCAACGTGTTGATGCGCAACGGTATAACCGCTGACGTGGCCGGAGCCGCCGCTGCCTACGCCGAAGCGTTCCGCCCCCTGTTGCCAGGCGTGAATAATCTGCGGATGGTGGCTTAAGCCCAGATAGTCGTTGCTGGAAAAGTTGAGAAAGCGGCGATCGCCGGTCATCAGCCAGCGGCCCGCGCCCTGCTCAACCGCGTAACGACGACGCAGGGCATCCGCTGAACGACGCGCGTTTAGCGCATCGTCGATTTTTTGCTGCCAGCTCATACCGCTGCCGCGTTGTACCAGGCGTCGGTATCCGGGGTCATCAGCGCCTGCTCCAGCCGCTGCTGCTGCTCGTTATCCCCTGCCAGCACGGCGGTTTGCTGCGGGTTCAGTCCGAGCTTACGGAACAGCTGTAAGTCTTTATCTTCTTCCGGGTTCGGCGTGGTCAACAGCTTGCAGCCGTAAAAGATAGAGTTCGCGCCCGCCATGAAGCACATTGCCTGGGTTTGTTCGTTCATCTGCTCGCGACCGGCAGAGAGACGCACGTACGAGGTGGGCATCATAATGCGCGCCACCGCGATCGTGCGGATGAAGTCAAATGCGTCCACATCGTCGTTATCGGCCAGCGGCGTCCCCTTGACCTTCACCAGCATGTTGATCGGCACGCTTTCCGGCGGAGTCGGCAGATTCGCCAGTTGCAGCAGCAAACCGGCGCGATCGTTTACCGTTTCGCCCAGCCCGACAATCCCGCCGGAGCAGACCTTGATCCCGGCATCGCGCACTTTATCCAGCGTATCCAGACGCTCCTGATAAGAACGGGTGGTGATGATATTGCCGTAGAACTCCGGCGAAGTGTCGAGGTTGTGGTTGTAGTAATCCAGCCCCGCCGCCGCCAGCCGCTGCGCCTGCGCTTCGCTCAGGGTGCCGAGGGTCATACAGGCCTCCAGCCCCATCGCCTTCACCCCCTGCACCATTTGCTCAAGATACGGCATGTCGCGCTCGTGAGGGTTCTTCCACGCCGCCCCCATACAGAAACGGGTGGACCCGGCGTTTTTCGCCTTGCGCGCCGAATCCAGCACCTGTTCGACCTCCATCAGGCGCTCTGCTTCCAGCCCGGTTTTATAGCGCGAGCTTTGCGGGCAATATTTGCAATCCTCCGGGCAGGCGCCGGTTTTAATCGACAGCAATGTACTGACCTGCACCTGGCGAGGATCAAAATGCTGACGGTGGATTTGCTGGGCTTCAAAGAGCAGATCCAGCAGCGGTTTTTCAAATAATTCGGTGACTTGCGACAGCGTCCAGCGAGAATGTTTGGTCATAATTTTCTACGTTTTGTTGTGAGAACCGTGTAGACTCGTAAACCTAAATGTTTTTAATTTGGTTTACAAGTCGATTATGACAACGGACGATCTCGCTTTCGATCGGCGCCATATCTGGCACCCTTATACCTCCATGACCTCTCCGCTACCGGTGTATCCGGTCGCGCGCGCGGAAGGTTGCGAACTGATCCTCACCAGCGGCGAACACCTCATTGACGGCATGTCGTCGTGGTGGGCGGCGATCCACGGCTACAACCATCCCATACTCAACGCGGCGATGAAAACGCAAATTGACGCCATGTCGCACGTGATGTTTGGCGGCATTACCCATGCACCGGCCATCGACCTGTGCCGTAAACTGGTGGCGATGACGCCCGAGCCGCTGACGTGCGTTTTCCTTGCGGATTCCGGTTCCGTGGCCGTTGAAGTGGCGATGAAAATGGCGCTGCAATACTGGCAGGCAAAAGGCGAATCGCGACAGCGTTTCCTGACGTTTCGCAACGGCTACCACGGCGACACGTTCGGCGCCATGTCTGTCTGCGATCCGGACAACTCCATGCACAGCCTGTGGAAGGGCTATCTGCCGGAAAACCTGTTTGCCCCGGCGCCGCAAAGCCGGATGGGCGGCGAATGGGATGAGCGCGATATGGTGGCGTTCGCCCGCCTGATGGCCGCACACCGGCATGAGATCGCCGCAGTGATCCTCGAACCCATCGTCCAGGGCGCGGGCGGAATGCGCATGTACCATCCCCAGTGGCTGCAGCGCATCCGTAAGATGTGTGATCGCGAAGGCATTCTGCTGATCGCCGACGAGATCGCCACCGGTTTTGGCCGCACCGGCAAACTGTTTGCCTGCGAGCACGCCGGGGTATCGCCGGATATTCTCTGTCTGGGTAAAGCGCTCACCGGCGGCACGATGACCCTTTCCGCCACCCTCGCCACCCGCCAGATCGCCGACACTATCAGCAACGGCGACGCCGGGTGTTTTATGCACGGCCCGACATTTATGGCTAACCCGCTGGCCTGCGCGGCGGCAAACGCCAGCCTGACGTTGCTGGCATCCGGCGACTGGCAGCAGCAGGTGGCGGCCATTGAAGCGCAACTGCGTGCCGAACTGGCCGCGGCGGCGGATTCGCCATGGGTCGCGGACGTGCGCGTGCTCGGCGCGATCGGCGTGGTGGAAACCACTCATCCGGTCAATATGGCGGCGCTGCAAAAATTCTTTGTCCAGCGGGGCGTCTGGGTGCGTCCGTTCGGCAAACTCATCTACCTGATGCCACCGTACATTATCCAGCCGGAGCAACTGCGTTGTCTGACGCAGGCGGTTAACGAAGCTGTGCGCGAAGAAACATTTTTTCGCGTTTAATTGGCGGTAAACTAAAACGTTTCTGGCTAAACTTTTTGGTTAAGGGAGGAATCAGCATGAAACTCATCAGTAACGATTTCCGCGACGGCGATAAGCTTCCGCTGCGTCACGTTTTTAACGGCATGGGTTACGACGGCGATAATATTTCGCCGCATCTGGCCTGGGATGACGTTCCGGCAGGAACGAAAAGTTTTGTCGTGACCTGTTTCGACCCCGATGCGCCCACCGGCTCCGGCTGGTGGCACTGGGGCGTAGCGAATTTACCCGCCGACACCCGCGTTCTGACCCAGGGTTTCGGCTCCGGTCTGGTGGCGCTACCGGACGGCGTGGTGCAGACCCGCACCGATTTCGGTAAAGCGGGCTACGGCGGCGCCGCGCCGCCGAAAGGCGAAACGCACCGCTATATCTTTACAGTTCATGCGCTGGACGTGGATCGTATCGAGGTCGATGAAGAGGCCAGCGGCGCGATGGTCGGCTTTAACGTCCATTTCCATGCGCTCGCCAGCGCGTCGATCACCGCCATGTTCAGTTAACCTGATAACGGATGGCGACGCTAACGTGCCGCCATCCGGTACTCCTTACAGAAAGTCCGGCACTAAACGCAGCAGCGCTCCCTGCGCCAGCAGTTCGGTCGCGCATTCTATGTCCGGGGCAAAGAAACGGTCGTCGGTATAGTGGGCAACCTGCTCGCGTAACGTTGCGCGCGCCTTCTCAAGAAGCGGACTGGACGTCAGTCCATCGCGCAGATCGATCCCCTGACAGGCCGCCAGCCACTCGACCGCCAACACGCCGCGGGTATTGGCCGCCATCTCCCACAGCCTGCGCCCTGCCGCCGGCGCCATCGACACATGATCTTCCTGATTCGCTGAGGTTGGCAGACTGTCAACGCTGTGCGGATGCGCCAGCGCCTTGTTCTCGCTGGCCAGCGCCGCCGCCGTCACCTGGGCAATCATAAAGCCGGAGTTCACACCGCCATTTTTTACCAGGAACGGCGGCAGTTGCGACATGTGTTTATCCATCATCAACGCAATTCGACGCTCAGCGAGCGCGCCGATTTCGGCAATCGCCAGCGCCAGGTTGTCTGCCGCCATCGCCACCGGTTCGGCGTGAAAATTACCGCCGGAGATGACATCACCCTCCTGCGCAAAAACCAGCGGGTTATCGGACACCGCGTTGGCTTCGATCAGCAAAACCTCTCTCACCTGACGCATCTGGGTCAGACACGCGCCCATCACCTGCGGCTGACAACGCAGTGAATACGGATCCTGCACTTTGTCGCAGTTATGGTGCGACTGCGACAGCGCGCTGGTTTCCGTTAGCACATGACGGTACAGCGCCGCCGCGTCAATTTGTCCAGGCTGCCCCCGTGCGGCATGGATCCGCGCGTCAAACGGACGGCGCGATCCCAGCACCGCTTCAGTGGTTAATGCGCCGCAAACCACGGCGGAGGCAAACAGTTCCTGGGCTTCAAACAGGCCGCGCAGCGCGAACGCCGTTGACGCCTGAGTGCCATTGAGCAGCGCTAATCCCTCTTTCGCCGCCAGGGTCAGCGGCGCCAGCCCGGCTTTTTTCAGCGCCTCTTTGGCCGGTAGCCATTCACCCTGAACGCGCGCTTTTCCCTCGCCGAGCAGAGTAAGCGACAGGTGCGCCAGCGGCGCTAAATCCCCCGATGCGCCCACCGAGCCTTTCGCCGGGATCAGCGGATAGACCTCGGCGTTTACCAGCGCGATCAGCGCCTCGATCACGCACAGACGGATACCGGAAAACCCGCGCGCCAGGCTGTTGATCTTCAGCACCATGATCAGGCGCACCATCGCATCATCCAGCGCTTCGCCAACCCCTGCGGCATGTGACAGCACCAGCGCGCGCTGAAGATTTTGCAGATCGTGATCGGCGATCCGCGTCTGGGCCAGCAGGCCAAAGCCGGTATTAATGCCGTAGGCCGTGCGCCCCTCCGCCACAATCGTGTTCACGCAGGCGACGCTGGCGTGAATGCCGTCGATGGCGCTGGCATCAAGCGTCAGCCTGACCGGCTGCCGCCAGACATCACAAAGCTGCGAAAAAGTGAGCTGCCCCGGCGTTAAGGTCAAGGTGTTCATATCAGCGTTTCTCCTGGGTTGCCGCAACCATCGGCAGATTAAGCTGGTGTTCAGCGGCGCACTCAATGGCGATCTCATAACCCGCGTCGGCATGGCGCATCACGCCGGTCGCCGGATCGTTGTGCAGCACGCGGGCGATTCGCTCCGCAGCGTCATCGCTGCCGTCGCACACAATCACCATCCCGGCATGCTGCGAGAAGCCCATGCCGACGCCGCCGCCGTGATGCAGCGACACCCAGGTCGCGCCACTGGCGGTATTGAGTAACGCGTTAAGCAGCGGCCAGTCGGACACCGCGTCGGAGCCGTCGCGCATCGCTTCCGTTTCACGGTTCGGACTGGCAACGGAGCCGGAGTCCAGGTGGTCGCGACCAATGACAATCGGCGCGGAAAGTTCGCCGCGACGCACCATGTCGTTAAACGCCAGTCCGATCTTTTGACGTAACGACAGCCCGACCCAACAGATGCGCGCCGGAAGCCCCTGAAAGCGGATCCGCTCGCGGGCCATGTCCAGCCAGCGATGCAGGTGCGCATCGTCCGCGACGATCTCTTTCACTTTGGCGTCGGTTTTATAAATATCCTCAGGATCGCCGGAGAGCGCCACCCAACGGAACGGGCCGATGCCGCGGCAGAACAGCGGACGAATATAGGCGGGTACAAAACCGGGAAAATCAAAGGCGTTGTCCACGCCCATCTCTTTCGCCATCTGACGAATATTGTTGCCGTAATCAAACGTGGGCACCCCCATCCTGTGAAATGCCAGCATGGCCTGCACGTGCTTCGCCATAGAGCGCTTTGCGGCTTCGACGGTTCCCTGCGGATCGGAAACCGCCTTCTGCTGGTATGTCTGCCAGTCCCAGCCGGAAGGCAGATAGCCGTGCAGCGGATCGTGGGCGCTGGTCTGGTCAGTCACCAGATCCGGACGCACGCCGCGTTTTACCAGTTCGGGCAGCACGTCCGCGGCGTTAGCGCACAGGGCGACAGACACCGCGCGGCCTTCACGGGTGTAGTTTTCGATGCGCGCCAGCGCGTCGTCCAGCGAGGTCGCCTGCTCATCAACATAGCGGGTGCGCAGGCGAAAATCGATACGACTCTGCTGGCATTCAATGTTCAGGGAACAGGCCCCCGCCAGCGTCGCCGCTAACGGCTGCGCGCCGCCCATGCCGCCGAGTCCCGCCGTCAGCACCCAGCGTCCGCGCAACTCGCCGTGATAATGTTGGCGCCCCGCTTCGACAAACGTTTCATACGTGCCCTGCACAATTCCCTGACTGCCTATGTAGATCCAGCTCCCGGCGGTCATCTGGCCGTACATCGCCAGCCCTTTCGCATCCAGTTCGTTAAAATGTTCCCAGGTGGCCCAGTGAGGGACCAGATTGGAATTGGCGATCAGCACGCGCGGCGCGTTGCGGTGGGTCTTAAATACGCCGACCGGCTTACCGGACTGCACCAGCAGGGTTTCATCGTCCTCCAGCGCAGTCAGCGCCTTAACAATGGCGTCAAAACAGTCCCAGTTGCGGGCCGCCCGACCAATGCCGCCGTAGACCACCAGCGCATAGGGATTTTCGGCAACATCCGGATCCAGGTTGTTCATTAACATACGCAGCGGCGCTTCGCTTAACCAACTTTTGGCCGTTAAGGTGGTTCCCCGCGGCGCGCGGATCGTCTGCTGACGGTATTTGCTATATGACATAACACTGCCTCTCCTGAAGGGCCGGACCTGACGATACCGACGTAGGGAATGATTCAGCTATGGCATAAACATATACTTGTCTATACAAGACATAACAAGGCTGAATTTAACAGAAAAGAAACATTTTTATCATATTGCGTCAGCAATCACGCTTTCCAGGACGCAGGGTCAGGAAGAGAAATGGCCCTGCAAGCGGTAACGGGAACCGGGGAAAAGCAGCCGCGCGTGGGAGACGATTTGCGTGGCGGACCAGGTGGTGCGGCGGATCAACAGGCAGGGTTCGGTTTCGTTGATGGTTAATAACGCAGACTCTTCGGCGCTGGCACGAACCGCTTCCACAATGTGCTCCCCTTCCGTGAGCGGGGCGATCAACGACAGATAAGCGTGCGGCGTGGTCTGGCTGTAATCCTGCGCCAGATAGTCGGGCACCACCTGTGCATTGACGATGCGATCTTCAATTTGTACCGGCAATTCATTTTCGAAGTGCACCATCACGGAATGAAAAATATCGCTGCCTTCGTTGATCTTCAGCGCGGCCGCCTGTAGGGCATTCGCGGGGCTTCTTTCCAGCACCCGCACGTCGCAACGGTGCTGATGCGAGCGGGCAGTGATTTCATCCGCGATACTGCGAATCTCGAACAGCGCCGACTGGCCTTTTGGCTCGGCGACAAAGGTTCCAACCCCTTGTAACCGCACCAACAGTCCTTCGTCGGTCAGCTCGCGCAGTGCGCGGTTAATGGTCATCCGGCTGTAGCCGTATTGCGTCACCAGCGCCGCTTCAGACGGAATGCGATCGTGCGGCTGCCAGATGCCGCTGGCGATCTTCTCGCTGATCGCCCGTTTTACCGTTTCATAATACGGCGCGGGTGTCGCGCGGGGTCGAAGGACATTCATGCGTACATTTACCTTTTCATCAAACCAGGGTTGTCGGAAGCCGTCGCTAATGGCTTATTGCCACCAGTAAACGATCTGCCAGCCAAGCCGCGCCGCAACGCGCGCCGCGCTGCCATCATTATCAAAGCGCGGATTAAATTCAACCATATCCACCGCCTGAAGCTTGCCGCTGCGACAAATCGGCTCAATCAGCCGCAGCAGGGTCGACAGCGGTACTCCCAGCGCGGCGGGTGCTGAAACCGCAGGCATCGCCGCGCCGGGAAGCACGTCGAGATCGACGGTAAGATAAATTTTATCGACCCGTCCGATAAACGCCGCAAGCGTCGCCTGCGCGTCATCGCAATAGAGATCTTCAACTACCGTCACCCGGCGGGTTTGCGCCTCATCCCACAGCGCCTGGGTATTTGCCGCCCGGCTGACGCCAAAGCAGGCATAGTGAAACCCACGCTGCTGCTGGTCGCACAGTTGCGCCAGTTGGCGAAACGGCGTTCCAGAACTGGGGCGTCCGGCGAAACGCAGATCCAGATGAGCGTCAAGATTGATAATTCCGATGCGTTCAGCCGCAAAAGCATCAAAAATACCCGCGCCATGCCCGAACGCCGTCTCATGCCCCCCACCGAGTACAAAGGTGCGCACACCCGCCTGCTGGCAGCGATGTACCGCATCCCTTAACGCCTGTTGCGCCCCTTCCAGATCCGCGCCTGGCGCCAGAATATTGCCCATATCCACCAGTCGCTCATGCCCGGCGTGGCAGGCGAGATTCGCCAGCGCTTTACGCAGCGCGTCCGGGGCGCCAGCGGCGCCGGGGCGTCCGTGGTTACGCTTAACGCCTTCATCACAGGCAAAGCCCAGCAGCGCAATCCGGTCACGATAATGCCCGGGCGAAAACGTCCGGCTTATTTCGATGGTCTGACACAGACGCAGCGCATTCGCCGCCTCCGCGCGATCATCACGTCCCTGCCACAGCGCAGGGGAAACGGGTTGCCATTGCGTCATACGATATCCCCCCGAAAGACGCGTTGATACAGCGGGTTGCGCCCCGGTTCGTACACGATCTCTACCGGATGTTCCGCGTCCCAGATCGCGAAATCCGCCCTATAGCCGGCCGTAAGCTGACCGTGCGTCGACTGGCGACCCAGCGCGCGCGCGGCGTGACGCGTGACCCCCGCCCAGGCTTCTTCCGGCGTCAGGCCAAACTGCACGCAGGCCATATTCATCGCCAGGTGCAGGCTGATAAACGGGCTGGTGCCGGGATTATAGTCGCTCGCCACCGCCATCGGCACGCCGTAGCGGCGAAGCAGTCCAACGGGAGGTGTCTGTTTCTCTTTCAGGAAATAAAACGCCCCCGGCAGCAGCACGCCGACAGTACCGCTGCGGTGCATCGCCGCCACGCCCGCCTCGTCCAGATACTCAATATGATCGGCAGACAGTCCACGATAGCGGCTGACCAACTGCGCGCCGCCGAGCAGAGACAACTGCTCCACGTGCCCTTTTACCGGTATACCCAGCGCCTGCGCCGCGCGAAGCACCCGTTCGCTTTGCGCAAGCGTAAAGCCAACGCTTTCGCAGAACAGATCGACCGCTTCAAACAGCCCTTTTTGCCATAGCTGCGGCAAAATGACGTCGCAGACAAGGTCGATATAGCCGTCAGGATCGTCGCGAAATTCCTGCGGGGTGGCGTGCGCCGCCAGCAGCGTAGGGCTGATCTCCATCATTCCGTCGGCCGCCAGCCGGGCAGCCACGCGCAGCATCTTTTCTTCGCTGGCGATATCCAGTCCGTAGCCGGATTTTATTTCCAGTAGCGTTACCCCTTCACGGGCTAAACGCTGCATTCTGTCTCTGGCGACGCGGTAAAGCACATCTTCTGTCGCCGTCCGGGTCGCTGACACCGTGGCGTTAATGCCGCCGCCCTGAGCGCTGATCTGCTGATACGAGACGCCGTTCAACCGCTGTTCCCATTCACTGGCGCGGTTGCCGCCAAAAATCAGATGCGTGTGGCAGTCAATCAGACCGGGGGTAACCAGTCGGCCCTCAAGGTTGGCGGTATTAGCATGGCGGGTCGGCAGTTCGGCTTCAGGAATAGCAGACAGGATTTTTTCGCCGCGAATAATCAGCGCATGATGTTCAAGTATCCCATACGGGGCGTCGATGTGCGGATCCAGCGTAGCGAGGCGGAGATTTCGCCAGACCTTATCCCCGGGTAACAGTTGCGACATGCTTTCTCCACTTGTCTTAGGTTGTATAGACATTTATTTGAGATCGCCGCGGGGAAGTCAATCTTCCGGATTAAAAATGTTACTTAATTGTGACTTCAAAACGCGAAGAATCCGCTAATGCTGAGTTAAAAAACAACTTTTTGCCTTTTCACCTTCCCGTTTCGTTCAACTTAGTATAAAAAAGCAGGCTTCAATGGACACTTAATTAGCCCGGAGCAACTCGTGAACACATCATCAGTTTCCCGTCTGGCGCTGGCACTGGCTTTTGGCGTGACGCTGACCGCCTGTAGCTCTACGCCACCAGACCAAATCCCTTCCGATCAAACCGCGCCGGGGACCGCCTCGCGCCCGATTTTATCAGCCAGTGAAGCGCAGAATTTTGTCGCGAAAACGTATTTTTCGTCGCTGACGCCAAACACTGCGCCGTGGACGCCGTCGGCAATTACCCTGCCGGCGCAGCCTGACTTTGTGGTGGGGCCGGCAGGAACCCAGGGCGTGACGCACACCACTATCCAGGCGGCGGTCGATGCGGCGATCACAACCCGTACGAATAAGCGTCAGTACATTGCGATTATGCCGGGCGACTACCAGGGCACCGTGTACATTCCTGCCGCGCCGGGCAGCCTGACGCTTTACGGTACCGGCGAGAAACCGCTGGACGTCAAAATTGGCGCGGCGATTGACGGTGAGATGAGCACTGCCGACTGGCGCCGCGTCGTCAATCCGGGAGGCAAATACATGCCCGGTAAACCAGCCTGGTATATGTTCGATAACTGCCAGAGCAAACGCGGCGCAACCATTGGCATGATGTGTTCCGCGGTATTGTGGTCGCAGAACAACGGCCTGCAGTTGCAAAACCTGACCGTTGAGAACAATCTCGGCGACAGCGTGGACGCGGGTAATCACCCTGCCGTGGCGCTTCGCAGCGATGGCGACAAAGTGCAGATCAACAATGTGAATATTCTGGGTCGCCAGAACACATTCTTTGTCACCAACAGCGGCGTGCAAAACCGCCTGGTCAACGATCGTCAACCCCGTACGCTGGTGACCAATAGCTATATCGAAGGCGACGTGGATATCGTTTCCGGGCGTGGCGCGGTGGTGTTTGATAACACCGATTTCCGCGTGGTCAACTCTCGTACCCAGCAGGAAGCATATGTCTTCGCACCGGCAACCTTATCTAACATCTATTACGGCTTCCTTGCGACCAACAGCCGCTTTACCGCCGCCGGTGACGGCGTGGCGCAGTTAGGCCGTTCGCTGGATGTCGACAGCAATACCAATGGTCAGGTGGTGATCCGCGACAGCGTGATCAACGAAGGCTTTAATCGCGCGACGCCGTGGGCTGACGCGGTGATCTCTAAACGTCCGTTCGCCGGTAACACCGGGGCGCAGGATGATAAAGGCGAGATTCAGCGTAACCTGAACGACACCAACTTTAACCGCATGTGGGAATACAATAACCGCGGCGTAGGCAGTAAAGTGGTGGCAGAGCCGAAGCAGTAACAACGCAGGCCGGATAATACCGGCCTGATGACGCTACGCATAGCAGACCTACGGGTCGTCACCTTACCGTGACGACCCGTTTTCACATCATGGCGTCAGACGCGCCCGGTTGAAATTAATCAGGCTGCCCGCTTTAATGATTTCACGCTCCTCGGCGGTGAGACTTTCCATATACAGACTGATTTCGCCCACCGGCGCGCCATCACGAATTACCCATGCCGTCATTTTTTCGCCGCAGCGCTCCAGCGCCGCGCGTATGCCGGGGATATAAATATAGTCGTCCACTTCAAACGACGGCGCTTCCGCCATTTGCAGCGGCAGCATTCCCCAGTTAATCACATTTGAGCGGTAGCGTTTGGTGGCATATTCCTGCGCAATATTCGCCAGCCCGCCAATCACGCGCTGACAGCTTGCCGCCTGCTCGCGCGCAGAGCCATCGCCGGGCTTCACGGCATAAATTACGCTGCCAATACCGGTTTCAGCCGCAACCACCCGCTCCTGACCGGCGATTTGCCGTATACCCGCAAATACCGAAGCCAGTTCGTCCGTCTCTCCCGCCCGCCGCCGTTTCTCCAGCGCGGCGACCGTTTTGCTTCTGCCCACATATTCCGGGTCGCGGCGCGACAGGGTAAATTCCGCCAGTCCCACCGGATTTGAACGATAAGAAGAGGTTTCGCCGGACGGAATAAGCTCATCGGTGGTGGTGACGTCGTCGAGGATTTTCGCGCACACCTTCAGCAGAATATTATCGGTCAGCGCGCCCATTTCCGGCCAGTCTTTGATATTCGGCCCGTAGATCAGTGGCTGTGCGGTGGCGCCTTTCACAAAGCCCTGATAGACGCGATTCTGGTAGGGCGCAGGATCGAAGCGGTAGGCCGGTACGTTATCCCAGCAGTCCAGCTCCGTTGCGGCGGTAAGCACGCCGCCGTTCGCCGCAGTGGCGGCCACGGAACGCGCATCCATCAGCGCGACGGCGGACATCTGACCGTTGCCCGGTTTCGAGCCCTCGCGGTTGGGGAAGTTACGCGTGGTATGACGAATGCTGAGTCCGTTATTCACCGGCGTATCGCCCGCACCAAAACAGGGGCCGCAGAAGGCGGTGCGGATAATCGCGCCTGCGCCCATCAGATCGCTGACCATCCCCTGCTTCGCCAGCGCCATGAATACTGGCTGTGAGGAGGGATAAACGGACAGCGAGAAGGCGTTGTCCCCGCATGAATGTCCGCGCAGCGCGTTGGCGGCGGCCACCACATTCTCATAGTTGCCGCCGGAACAGCCGGCAATGATCCCCTGCTGCACCTTCAGACGACCGTTTTCGACTTTATCGAGCAGCGAAAGCCCGGCCTTCCCTTGCGCAATGCGCTGCGCGTCAACTTCAACCTGGTGCAGAATATCGCTTAAGTTTTCCTGCAACGTTGCTATTTCATAGACATTGCTCGGATGGAAAGGCAAGGCGATCATTGGCCTGATAGCGCTCAGATCCACTGAGATGCAGCCGTCGTAATAGGCAAGCGGCTGCGGCGCCAGCGGGCGATAGGCCTCTTCGCGTCCGTGCAAGGCCAGCCATTGCTGAATTTCTTCATCGGTCTGCCAGACGGAGCTGAGACAGGTCGTTTCCGTGGTCATGACGTCGACGCTGTTACGGAAATCCGTGGAGAGGTTGCGGATGCCCGGCCCGACAAACTCCATCACTTTATTTTTAACGTAGCCGTTTTTGAACACCGCGCCAATAATCGCCAGCGCCACGTCCTGTGGGCCGACGCCCGGCGCCGGTTTACCGGTCAGCCAGACCGCCACCACGCCCGGATAATCGCAGTCCCAGGTATCATTCAGCAGCTGCTTAACCAGTTCGCCGCCCCCTTCACCAATGGCCATCGTCCCCAGCGCGCCATAGCGGGTATGGCTGTCTGAACCAAGGATCATCTTCCCGCCGCCGGCCATCATTTCGCGCATGTACTGATGGATGACCGCGATGTGCGGCGGCACAAAAATACCGCCATAACGCTGCGCCGCCGACAGGCCAAACAGGTGATCGTCGCCGTTTATCGTCCCCCCGACGGCGCACAGTGAGTTATGGCAGTTGGTCAGGACATAGGGCAGTGGAAACCGCTCCATACCGGAGGCTTTTGCCGTCTGAATAATGCCGACAAAGGTAATATCATGAGAGGTGAGCGCATCAAATTTAATTTTCAGTTTGCGCATGTCGCCGGAGGTATTATGCGCCGCCAGGATCGACCAGGCGATAGTGCCTTTTTTAGCATCGTCTTTACTGACTGCGCCGGAATAGTGTTCTTCAGCAATTATCTCGTTATTGTCGCTGAGATAGATCCCTTTCTCATATAACTTAATCATTACAAACTCCGTACCGCTATGAGTGATTACAGCATGTTCCAGCCGATAAGCAGGTTCCACCACCAGACGCCCAGCGTGATATGAACCAGGAAAGTGATGAATGTCAGCATGGCGCCGACCAGCCACCACGATTTAATGTCGTTATATCCCACGCCGAAAATAACCGGGCCGGCAGCGCCGCCGTAATGGGTTACCATGCCGCCATAGGAGTTGGAAAAAAGCAGCGCCAGCGCGGTTAACATTAATGGCGCGCCAGAGACGTTTGCCAGCATTGCGAAGACCGGCATCATCGCCACAATATAGGCGCTGCCGGAGGCAAAGAAATAACGCACGATAATGCTGAGAAACAGAATGATAAAAAATGCGATATTGCTATGGTTATCAAAGGAAATATTATTTTTGAACAGTTCTGCCAGCCAGTCGAAAAATTTCACTTTCGATAATAATGAACTCAGACCAATAATGCCGCCGTACCAGATTAAGGTATTCCAGCCACCTTTATTTTTGACCACGTCGTCCCAGCTCACCACGCCCAGCAGAAGCATCGCCCCCATTACCACGATAGCGACTGTGGATTCATCAATACCGAGACTTTTACTGAAGATCCATCCCAGCAGGGCAAGTACGAAAATGCTCAGCAGCATTTTTTCGCGCACTTTCATCGGCCCTAAATTCTCCAGTCCCGCCCGGGCGATGGTTTTATTATCTACTTTCTTAATTTCCGGCGGGTACATGAAATAGATAACCAGCGGCGCTAACAGCAGCATCACCATTCCTGGCAACAAGGCTGCCAGCGCCCAACCGCCCCAGCTGATCTGCAGATGGCAGATGTCGTTGATCATTTTTAGCGCCAGAATATTTCCCGCCATCGCGGTAAAAAACATATAGCTGGTGGTCTTGGTCACCATATACACCGTCATCATCAGGTAATGCCCGACGCGACGCGGACTTTTATCAGGTTCCGATCCCAGCGCCACCGCCACGCTGTTGATAATGGGCAGGACAATCCCCCCTGCCCGCGCCGTATTTGACGGGGTCGCCGGGGCGAGCACCAGGTCGAGAAAAACGGTGACGTAGCCCAATCCCAGCGTGGTGTTGCCGATTTTACCGATCAGGATGTAGGCGATGCGTTTACCCAGCCCGGTAGTGACAAAAGCGGCGCTCAGGGTAAAGGCGGAGAACACCAGCCACGTCGTGCCGGAGGCATAACCGCTCAGCACGCTGCTGGTCTTAAACTGACCGGCGCCTAAATTGCCGACCACCACCATTGATGCCGCAACGGCCATCAATAACACGACCGGCTCCGGGAAAGGTTTAATGACCAGCCCGACGATCGCCGCCAGATAAATGCCAAACAGCACCCAGGCCAGCTCGCTTAAACCGGCAGGCGCAGGCAGTAAACCTATTACGCAAGGGATCGCTAATATCGTTATTAGCTTCCATAATGATTTTACATTCATTTTTATGTCCTGATGGATCTGTGCAGAAATAGACAGCTGTCTGTTCGACATTCCTTAATCACAACGAAATGTGTTTTTGGCACTTACGGAAGATAAACGTCTCCGGAAAATATTTTCCTTGCGGTGCGAATAACGGAAGCGCGAAGCGTTGTTGGGTCGTCACTTTGATTGCTTAACTGAATATCGAGGCTGCCGCCCGGATGCTCGAGGGTAATTTTGCCGTTGCCGGGGAACGGAATGATCTGACGGGTTACGGTACCGGCAATCGCGCAGCTGCTGGCGATAGCAATCGCGCCGGTTATCGCCAGCGCTTTATGGCAGGCGTGCGGCATGAAATAACGCACATTCAGGGTGCCGCCTTTTTGTGGTGGAGAAATTAATACTGGTTTCGGAATCACCTTATTCGCGACATCGCCCAGACCCATCGCCAGCCCCGCCTGCAGACGAATAGACTCGATTCGCGCCAGAAGCTGCGCATCGCCGTCCAGTTCTGCCGCCGTTTCATAGCCGGTTTTACCTAAATAGTCGGCGGGAATTATCACTACCGGCATCGCCATATCGATACAGGTGGTTGGCACCGCGTCAAAATAGTTAAGCGGCTGGCCGGTCGGGAAAAGCCTGCCGGTTTTCGCCCCGGCGGCATTGAGGAAAGTCAGCGCGACGGGGGCCGCGGTTCCCGGTACGCCGTCGATTTTGACCGTTCCTTCATAATTCACCGCGCCGTTCGGTGTCTGTACGTCCGCTTCAATAAGGGTATGGGTATTCACGTTGCGGATACGTACCCGGGTGACAGGGGAAGTGGCGGCAGTCAGCCCTTGCTCTATAGCGAACGCGCCGACGGCGCAGAGCATGTTGCCGCAGTTTGGCGTGGTGTCGACGCGCTGCTCATGGACCAGCACCTGGGCAAAGAGATAATCGATATCGGCATCTGGGGCGGCGGAGCGGCTGACGATGGCAACCTTGCTGGTCAGGGGATTTCCCCCACCGATACCGTCTATCTCCAGTTCATTGCCCGATCCCATAATCGATATTAATACCGCGTCGCGTTGAGCCGTATTCTCAGGCAGATCCTCAGCCCGTAAAAATGCGCCGCGCGAAGTTCCTCCACGCATCATTACGCAGGGTATTTTTTTCACGTCAGTGTCCTCAATAATTATTACGCAAAACAGAATTACACGTGAAAAACGGCCTGGCTAATGACTTTGATTTTCCTATTAGTGACTTTTATTTATTAATCATCCTGCGTGGACTAAAGGTAAACTGAGGCCTGTTTCCGGGCTGGCGACGCCAGCTTTTTTATTTGTGGAGTGGCAATGAAACACCAACTATCAAGTATGAAAGCGTTTGTCACGCTGGCAGAGTCAGAATCTTTTAACAATGCTGCAAAATTACTTAATATTACGCAACCTGCATTAACACGCAGAATAAAAAAGATGGAAGAAGATTTACAGGTAATTCTTTTTGAACGGACAACGCGTAAAGTTACGTTAACAAAAGCGGGCAAAATGCTGTTACCGGAAGCGCGGGAGATAATTAAAAAGCTTGATGAAATGCTGTTTAATATTCGAGAAATGAATTCACATCAGCGAGGCAGAATCACCCTGTCCTGTATTCCAACGGCGGTGTTCTATTTTTTACCGCAGGCCATAGGGAAATTTAATGAGTTATACCCCAATATTAATGTGCGCATTATGGAACAGGGCACGCATAATTGCATGGAGTCCGTTCTTTGCAATGAGGCTGACTTCGGCATAAACATGAACAACATCACAAATTCATCGATAGACTTCACCCCGCTGGTGAACGAACCGTTCGTCCTGGCATGTCGGCGCGATCATCCCCTCGCCAGCAGACAGCTGGTTGAATGGCAGGAACTGGTGAATCACACGCTGATCGGCGTGCGCTCGTCGAGCGGAAACCGGCTGCTGATAGAGCAACAGCTGGCGGATAAGCCCTGGAAGCTGGAGTGGTTTTATGAGGTTCGCCATCTGTCCACCTCGCTCGGTCTGGTCGAAGCGGGGCTTGGCGTGTCGGCGCTGCCGGGACTGGCGATGCCGCAGACGCCGCACCCGACGCTGCTCGGCATTCCGCTGGTCGAACCGGTCATCCGCCGCACGCTGGGCATCATTCGCCGTAAAGACGCGGTTCTTTCGCCGCCTGCGGAGCGCTTTTTTAACCTGCTGCTGAAATTATGGACCGACCAGAGCGACCTGCTGTGGCGTCCGGTTTCGGAGTGAGCGCCCCCGCCGGTTGGCGGCAGCGCCCGACACTCCGCATTGTCGCATTTATTCGGCCAGGAAAGTCCTTCCCGGCCCGTTTACGTGGCTTAATACGCGTTAACCACGACCCACATCGGCCCCTGGCCAACCGCATAACGCCCTTTCTCCGTTAATAATCCCTGCACGCCGGAAATTTCATATACCGCGATATGGTGCGATTTCTGTCCGGCGGCAATCAGGTATTTTCCGCTGTGATCGACGTTGAAGCCGCGAGGCTGGGTTTCGGTCGGCTGGAAGCCCTCTTTGCTCAGCACGCTGCCGTCTTCGGAAACGCTGAACACCGTAATCAGGCTGGCGGTCCGGTCGCAGGCGTACAGATGACGTCCGTCCGGCGTAATATGAATGTCCGCCGCCCAACGCGTATCGGCAAAATCAGCGGGCATCATATCCAGCGTTTGTACGCATTCGATCTTGCCATGCGGATCTTTCAGCTCCCAGACGTCTACGGAACTGTTCAGTTCGTTAACACAATAGGCGTACTGCTGGTTTGGATGGAACGCCATATGGCGCGGCCCCGCCCCTTCAACGGTGGTCACTTCCGCCGGTTCCTGCGCCACCAGTTTGCCATCATCGCTCAGGGTGAACAGGCAGATGCGATCCTGCTTCAGCGCAGGCACCCACAGGGTGCGGTTGTCGGGTGAAATATTAGCCGAGTGGCACCCCTCCAGCCCCTCCACTACGTCCACCAGCCCGACCGGCAACCCGTCCTCCAGACGCGTGACGCTGACGTTTCCGGCATTGTACGAGCCGACAAAAACGAAACGCCCTTGATGATCGGTGGAAATGTGCGTCGGGCTGCCCGGCAGCGCGGATTCAGCGGCGAAGGTCAGCGCGCCATCATCCGGCGTAATCCGATAAGCCAGTACGCGGAACTCAGGTCGCACGCCCACGTACAGAAAACGTTTATCCGGGCTGACCACCATCGGCTGAACCTGTCCCGGAACGTCGACGACCTGAACCAGGCTCAATGCACCGTCGTGTTGCAGACGCCAGACATGGATCTGTTGGCTCTCTGGGCTGGCGGTATAAACTGTTTGCTTCATGAATACTCCTTGGCTTTTGGCAACTGCTGCAATTTACCAACGTAGACGGTTTTGTCAGTAAATGCTGAATTAATTTGTCCGCTTCCCGTCCCGGTGTACCATTCCGGCAGACGCATTTTTCAACATTTATCTGGATAACGTTATGACTGCACGCGTGATTGCCCTGGATTTGGATGGAACCTTACTGACCCCGCAAAAGACCTTGCTCCCTTCATCGCTCGAAGCGCTCTCCCGGGCAAAGGACGCAGGCTATCAACTTATCATCGTCACCGGGCGCCATCACGTTGCGATTCATCCTTTTTATCAGGCACTGAAGCTGGATACACCTGCAATTTGCTGTAACGGCACCTATTTGTATGATTATCATGCAAAAAGCGTGCTTGAATCCGACCCGCTGCCGGTTAACCAGGCACTGCAACTGATAGATATGCTGGATGAACATCAGATCCACGGCCTGATGTATGTCGACAATGCCATGCTGTATGAACGCCCGACCGGACACGTGATCCGCACGTCGAACTGGGCGCAGACGCTGCCGCCGGAGCAGCGTCCGGTCTTCACGCAGGTGCCTTCGCTGGCCCAGGCCGCCCATGACGTCAACGCGGTATGGAAATTTGCCCTGACCGATGAAGATATTCCTAAACTGCAGCAGTTTGGTAAACAGGTTGAGCAAGCGCTGGGGCTGGAATGCGAATGGTCATGGCACGATCAGGTCGATATAGCCCGCAAAGGCAACAGTAAAGGGAATCGCCTGACGCGCTGGATCGAGTCTCAGGGCGGTTCGATGGCGAACGTGATTGCCTTTGGCGACAACTACAATGATATCAGCATGCTGGAGGCGGCCGGGACCGGGGTGGCGATGGGCAATGCCGATGACGCGGTGAAAGCCCGCGCCAACGTGGTGATTGGCGATAACACGACCGACAGCATCGCCAAATTTATTTACACTCACCTGCTGTGATCAGGCGGTAATCGACACGCTCTTGATTTGCGCGTACAGCCAGAGGCCAGGCTTGATAGCCAGTTCATCTCTGGCCCACGGGCTGATACGCGCCCATAGCGTTTTACCGCCTACTTCAAGCTGCACTTCCACCTGGCCGCAATCGTCAAGACAGGTGATCACCTTCGCCCGCAGAACGTTGCGGATGCTGGTCTGCTGCGGTGGTTGCAGTACCAGCGATACATCCGACGCCTGAATGCGAATGCGCAACGTACGGTGTAACGGTTCATCCAGCTTATTAACCCACACATGCTGGTCTCCCAGCGCCAGCGCGGTCATCGCATACTGTGGATGGTGTTCCAGCACGCTGACCTTGAGCACACTGCTCTGCTGTTCTTTCGGCAGCCACGGGTGCATCACGCTGCTTCCCCATACCTCCTCCAGCGCGCCAAACGCTTTCACCTGGCCGTCTTCCAGCACCATTACGTTATCCGCGAGATGCAGGATCTCATCCAGTGAATGGCTGACGTACAGCATCGGGATGTTAATTTCCTGCGCCAGTCGTTGTAGATACGGCAGCAGTTCACGCTTTCGAGGAATGTCCAGAGAGGCTAACGGCTCGTCAAGCAGCAGCAGTTCCGGGGCGGTCAGTAGCGCCCGGCCTATCGCCACCCGCTGCTTTTCACCGCCGGAGAGGTCGCCCGGCAAACGGTCGAGCAACGATTCGATACCTAATAACGCCACCAGCTTGTCGAACTGTCCGGCCATGCTTTTTGCCATGCCGTAACGCAGGTTGCCGCGCACTTTATAATGCGGAAACAGCCGCGCATCCTGAAACACATAGCCCACCCGGCGCTTTTCCGGCGTCAGGCAGATGCGGCGCTCACTGTCGTTCAGCACCCGCCCATTAAGCATAATACGGCCGGTCTGCGGCGTCGTCAGACCGCTGATGGCGTTGATCAAGGAGGTTTTTCCCGCGCCGGAGACGCCAAAAATGGCGGTGATGCCGCTGGCGGGCAGCGTTTCATTAATCGTCAGGCGGTGAGTGCCCAGCGTCTGGGTGAAATTGAGTTCCAGCATGATTATTGCCCCGTCCGCGTGCGGCTGATGCGCGCCAGCCATTCGGAGATCAGCAATGAAATCAACGCCAGCACGATGGAGATCACGCAAAGCCGCGCCGCCGCGCTTTCCCCACCGGGCGTCTGGATCAGCGTGTACATCGCCGAAGGAAGGGTGCGCGTTTCGCCGGGAATGTTGGAAACAAAGGTAATGGTCGCGCCAAACTCGCCGAGCGAGCGAGCAAACGCCAGCACCGTACCCACAATAATCCCCGGCAACGTAAGCGGTAAAGTAATAGTGAAAAAGACGCGCCAGCGCCCGGCGCCGAGTGTACGGGCAGCCTGCTCCAGTCGGGTATCCACCCCTTCCAGCGCCAGCCGGATAGCGCGCACCATCAGGGGAAACGACATCACGGCCGCCGCCAGCACCGCGCCGCGCCAGCTAAAGGCAAAGGTGATGCCGAAGCTGTCATACAACCACTGGCCGATAATTCCGCGACGGCCCATCGAGACCAACAGCAAGTATCCCACTACCACCGGCGGTAAGACCAGCGGCAGATGCAACAGGCTGTCCAACAATGCTTTGCCCGGGAAACGACAGCGCACCAGCAGCCAGGCAAAGAAAATCCCAAACGGCAGACTGAAGAGTACGGCCAGGGATGACACTTTCAGGCTCAGAAGTACGGCCTGCCATTCGGGATCGCTCAGTATCATTACTTCGTCGTAAATCCGTAACGTTTAAAAATAGCTGACGCCTGCGGCCCTTTCAGGTAATCACAAAAGGCGCTGACCGTTGCGTTTTTATGTCCATCCACTATGGCGATGGGGTATTCCACTTTCTGATGTGACGCTTCCGGGAACGTGGCCACCACTTTCACGCCTTTACTGGCGACGGCATCGGAACCGTAAACGATTCCCAGCGGCGCTTCGTTACGCTCCACCAGCGCCAGCGCGCCGCGCACGTCTTCCGCAGGCGCCAGTTTCGGCGCTAGCGTATCCCAGGCGCCCAGTTTTTGCAGCGCTTCTTTCGCGTAAATGCCGGCCGGAACATGTTCTGGATCGCCTACGGCCAGACGTCCGCCGTCAAGCAGGCGGGTCCAGTCGGTTTTGTTGTCGACAGTAAAATCTTTTTGTTCGCTTGCTTTGGGCGCGACGACAACCAGGCTGTTCCCCAACAGCGTCTGGCGTGACGCGGTATCTATCGCTTTTTTGTCTACCGCGTAATCCATCCATTTCTGGTCGGCGGAAATAAACACATCTGCCGGAGCGCCCGCTTCGATTTGTCGCGCCAGGGTAGAAGAGGATGCGAAAGAGGAAACCACCTCAACGTTTTTTTCTTTTTTATAAACGGCCGCGATATCCTGCATCGCGTTGGTCAGCGAAGCCGCTGCAAAAACAGTAATTTTGCCCTCACCTGCCAGCGCCTGCCCGGCAAGAGTAAGAGAAAGTGTTGCCCCGGCAACCAGACGTAGCCATGAACGTGCCATTGAAAGCTCCTGTGCGTATCGTTATGTAGCTGACAATATAACGATAATTCCGGCAATTTCCCAGCGGTTATTACTACCCATTCGGGAGGAATCAGGAAAACTATCGGCAGGAAATACGGGAACTTGAGCAAAGAAAAACGCCCGGCAGAGCGGGCGTCGGGAAATTAACGGTTTTGTCTGGACTGATCTTTCTGGCCGATGCCGGAGAAAATGTTAAACACTTCACCCAGACCGTAAATCAGCCCCAGGATAATGGCCATTACCACGGGCACCATGATCACGGCGAATACCAGACTTTTCAATAACTCTAACATGGTCATCTCCTGATTCAGTTCTTTAAGTATTCTAACCGCATCATCGAGAAAAGCACTCCCCTTTTGTGCGGTCGTCTATGCGCAGGCGGGGTTTTCCGTCACAATAGTCCTTTTGCCAGGATCGTGTTATGCAAGCCGAAATCCTTCTTACCCTTAAACTGCAGCAAAAACTGTTTGCCGACCCTCGACGCATTTCTCTGCTTAAGCATATTGCGCTTTCCGGCTCCATTAGTCAGGGTGCGAAAGACGCGGGCATTAGCTATAAAAGCGCCTGGGACGCCATTAACGAGATGAACCAGCTCAGCGAGCAGACGCTGGTCGAACGCGCCACCGGCGGCAAGGGCGGCGGCGGCGCGGTATTAACCCGCTACGGACAGCGCCTGATCCAACTCTACGACTTACTGGCGCAGATACAGCAAAAGGCGTTTGATGTTCTGAGCGACGACGATGCGCTTCCCCTCGACAGTCTGCTGGCCGCCATTTCACGCTTTTCCTTACAAACCAGCGCGCGCAACCAGTGGTTTGGCACCATTACCGGCCGCGACCACGATCGGGTGCAGCAGCATGTAGACGTTTTGCTGGCGGATGGCGAAACGCGGCTGAAAGTCGCGATTACCGCGCAAAGCGGCGAACGTCTGGGGCTTAACGAAGGCAAAGAGGTGCTGGTGTTACTGAAAGCGCCGTGGGTGGGCCTCACCCAGGACGACGCCGTCGCGCAGACGGCAGATAATCAGCTTAAAGGGACGATTAGTCATATTGAACGCGGCGCAGAGCAGTGCGAAGTATTGATGACGCTGGCGGACGGTCAATCGTTGTGCGCGACGGTGCCGCTAGAAAACACCGCAACGCTTGCCCAGGGCGACAGCGTGACGGCCTTTTTTGATGCCGATAACGTCATCATCGCCACGTTGTGCTGAGAAACCGTTCAGGCGTTCTTCTTTTGCATTTCGGCTACCGTCAGCGCTCGCTCAAAACGCATTGACATTCCTGTCCGGACAACGTATCCCTGTTATTCATCGCTGCAAAAAATGGGATACAAAATGTCATCGTTGCAAATTTCGCAAGGCACGTTTCGCCTGAGCGACACAAAAACGCTTCAGCTTGATTCCGCTTCGTTAACCGCGGGCGAAAGTTGGGCGTTTGTTGGCGCGAACGGAAGCGGGAAGTCGGCGCTGGCACGCGCGCTGGCGGGAGAACTCCCGCTACTCAAAGGCGAACGCCATTGTCAGTTTACCCGTATCACTCGCCTCTCCTTCGAACAGCTACAAAAGCTGGTCAGCGACGAATGGCAGCGCAATAACACCGACATGCTCAGCCCCGGGGAAGACGACACCGGCCGCACGACCGCAGAAATCATTCAGGACGAGGTGAAAAACCGGTCCCGCTGCGAGGAACTGGCGCTGCAATTCGGCATCTCTCATCTCCTTGCGCGCCGTTTCAAGTACCTTTCCACTGGCGAAACGCGTAAAACCCTGCTTTGCCAGGCGCTGATGTCCGAGCCGGATTTATTGATCCTCGATGAACCGTTTGACGGGCTGGACGTCGCCTCACGCCAGCAGTTGTCGGGGCTACTTGAGACGCTGCATCAATCCGGCATCACGCTGGTGCTGGTACTGAACCGCTTCGATGAAATGCCTGATTTTATCCAGTATGCCGGGGTAGTGGCCGACTGCGCACTCACCGAAACCGGCGCGAAAGACGCGCTGTTACAGCAGGCGCTCATCGCTCAGCTCGCCCATAGCGAACGTCTGGAAGGCGTCAGCCTGCCGGAACCCGACGAACCCGCGGCGCGGCATCTTCTGGCCGCAAATGACGCGCGTATTGTCCTTCGTGACGGCGTGGTTTCGTATAACGATCGTCCTATCCTGCATCATCTGAACTGGCAGGTTAACCCCGGTGAGCACTGGCAGATTGTCGGCCCCAACGGCGCGGGAAAATCAACGCTGCTGAGTCTTATCACCGGCGATCACCCACAGGGTTACAGTAATGACCTTACGCTGTTTGGTCGCCGTCGCGGCAGCGGTGAAACCATCTGGGACATCAAGAAGCATATTGGCTATGTCAGCAGTAGCCTGCACCTTGATTATCGCGTCAGCACCACGGTGCGTAATGTCATCCTCTCTGGCTACTTTGACTCTATCGGCATCTATCAGGCCGTTTCTGACCGCCAACAGAAGCTGGCGCAACAGTGGCTGGATATCCTCGGCATCGATAAACAAACTGCTGACGCGCCTTTCCATAGTCTTTCCTGGGGTCAGCAGCGGCTGGCGCTGATTACCCGCGCGCTGGTTAAACACCCAACGTTACTGATCCTCGACGAACCGTTACAGGGACTGGATCCGCTTAACCGCCAGCTGATTCGCCGTTTTGTGGATGTGCTGATTAGCGAAGGCGATACCCAGTTGCTCTTTGTGTCACATCATGCGGAAGATGCCCCTGCCTGTATCACTCATCGGCTGGCGTTTGTTCCCGAGGGCGATCGCTACGTGTATCAGCAGACCCGATTGCGCTAGTTTTCATCCGTGGGCGCGAAAGCGCCCTTTTTTTTCGGACAAAGGCCGCAATCCCTGGCAAAGTTTTTGATTTACAATCGTATAACTGACTACAAACGGTGAAAAACGGTTAGTGTAAACGATTCCACTATTTTATTCCGTGTCACACTTTTCGCATCTTTGTTATGCTATGGTTATTCCATACCATAAGCTTAACGGAGCGAATTATGAGAGTTTTGGTTACCGGTGGTAGCGGTTACATTGGCAGTCATACGTGCGTGCAGTTATTGAAAAACGGTCACGACGTCATCATCCTTGACAACCTCTGTAACAGTAAGCGCAGCGTCCTTCCCGTGATCGAACGTCTTGGCGGAAAACACCCGACCTTTGTCGAAGGCGACATCCGCAATGAAGCGCTGATGACCGAGATCCTCCACGACCACGCGATTGATACCGTCATCCACTTCGCCGGTCTGAAAGCGGTGGGGGAATCCGTCGCCAAACCGCTGGAGTATTATGACAATAACGTTAACGGCACCCTGCGGCTGATTAGCGCCATGCGCGCCGCCAACGTCAAAAACATTATCTTTAGCTCCTCCGCCACCGTCTACGGCGATCAGCCGAAAATTCCTTATGTTGAAAGCTTCCCGACCGGCACCCCGCAAAGTCCCTACGGGAAAAGCAAACTGATGGTCGAACAGATCCTAACCGATCTGCAAAAAGCGCAGCCGGAATGGAGCATCGCCCTGCTGCGCTACTTTAACCCGGTCGGCGCGCACCCATCAGGCGATATGGGGGAAGACCCGCAGGGCATCCCGAATAACCTGATGCCTTACATTGCGCAGGTGGCCGTCGGTCGTCGCGACTCCCTCGCCATTTTTGGCAACGACTATCCGACCGAGGACGGTACCGGCGTACGCGATTACATTCACGTCATGGATTTGGCCGACGGTCACGTCGCGGCGATGGAAAAGCTGGCGGGTATTCAGGGCGTGCATATTTATAACCTCGGCGCGGGCATCGGCAGTAGCGTCCTGGACGTGGTCAACGCGTTCAGTAAAGCCTGCGGCAAACCCGTTAACTACCATTTTGCGCCGCGCCGCGATGGCGATCTTCCTGCTTACTGGGCAGACGCCAGCAAAGCAGATCGCGAACTTAACTGGCGCGTTACGCGCACCCTCGACGAAATGGCGCAGGACACCTGGCACTGGCAGTCTCGCCATCCGCAGGGATACCCGGATTAAGGACGAATCATGACCCCATTTAACCCTGTCGATCATCCACATCGCCGTTTTAACCCGCTAACCGGACAGTGGATTCTGGTTTCACCGCATCGTGCCAAGCGCCCCTGGCAGGGCGCGCAGGAAAAGCCCGCAGACGAGACGCTGCCTTCTCACGATCCGGACTGCTTCCTGTGCGCCGGTAACACCCGCGTCACTGGCGATAAAAACCCCGATTACACCGGCACTTACGTTTTCACCAACGATTTCGCCGCGCTGATGACCGATACGCCCGACGCGCCGGAAAACCACGATCCGCTGATGCGCTGCCAGAGCGCGCGCGGCACAAGCCGCGTCATTTGTTTCTCACCCGATCACAGCAAAACCCTGCCGGAACTGAGCGTGCCGGCGCTAACGGAAATTGTGAAAACCTGGCAGACGCAAACCGCCGAGCTTGGCAAAACGTATCCCTGGGTGCAGGTTTTCGAGAACAAAGGCGCGGCCATGGGCTGCTCTAATCCGCATCCGCACGGACAGATTTGGGCGAACAGCTTTCTGCCTAACGAAGCGGAACGCGAAGATCAGCGGCAAAAAACGTATTTCGCCGAACAGGGCTCGCCGATGCTCCTCGACTACGTGCGGCGTGAACGGGCAGACGGCAGCCGTACCGTGGTGGAAACCGAACACTGGTTGGCCGTGGTGCCTTACTGGGCCGCCTGGCCGTTCGAAACCCTGCTGCTGCCCAAAACCCATGTCCTGCGCATTACCGACTTGACCGACGACCAGCGCGCCGATTTGGCGCTGGCTCTGAAAAAACTGACCAGTCGTTACGACAACCTGTTTACCTGCTCCTTCCCCTACTCCATGGGCTGGCATGGCGCGCCGTTTAACGGTGAACAGAACGACCACTGGCAGTTGCATGCGCACTTTTATCCGCCGTTGCTGCGTTCCGCGACCGTTCGCAAATTTATGGTCGGTTACGAAATGCTGGCGGAAACCCAGCGCGATCTCACTGCCGAACAAGCGGCAGAGCGCCTGCGTGCGGTCAGCGACATCCACTTTCGCGAATCCGGAGTATAAAAATGAGTCTGAAAGAGAACACACTCTCTCTGTTTGCTGAAAAATTCGGCTACCCTGCCACCCACACGATTCAGGCGCCAGGCCGCGTTAACCTTATCGGCGAGCATACCGATTATAACGACGGCTTCGTGCTACCCTGCGCCATCGACTACCAGACGGTCATTAGCTGCGCCGCGCGCGACGACCGTCAGGTTCGGGTGATTGCCGCTGACTACGAAAACCAGATGGATGTGTTTTCGCTGGACGCGCCGATTGTCACCCATGACAGCCAGCAGTGGTCAAACTATGTGCGGGGCGTAGTAAAACATCTGCAAAAACGCGACGCCAGCTTCGGCGGCGCAGATCTGGTTATCAGCGGTAATGTGCCCCAGGGGGCAGGTTTAAGTTCATCCGCGTCGCTGGAAGTGGCGGTCGGCACCGTGTTCCAGCAGCTTTACCACCTGCCGCTGGACGGCGCGCAGATCGCGCTGAACGGCCAGGAAGCGGAAAACCAGTTTGTCGGCTGCAACTGCGGCATTATGGATCAGCTAATCTCCGCGCTGGGTAAAAAAGATCACGCGCTGCTGATCGACTGTCGCTCACTCGGCACTAAAGCGGTTTCCATGCCTGAAGGCGTGGCGATTGTGATCATCAACAGTAACTTCAAACGTACGCTGGTCGGCAGCGAGTACAACACCCGTCGCGAGCAGTGCGAAACGGGCGCGCGATTCTTCCAGCAGCCTGCGCTGCGCGACGTCAGCCTCGACGCCTTTAACGCTGTCGCCGCTGAACTCGATCCGCTGGTTGCCAAACGCGTGCGTCACGTGTTAACTGAAAACGCACGTACTGTTGAAGCGGCAAGCGCGCTGGAGAAAGGCGACCTTAAGCGTATGGGTGAACTGATGGCGCAATCTCATGCCTCCATGCGTGACGATTTCGAAATCACCGTACCGCAGATCGATACTCTGGTGGAAATCGTCAAAAAGACTATCGGCGAGAACGGCGGCGTGCGCATGACCGGCGGCGGCTTTGGCGGCTGCGTCGTGGCGCTGATCCCGGAGACGCTGGTACCGGCCGTTCAACAGGCTGTCGCAGAACAGTACGAAGCGAAAACCGGCATTAAAGAAACATTTTACGTTTGCAAACCCTCACAAGGAGCAGGACAGTGCTGAATGAAACACCCGCACTGGCACCCGATGGTCAGCCGTACCGCCTGTTAACCCTGCGCAATAGCGCAGGGATGGTGGTCACGCTGATGGACTGGGGTGCTACCTTACTTTCCGCGCGCATTCCCCTTTCCGACGGCAGCGTGCGTGAAGCGCTGCTGGGATGCGCCAGCCCGGAACACTATCAGGATCAGACGGCCTTTCTTGGCGCGTCAATCGGTCGCTACGCTAACCGTATCGCCGACAGCCGCTATGTTTTTAACGGCGAAACCGTGACCTTACAGCCAAGTCAGGGCGTCAACCAACTGCACGGCGGACCGGAAGGGTTTGATAAACGCCGCTGGCAGATTGTGAATCAAAACGAACGCCAGGTGCTGTTCGCGTTAACCTCGGATGATGGCGACCAGGGCTTTCCGGGCAATCTCGGCGCGACGGCGCAGTATCGTCTGACCGACGATAACCGCATCTCTATCACCTATCGCGCCACGGTGGATAAGACCTGTCCGGTCAACCTGACCAACCACGTTTACTTTAACCTTGATGGCGACCAGACCGACGTGCGCCAGCATAAGCTGCAACTCCTGGCGGAGCAGTATCTGCCGGTCGATGAAGGCGGGATCCCCCGTGACGGACTAAAATCCGTCGCCGGTACGTCGTTTGATTTTCGCCACGCAAAAGTCATTGCCAGCGAATTTCTTGCCGATGACGATCAGCGCAAGGTGAAAGGCTACGATCACGCCTTCCTGCTTCAGGCCAATGGTGATGCCCGTACCCCCGCAGCCCGTCTGTGGTCTGCGGATGAGAAATTGCAGATGGAGGTTTACACCTCTGCTCCGGCGCTGCAGTTTTACTCTGGCAACTATTTGGCTGGCACCTCATCACGCGGTCCGGTGCCGTATGCGGATTACCAGGGGCTGGCGCTGGAAAGCGAGTTTCTGCCCGACAGCCCGAACCATCCGGAATGGCCACAGCCGGACTGCTTCCTGCGTCCTGGCGACGAATATGCCAGCGTGACGGAATATCGGTTTATTCCGTCCTGACGGTTTCGCTGAAATTGCCCGGTGCCAAAAGCGCATCGGGCCTACTTTCTCCTCGCCTGGTTAATTCCCCGCCACTCAACGACAAAATCGCAACGCAGAGTTCACAAGAACCTTACACTGCCGTCTGATTTTCGCTATGGTTATGCGTAAGCGTTGCTGTTGATCAATAACGGCAATATAATGAGAATTATTATCATTAAACGGTATTAAGGAGTAAGTATATGGCTGTAACGAAGCTGGTGCTGGTACGCCACGGCGAAAGTCAGTGGAACAACGAAAACCGCTTTACCGGTTGGTACGATGTCGATCTGTCCGAGAAAGGCGTGGGCGAAGCGAAAGCGGCGGGTAAGCTGCTGAAAGCTGAAGGCTATAGCTTTGATTTTGCTTATACCTCTGTGCTGAAACGTGCCATCCACACCCTGTGGAACGTGCTGGATGAACTGGATCAGGCCTGGCTGCCGGTTGAAAAATCCTGGAAACTGAACGAACGTCACTACGGCGCGTTGCAGGGTCTGAACAAAGCGGAAACCGCCGAGAAGTACGGCGACGAGCAGGTGAAACAGTGGCGTCGCGGCTTCGCGGTCACCCCGCCGGAACTGACTAAAGACGACGAGCGCTACCCGGGTCACGATCCGCGTTACGCAAAACTGACCGAAAAAGAGCTGCCGCTGACCGAAAGCCTGGCGCTCACCATCGACCGCGTTATCCCTTACTGGAACGAAACCATTCTGCCGCGAATGAAGAGCGGCGAGCGCGTGATTATCGCCGCTCACGGTAACTCCCTGCGTGCGCTGGTGAAATACCTCGATAACATGAGCGAAGATGAGATCCTCGAACTGAATATCCCGACCGGCGTGCCGCTGGTTTACGAGTTCGACGAAAACTTCAAGCCGATCAAACACTACTATCTGGGTAATGCTGACGAGATCGCCGCAAAAGCCGCCGCCGTCGCAAACCAGGGTAAAGCGAAGTAAGCCTGTCTGCTGTCGCTACGCTTGTCGGGCCTGTGGATCGTTGATCTTTCCGGGCCGGATTAGGCGCTTAAGCCACCTCGACAGACGAAAAAGCCGACTCACTGAGTCGGCTTTTTTACAGGAGAAAGATTACCCGCGCCGTGCTTTTACTGCTTCCGCGAGCTGGCGCAGAATGGCGTCAGTGTCTTCCCAGCTAATGCAGGCATCGGTAATACTCTTGCCGTACACCAGCGGTTCACCGCTGTCCGGGTTCTGATTGCCCTCTACCAGGTGGCTTTCGATCATCACCCCCATGATTGCTTTCTCGCCGCCCGCGATCTGCTGGCACACGTCAGCGCCAACGTCCATCTGCTTTTTAAACTGCTTGCAGGAATTCGCATGGCTGAAATCGATCATGATTTGCGCGGGCAGACCGGCCTTCGCCAGCCCTTCCTTCACTGCCGCGACGTGCGTGGCGCTGTAGTTTGGCTCTTTTCCGCCGCGCAGGATGATATGGCAGTCACCGTTGCCGCTGGTATTGACGATCGCCGAGTGGCCCCACTTGGTGACCGACAGGAAGCAGTGCGGCGCGCCTGCGGCATTGATGGCGTCAATAGCGACCTTGATGGTGCCATCGGTGCCGTTTTTGAAGCCTACCGGGCAGGAAAGACCAGAAGCCAGCTCGCGATGTACCTGAGATTCCGTGGTACGCGCGCCAATCGCCCCCCAGCTCATCAGATCCGCCAGATATTGTGGGGTAATCATGTCCAGAAACTCACCCGCCGCAGGCAGACCGCTGTCGTTGATATCCAGCAGCAGCTTACGCGCAATGCGCAGACCATCATTGATCTGGAAGCTGTTATCCATGTGCGGATCGTTGATCAGCCCTTTCCAGCCAACGGTGGTTCGCGGCTTTTCGAAATAGACGCGCATCACGATTTCCAGTTCGTCTTTCAACGCTTCACGCAGCGCCAACAGGCGGCCCGCGTATTCTTTTGCGGCAACCGGATCATGAATTGAGCAAGGACCAATCACGACCAGCAGGCGGTCGTCGTTGCCTTTTAAAATTTTGTGAATCGCCTTACGCGCATGGGCCACGGTATTTGCGGCATTTTCAGTAGCGGGGAACTTTTCCAGCAGTGCGACAGGGGGTAATAACTCGTTGATCTCTTTGATGCGTAAATCGTCGTTCTGATAATTCATGATTCGTCCAGTGTTGCCATACTTATATAAATGAATGCAATCCCTCCAATCTATATCGTCAGTCAGAAAGTGTAAACGCGATTTTACACTTCGAACGGATTAATCCTGGAAATTCGCAAAAAAACATCAGAAAGTAGCGAAAAACGAGATCTAACCTACAATTTTTAATTGTAACTGCTTAGTTTTTTAATTTTTTCAAGATTCTCTACTGGGCCATTACGCCCGGATGGGATCTTAAACTATTGCCAGGTCCTTTCATGGCATATGCACTGTTGGAAGACGTTATCCGACATCTGAACCATAACAGGAGCATCTTATGCAAATGACAAAATTGGCTTCACTGTTTCTTACTGCCACACTCAGCCTTGCCAGCGGCGCAGCGCTTGCTGCGGATACCGGCGCCCAGACGAACAACGGACAGGCCAACGCCGCCGCAGAAGCCGGTCAGGTCGCGCCGGATGCGAAACAAAACGTCGCGCCGAATAACCTCGACGGCACAAACATCAATACCGGTAACACGAACACCAATACCAGCGGCGCCCAGCAGTCCACCGGGACGTCTGCAACCCAGGATGGGATGACCAAAGACGAGGTGCATAAAAACACCATGTGTAAAGATGGTCGCTGTCCGGATGTGAATAAGAAAGTGGAAACTGGCGACGGCACCAGTAACAACGTGGATACCAAAACGGATGGCACCACTCAGTAACGGTAAAACGGGCTGATAACAGGAGAGCTAAGGCTCTCCTTTTTAATTTAATTCGACCAAAAACGGTATGATGTCATACAGTTAACAGAGAATTCATAAAGGGATGACATTCATGGCGCACGCTCACTCTCACTCAACCCCTCATCTGCCTGAAGATAATAACGCACGTCGGTTACTGCTCGCGTTTTGCGTCACCGCGGGATTTATGCTGCTGGAGGTCGTTGGCGGGATTCTTTCCGGCTCGCTGGCGCTGCTGGCGGACGCCGGGCATATGTTAACTGACGCCGCCGCATTGCTGTTTGCCCTGCTGGCCGTTCAGTTTGCCCGCCGCCCGCCGACGTTACGTCATACGTTTGGCTGGCTGAGACTCACCACGCTGGCCGCATTCGTCAATGCGATTGCGTTAGTGGTTATCACTATTTTAATCGTCTGGGAAGCGATTGAGCGCTTCTATACGCCACGTCCGGTAGCGGGCGGCATGATGATGTCCATCGCCGTGGCAGGTTTGCTGGCGAATATCCTTGCGTTCTGGATCCTGCATCGCGGCAGTGAGGAGAAAAACCTTAACGTGCGGGCCGCCGCTCTGCATGTTATGGGGGATTTGCTGGGTTCAGTGGGGGCGATTGTCGCCGCGCTGATAATTATCTGGACGGGTTGGACGCCTGCTGACCCCATTTTATCAATTCTGGTCTCGCTGTTAGTCCTGCGTAGCGCATGGCGTCTGTTGAAAGACAGCGTGAATGAATTGCTTGAGGGCGCGCCCGTGTCGCTGGATATCACCGCGCTGAAACGCCATCTCAGCCGTGAAATCCCGGAGGTGCGAAATGTGCATCACGTCCACGTCTGGATGGTGGGTGAAAAACCGGTAATGACGCTCCATGCGCAGGTGATCCCACCGCACGATCATGACGCCCTGCTGGCGCGCATTCAGCATTTTCTCGTGCATCACTACCAGATTGCGCACGCCACCATTCAGATGGAGTACCAGCGTTGTGAAGGACCGGACTGCCATCTGAATGAGACAGCGTCCGGCCATACACATCATCACCATTAATGAGACAGCGCGCGTGAGCCTCGTTCGCGTGCGCTGTTAATCCACATCCGACTGCCGTTGAGCGCAATAAAAGTCAGGATCAGATACTCCAGCGACATGGCGTATACGCCCTGAAGCGCGAAGATCACGACGCTAATAACGTTGATCACCACCCATAACAGCCAGTTCTCGACGTATTTTCGCGTCATCAGTATCATCGCCACAATCGACAGTACCATCATGCAGGAATCCCAGAACGGGAAGGCATCCGGCTGAAGATTGGGCATAACCACCTGTAGCCCCAGCGTCTGCATTAGGGTCACCGCGACGCGGGTCAAAAAAGCAAACACCGGATCGATAAACACCGTCATCAGACCAATCGCCACCACACAAACGGCCAGCCAGCCCAGCGCTTTCGGTAACGGTAGCCAGCGGATTTTCAGTTCCGCCTCATTCTGGGTATTCTGCCGCGACCACGCATACCAGCCGTAGATATTCGCCGCAAAGAAAAAGAGTTGCAGCAGCAGGCTGGCATAGAGTTGGATCTGAAAGAAAATGATGGCAAATAACGTCACGTTGATCAGCCCGAAAACGTAATTGCTGATCTTTTCCATGCTGGCAAGACCAATGCACAACAGTCCGGCGATGGTGCCTACCGCCTCAATCCATGAAAGATCGTAACCACCGGCGCCGATCGGAATATGTACCAGGATGTTCTGCGTACTAAAAAAGTCCATCTTTCCCCCAGAGCGTTTTTATTATTTACGCACGTAGTGTAGCCGCAAAATCCAGCATGCGGTTTAACGGCAATAATGCCCCTTCTCGCAGCGCTGTATCAACCTGAATCTCATGGGCTTGTCCGCCCTGCTCCAGCCCTTCAGCAATCGCCTTAAGGCCGTTCATCGCCATCCACGGACAGTGCGCGCAGCTGCGGCAGGTTGCCCCTTCGCCAGCGGTGGGCGCTTCCAGCAACTCTTTGCCCGGAACGGCCTGCTGCATTTTGTAGAAAATACCGCGATCGGTAGCGACGATAAGTTGCTTATGCGGTAGCGTTTTCGCCGCGTTGATAAGTTGGCTGGTGGAGCCGACGGCGTCGGCCATGTCGACAATCGATTGTGGGGATTCCGGGTGGACGAGGATTGCCGCTTCAGGGTAAAGCCCCTTCATGCGGGCCAACGCCTGGGTTTTAAACTCATCATGGACGATGCACGCGCCCTGCCAGCATAATACGTCGGCGCCAGTCTGTTTTTGCACATAGCGACCAAGATGGCGATCCGGCGCCCAGATGATTTTTTCGCCCAAACTATCCAGATGCTCAATGAGTTCAACCGCAATGCTGGAGGTCACGACCCAATCGGCACGTGCTTTGACCGCAGCGGAGGTGTTAGCGTAGACCACCACGGTCCGATCCGGATGGGCATCGCAAAATGCGTTAAATTCCTCGACAGGACAGCCGAGATCGAGCGAACATTCGGCCTGCAGCGTCGGCATCAAAATGGTTTTTTCCGGGCTGAGGATTTTGGCGGTTTCGCCCATAAAGCGTACTCCTGCCACCAGCAGGGTGGACGCAGGATGCTTTGCGCCAAAGCGCGCCATCTCAAGGGAGTCTGATATGCAACCGCCGGTCTCTTCCGCCAGTTGCTGGATTTCCGGATCGGTGTAATAGTGCGCGACCATCACTGCATCACGCGCTTTCAGCAGACGCTTGATTTTGTCGCGATAGAATTGTTTTTCGTCAACGCTCAACGGGACAGGTTTTGGCGGAAACGGATAAATCGCTGCTTCTGGATCAAACATTACGCTCATCTTGCTTTCTCGTTTTTCTCGCTTAACGAAATAACCGATACAGAGCGTACAGGACGCCGAAATCGGCCATATTTGTTTTATATGCTAAACAAGATAGCGGATTGCGTAACGAAAGTCACACCTATTGCGCACCGTTTTGCCGAAGGGTGACGGCGATCCGATCCGGCTTCGCCTCGCCCTTCGGGCCGTCGCTGCAAGCGGCTCCGTTGTCTCACTGCGTTCGAATCATTACATTCTGCACATAGCAAAAAGGCGCCTTTAGGGCGCCTTTTTACATTGGTGGGTCGTGCAGGATTCGAACCTGCGACCAATTGATTAAAAGTCAACTGCTCTACCAACTGAGCTAACGACCCCTTGCGGGATTTACTGCTTAATCATTCAGACTGGTGGGTCGTGCAGGATGACTCGGCTTCGCCTCGCCCTTTGGGCCGTTGCTGTCGCAACGTTATCCTTCACGCTTTCTACCCGTTTCCACCGTTAAAATGGTGGGTCGTGCAGGATTCGAACCTGCGACCAAT
>NZ_LNHZ01000037.1:0-1730 GCF_001463265.1 Citrobacter sp. 50677481
ACTGCTCTTTAACAATTTATCAGACAATCTGTGTGGGCACTCAAAGTGACATGGATTCTTAACGTCGCAAGACGAAAAATGAATACCAAGTCTCTGAGTGAACACGTAATTCATTACGAAGTTTAATTCACGAGCATCAAACTTAAATTGAAGAGTTTGATCATGGCTCAGATTGAACGCTGGCGGCAGGCCTAACACATGCAAGTCGAACGGTAACAGGAAGCAGCTTGCTGCTTCGCTGACGAGTGGCGGACGGGTGAGTAATGTCTGGGAAACTGCCCGGTGGAGGGGGATAACTACTGGAAACGGTAGCTAATACCGCATAACGTCGCAAGACCAAAGAGGGGGACCTTCGGGCCTCTTGCCACCGGATGTGCCCAGATGGGATTAGCTTGTTGGTGAGGTAACGGCTCACCAAGGCGACGATCCCTAGCTGGTCTGAGAGGATGACCAGCCACACTGGAACTGAGACACGGTCCAGACTCCTACGGGAGGCAGCAGTGGGGAATATTGCACAATGGGCGCAAGCCTGATGCAGCCATGCCGCGTGTATGAAGAAGGCCTTCGGGTTGTAAAGTACTTTCAGCGGGGAGGAAGGGATTGTGGTTAATAACCGCAGTCATTGACGTTACCCGCAGAAGAAGCACCGGCTAACTCCGTGCCAGCAGCCGCGGTAATACGGAGGGTGCAAGCGTTAATCGGAATTACTGGGCGTAAAGCGCACGCAGGCGGTCTGTCAAGTCGGATGTGAAATCCCCGGGCTCAACCTGGGAACTGCATTCGAAACTGGCAGGCTTGAGTCTCGTAGAGGGGGGTAGAATTCCAGGTGTAGCGGTGAAATGCGTAGAGATCTGGAGGAATACCGGTGGCGAAGGCGGCCCCCTGGACGAAGACTGACGCTCAGGTGCGAAAGCGTGGGGAGCAAACAGGATTAGATACCCTGGTAGTCCACGCCGTAAACGATGTCTACTTGGAGGCTGTGCCCTTGAGGCGTGGCTTCCGGAGCTAACGCGTTAAGTAGACCGCCTGGGGAGTACGGCCGCAAGGTTAAAACTCAAATGAATTGACGGGGGCCCGCACAAGCGGTGGAGCATGTGGTTTAATTCGATGCAACGCGAAGAACCTTACCTGGTCTTGACATCCACGGAAGACTGCAGAGATGCGGTTGTGCCTTCGGGAACCGTGAGACAGGTGCTGCATGGCTGTCGTCAGCTCGTGTTGTGAAATGTTGGGTTAAGTCCCGCAACGAGCGCAACCCTTATCCTTTGTTGCCAGCGGTCCGGCCGGGAACTCAAAGGAGACTGCCAGTGATAAACTGGAGGAAGGTGGGGATGACGTCAAGTCATCATGGCCCTTACGACCAGGGCTACACACGTGCTACAATGGCATATACAAAGAGAAGCGACCTCGCGAGAGCAAGCGGACCTCATAAAGTATGTCGTAGTCCGGATTGGAGTCTGCAACTCGACTCCATGAAGTCGGAATCGCTAGTAATCGTGGATCAGAATGCCACGGTGAATACGTTCCCGGGCCTTGTACACACCGCCCGTCACACCATGGGAGTGGGTTGCAAAAGAAGTAGGTAGCTTAACCTTCGGGAGGGCGCTTACCACTTTGTGATTCATGACTGGGGTGAAGTCGTAACAAGGTAACCGTAGGGGAACCTGCGGTTGGATCACCTCCTTACCTTAAAGAACCTGCCTTTGTAGTGTCCACACAGATTGTCTGAT
>NZ_LNHZ01000038.1:0-820 GCF_001463265.1 Citrobacter sp. 50677481
GGCACTGTTGCAAATAGTCGGTGGTGATAAACTTATCATCCCCTTTTGCTGATGGAGCTGCACATGAACCCATTCAAAGGCCGGCATTTTCAGCGTGACATCATTCTGTGGGCCGTACGCTGGTACTGCAAATACGGCATCAGTTACCGTGAGCTGCAGGAGATGCTGGCTGAACGCGGAGTGAATGTCGATCACTCCACGATTTACCGCTGGGTTCAGCGTTATGCGCCTGAAATGGAAAAACGGCTGCGCTGGTACTGGCGTAACCCTTCCGATCTTTGCCCGTGGCACATGGATGAAACCTACGTGAAGGTCAATGGCCGCTGGGCGTATCTGTACCGGGCCGTCGACAGCCGGGGCCGCACTGTCGATTTTTATCTCTCCTCCCGTCGTAACAGCAAAGCTGCATACCGGTTTCTGGGTAAAATCCTCAACAACGTGAAGAAGTGGCAGATCCCGCGATTCATCAACACGGATAAAGCGCCCGCCTATGGTCGCGCGCTTGCTCTGCTCAAACGCGAAGGCCGGTGCCCGTCTGACGTTGAACACCGACAGATTAAGTACCGGAACAACGTGATTGAATGCGATCATGGCAAACTGAAACGGATAATCGGCGCCACGCTGGGATTTAAATCCATGAAGACGGCTTACGCCACCATCAAAGGTATTGAGGTGATGCGTGCACTACGCAAAGGCCAGGCCTCAGCATTTTATTATGGTGATCCCCTGGGCGAAATGCGCCTGGTAAGCAGAGTTTTTGAAATGTAAGGCCTTTGAATAAGACAAAAGGCTGCCTCATCGCTAACTTTGCAACAGTGCC
>NZ_LNHZ01000039.1:0-126513 GCF_001463265.1 Citrobacter sp. 50677481
CACACAGATTGTCTGATAAATTGTTAAAGAGCAGTGCCGCTTCGCTTTTTCTCAGCGGCGCGGGGTGTGCATAATACGCTTTCCCGCTTGAGAGTCAAGCATTTATTTTTGCTTTTCTCCGTGAGGTTCTGGTCTGAACCCCGCTGACCCGGCGGCTTGCGTGCCGTTGTTCCGTGTCAGTGGTGGCGCATTATAGGGAGTTATTTCGGGCTGACAAGAGGAAATTTAAAATAATTTCGCAACTGTTCCTTTTTTCACCAAAACAGGCGTTAACGTGCCATAAAATAAGCGATTTGCTGTTTTTGCAGCCGCAATCACACTTCCTGATGGCATACTAATGAATAAGAAAAAGAGAAAGGACAATCAGTCATGCCTTTAAGCGCACAACAATTGGCTGCACAGAAAAACATTTCCTGGGTACTGGCTGAAAAGCTGGCGCAGCGGATCTTAAAAGGGGATTACGCACCCGGCGACATTCTTCCCGGTGAAATTGAACTGGGCGATCAGTTTGGTGTTAGCCGCACCGCAGTAAGAGAAGCCGTCAAAACGTTAACCGCCAAAGGTATGGTATTACCGCGCCCACGTATCGGAACACGGGTCATGCCACAGGCTAACTGGAATTTTCTCGACCAGGAGTTACTGAACTGGTGGATGACAGAGGAAAACTTCCAGCAGGTGATCGATCATTTTCTGGTGATGCGGATAAGCCTTGAGCCACAGGCTTGCGCGTTGGCGGCAACGGTGGGTACGGCAGAACAAAAAGCGCATCTGAACACCTTAATGGAAGAAATGGTCGCGCTAAAAAAGAACTTTAAACGTGAGCGCTGGATTGAAGTGGATATGGCCTGGCATGAGCATATTTATGAGATGAGCGCGAACCCGTTCCTCACCTCTTTTGCCTCACTGTTTCACTCTGTCTATCACACCTATTTCAATGCCATTACCTATAACACCGTTGTGAAACTGGATTTGCACCAGACGATAGTAGATGCCATTGCGCAAAGCGACGCTGACGGCGCGTTTAAAGCCTGCCAGGCTTTACTGATGGCGCCTAACGAGCGTCCGGGAAACTAACGGGATACAGAATGATCAGAAAAAAAGCGCGCAGTATGGCTGGATTGCCGTGGATAGCGGCAATGGCCTTTTTTATGCAGGCGCTGGACGCCACCATTCTGAACACCGCTTTACCTGCCATTGCGCAGAGTCTCAACCGTTCACCGCTGGCCATGCAGTCCGCCATTATCAGTTATACCCTGACGGTGGCGATGCTGATACCGGTAAGCGGATGGCTGGCCGACCGCTTCGGCACCCGTCGTGTGTTTATGCTGGCGGTGAGCCTGTTTACGCTCGGTTCACTTGCCTGCGCGCTTTCCAGCTCGCTTCCGGAACTGGTTATCTTTCGCGTTGTTCAGGGTATTGGCGGGGCGATGATGATGCCGGTTGCTCGTCTGGCGCTGTTGCGCGCCTATCCACGTAGCGAGCTGCTGCCCGTTCTGAACTTCGTCACCATGCCGGGGCTGGTAGGACCGATTCTGGGTCCGGTGCTGGGCGGCGTACTGGTCACCTGGGCCAGCTGGCATTGGATCTTCCTGATAAACATTCCGATTGGCGTCGCCGGTATTCTTTACGCGCGCAAATATATGCCGAATTTCACCACACCGCGCCGCAAATTTGATATGACTGGCTTCTTTCTGTTTGGCCTCAGCCTGGTGCTCTTTTCCAGCGGAATGGAGCTGTTCGGCGAAAAGATAGTCGCCACCTGGATTGCGCTGAGCATTATCCTGCTCAGCATTGTGCTGTTGCTGGCTTATGTACGCCACGCTCGCCGCCATCCCACGCCGCTCATTTCTCTGTCGTTATTTAAGACACGGACCTTTTCCGTCGGAATTACCGGCAACCTTGCGACACGGCTGGGGACCGGGTGCGTGCCTTTTTTGATGCCGCTGATGCTCCAGGTGGGATTTGGTTTTCCGGCGTTAATCGCGGGTTGCATGATGGCCCCCACCGCGCTGGGCTCAATACTGGCTAAATCAATGGTGACCCAGGTGCTGCGCCGTCTGGGTTATCGCACCACGCTGGTGGGGATAACCGTATTTATCGGCCTGATGATTGCGCAATTCTCGTTGCAATCGCCCGCAATGCCAGTCTGGATGGTGATCCTGCCGCTGTTTGTGCTCGGCATGGCGATGTCGACGCAGTTCACAGCGATGAATACCATCACACTTGCCGACCTGACCGATGACAATGCCAGCAGCGGCAACAGCGTGCTGGCCGTAACGCAGCAACTTTCGATTAGCTTAGGTGTGGCGATAAGCGCCGCCGTGCTGCGCATTTATGAAGGCGTAGAGGGAACCAGTACGGTTGAACAGTTCCACTACACCTTTATTACGATGGGCGCGATCACGATCGTGTCTGCGCTGATGTTCATGCTGCTGAAAGCGAAAGATGGTCGCAACCTGATCAAAGACCGTCACGCGCCTAAACCGACCCCCGCTCCATCAGAACAGGAGTGAGCTGCAAACGCTGTTGCTGCAAATCGGGCTGCGCCATGCGATGTATTAGCACATCGATGGCCAGCTCACCCAGTTCATCTTTGGGCTGATGAATGGTAGTCAGCGGCGGCGTCATGTAGCGCGCCAGTTCGATATCGTCATAGCCAATCACCGCCATATCCTGCGGGATCCGCAATCCAGCCTGATACAACGCCTGATACGCGCCGACAGCCATCGCATCATTCCCGGCAAACACGGCCTGGGGTCGCTGCGGATGCGCGAGCAGTTCCTGCATAGCCGCAAACCCGCCGCCAAACTCAAAATTGCCCATGATTTCATAGCCCGCAGGAACGGTAAGCCCCGCGCGCTGCATCGCGGCGCGATACCCCTCAACACGCAGCCGGGCCGGCGTTTTATCCAAAGGCCCGGTGATACAGGCGATACGGGTAAAGCCTTTAGCAATAAGATGCTGCGTGGCTAAGTCGCCGCCGAGCAATGAGTTATCCTGAATGAGATCGCTGTCGCCCTCGCCGTCAAAGGGCGACCAGTCCATCATTACGGTGGGGATCGACGGGTAACGCTGCATGATTTCGCGCGACGGCTGGTGCGTTTCGGTACAAAGCAGCAGTAAACCATCTACCCGTTTTTGCATCAGCGTTTCCAGATTGCGGTTCATACGTTGCTCATCGCCTTCGGTATTGCATAATACCAGACTGTAGCCGCGCTCGAAGCAACTGCGTTCTACGCCGCGCACCAGTTCAGAGTAAAAGGGATTGGTACTCGCGGTGATAAGCATACCGATGGTGCGCGTTTGATTCAGCTTCAGGCTACGCGCCAGGGCTGAAGGGGCGTAATTCAACGTTTTGATCGCCGCTTCGACTTTGTCAGTAATCGCTTCACTGACAAAGCGATCCTTATTAATGACGTGCGAAACGGTAGAAGTGGAAACGCCCGCCAGGCGGGCAACATCCTTCATTGTAGCCAAGCGTTACCTCTGCTGACCTAAAAACGCCTCAATTTCTTCACGCCACGGTACGGAAGGCTGAGCGCCTTTACGGGTAACGGCAATCGCTGCGGCGGCGTGCGCGAAACGAATCGCATCAGACAGCGCCTTGTCTTCCAGTAACGCCGCAATTAGCGCGCCGTTAAAGGTATCGCCCGCGGCAATGGTGTCGACAGCCTCTACCTTAAAGCCCGGCACGCGCTGACCTTCACCTTTCACGCTGGCCCAGACACCGCGGCTGCCTAATGTAATGAGCACCGTATCGATACCTTTTTTATGCAGAACCCGCGCGGCTTTTGCCGCATCTTCATCATTTTCGACACGGATACCGGTTAGCTTTTCCGCTTCAGTTTCGTTCGGAGTGATGATATCCACCAGCGCCAGCAGTTCGTCTGATAATACGCGGGCTGGCGCAGGATTCAGTACGACAGTGGTATGATTTTCATGCGCGATGTTGGCGGCTGCCAGTACACTGTCGATCGGCGATTCCAGTTGCATCAGCAATGCGGAAGCCTCAGCGATGCGCTCACGCTGCGCCTCAACCCGCGCAGGCGACAGCGCCGCGTTAGCCCCGGCATGAATACCGATCACGTTTTCACCTTCGCCGTTGACGAAAATCAGCGCTACGCCTGTGGGTTCGCCGTCAATTACGCTGACAGGGTCGACGTTGATATTGTCGCTCGCCAGTTGCTGACGAATGCTACTTCCGATATCGTCATCACCGGTACAGGCAATAAACGCAATGTTTGCCCCGCTGCGTCCCGCAGCCACTGCCTGATTCGCGCCTTTACCACCAAAAGCGACCTGATAGTGATTTCCGGTGACCGTCTCACCAGGTGCAGGAAATGTCTCAAGATTAAGAATATGGTCAGCATTAATGCTGCCGAGAACGACAAGTTTGCCTGCGGTTTTCATGTTCGGGGTGTCCATCAGAGAGCGCCACCGGTGTGACCCGGTGGCGTATGCCACACTTTACTTTTCTTTATTTGATGTCCCTCAGACGACGCGAGGTCGTCTGAATCGCCTACTACTGCTTAATGACCAGCTTCAGGTCAACCGGGTATTTGGCCTGAACTTTCTCGCCTTTCAGTACTTTGTCTGCCGTTTCTACGCCTTTCGCGCCGATCTGGTCAGGTAACTGAGCGATAGTCGCAGCCAGTTTGCCATCATTTACCGCTTTCTCGCCATCTGGCGTGCCGTCAAATCCGACGACCATCACATCAGATTTACCGGCGGTTTGCAGCGCACGCAGTGCGCCCAGCGCCATCTCGTCATTCTGAGCGAATACCGCCTGCACGTCCGGATGCGCGGTCAGCAGGTTCTGCATCACGTTCAGACCTTTAGTGCGGTCGAAGTCAGCTGGCTGGCTGGCCAGTACATTAAATTTGTGTGCGGCGACCGCCTGCTGGAAACCTTCGCCACGTTCACGCGCCGCAGATGTACCGGCTATGCCCTGCAATTCAATGACTTTCGCGCCTTCGCCAGCTTTCTTCGCAATGTAGTCGCCCGCGATTTTGCCGCCCAACACGTTGTCAGACGCGATGTGGCTGACAACATCGCCTTTCGTCGCCTGGCGGTCAAGGGTGATGACCGGGATCTTCGCCTGGTTTGCCATCTTCACGGCATTACCTACCGCGTCGGAATCAGTTGGGTTAATCAGCAGGATTTTAGTGCCACGAACGGTTAAGTCCTGAACGTTCGCCAGCTCTTTCGCCGGGTTATTCTGGGAATCCAGCACCACCAGGTTGTAGCCCAATTTATCGGCTTCTTTCTGCGCCCCATCTTTCAGGGAAACAAAGAACGGGTTGTTCAGCGTGGAGACCACCAGCGCAATGGTATCTTTCGCCATTGCATTCGCGCTTACGGTGGCGCTTAGCGCAACAGCTGAAACCAGGGTAGCCAGTTTTTTCATGTTCATATTTAAGATGTCCTGTAGTCGTTGTTACTGCTTTTTGTTGTCTACCAGTACCGCCAGCAATATCACCACCGCTTTGACGATCATCTGGTAATAGGAGGAAACACCTAACAAATTCAAACCATTATTCAGGAAACCAAGAATCAATGCGCCGATCAAGGTCCCAACAATGCGCCCTTTACCTCCCGCCAGACTGGTCCCGCCAAGCACAACAGCCGCAATGGCGTCGAGTTCATAGCCCGTCCCGGCTGTAGGCTGCGCGGAGGAAAGACGCGCCACTTCAATGATGCCCGCCAGCGACGCCAGCAGGCCGCAGAGCGAATAAACGATAATTTTGATTTTACTGACGCTGATACCGGACAAGCGGGTTGCCGCTTCGTTACCGCCCAGCGCGTAAATATAGCGGCCCAGCCGGGTATGGTGCAGCATGTACCACGCCGCCAGGAAGACAATCCCCATGATCCACACCGGCGTCGGAACACCCAGCGGACGGCCAATACCGAACCAGCCAAACAGATCGGCGTTTTCGGTAAAGCCGGTATTCACCGGGCTTCCGTTGGTGTAAACCATCGTCACGCCACGTAACAGCAGCATCATTACCAGCGTGGCGATAAACGCCTGTACTCGCCCTTTCGCCACGATAACGCCAGTCACCGCGCCCACGGCGGCACCTAATGCCAGCGCGGCGGCAACGGCCACCAGCGCGTTCACCTCCAGTCCAACAATGGAAGCGGCAACGGCGCCGGTGAGTGCCAGCAGGGAACCGACGGACAGATCGATACCCGACGTCAAAATCACCAGCGTCATCCCGACCGCCATAATGGCGTTTACGGAGGTCTGCTGAAGAATGTTGAACAGGTTATTAACGGTAAAAAAGTTAGGGCTTAAGGTCGATACAATCGCGATCAGCACCAACAGCGCAATGAGCGACTTCTGCTCCATCAACCACGCTTTGGTGAAATAACGGCGACCAGAAACAGCCTGGGTAGTCATTTTTTTTACTCCTGATTCACGCGATTAAGCTTGCCCACAGCGGCAGCCATCAGAACTTCCTGGGTGGCCTGCTCGCGAGTGAATTCACCGCCGAGATGCCCTTCATGCATGACGATAATGCGATCGCTCATGCCTAATACTTCTGGCATCTCAGAGGAGACCAGAATGATGCTCAGGCCATCGGCCTTAAACTGGTTGATCAGCTGATAAATTTCTTTCTTCGCGCCGACGTCGACGCCGCGGGTAGGCTCATCAAGAATCAACACCTTAGGCCGGGTCATCAACCCGCGGGCAATCGCCACTTTCTGCTGATTCCCGCCGGACAACAGGCCAATCGCCTGCTCCATCGACGGGGTTTTGACGTTAAAGAGACGGATAAAATCGCTCACCGCCTGTTGCTCATCTTTATGCTTCAGGCTGCCGCCGGCACGGCTGAAATAGCGCAGCGCGGTCAGTGACATGTTCTCTTTCACTGACATCCCCAACACTAAGCCGTCGCGTTTGCGGTCTTCGGAGATATAGACAATGCCATTCGCCAGTCCGTCCTGTGGCGCGCGGGTGATCACCTCGTGCCCGTCGAGCGTCACGTTACCGCTGGTGCGCGGCAGTGCCCCGTACAGCACTTTCATCAGCTCGGTGCGGCCTGCCCCCATCAATCCGGACACGCCGAGGATCTCCCCTTTGCGTAAGGTAAACGAGACATTGTTCACGCCGGGGCCGCACAGGCTGTCGACTTTCAGACGCACGTCGCCCGGCGCTTTATCCAGCCGCGGATACTGATCTTCCAGCTTGCGCCCCACCATCATTTCAATCAGTGAATCTTCGGTCAGCGAGGCCACTTCCCGTTCGGCAATAAACTGCCCGTCACGGAAAACGGTGACGTCGTCGCAGATCTCGAAAATCTCTTTCATGCGGTGGGAGATATAGACAATGCCGCGCCCCTGCGATTTCAGCTCGCGGATAACGCGGAAAAGAGATTCGGTTTCGGTATCGGTCAAAGCGTCGGTCGGTTCATCCATGATGATGACTCTGGACTCAAAGCTCAGCACTTTGGCGATCTCGACCATCTGCTGATCGCCAATCGACAGCTCCCCTACCAGCCGATCGCTCTTAAAGCGCAGGTTGAGTTTCGCTAACAGTTGATCCGCTTCGGCATACATTTTTTTCCAGTCGATTTTGCCAAAACGGTTAACAAATTCGCGACCAAGAAAGATGTTCTCCGCAATGGTGAGCTGCGGGATCAGGTTCAGTTCCTGGTGGATGATGCCGATCCCGGCTTCTTGCGAAGATTTCGGTCCGTTAAAAGTGGTCTCTTTCCCCAGCCATACCAATGACCCCGCATCGCGGGTATAGATACCGGTCAGCACTTTCATCATGGTGGATTTGCCCGCACCGTTCTCGCCCACCAGCGCCATCACGCGGCCCGGGTAGACGTTGAGTGCGGCGCCGGAAAGCGCCTTCACGCCCGGGAACGACTTATCGATCCCTTTGAGTTGCAGTAATGCGTCCATGGTGGCCTCAGAAAGTGACGCCGGCACAGAGAATGATATTCGCATACGGGGAACACTCCCCGCTGCGAATTACCGCCTGACTGTCTGCGGTTTGTTGTTTAAAGTGTTCATGCGTGGTGTAACGAATTTCAATAGTGTTTCCCTGGTGTTGCTGCAGTTGCTCAAGAGAATTGAGCAACGCTTCGTGGAGTTGCGGATTATGTTGTTTTATTTCCGTCGCGAGAATGGCCGACTCAACCTGCATCTCACGGGTGACAACCTCCAGTACCTGCATGAACGAAGGTACACCCTGGGTTAATGCCATATCGATACGCGTTGTACTGTTTGGGATGGGTAAACCTGCGTCACACACTACCAGCGTATCGGTATGTCCCAGACGGGAAATCACCGATGAAATCTCAGAGTTAAGTACTGCGCCTTTCTTCATTTTTCTTGCTCCACTAGCGAAACGTTTCGCTGACATCAGTTTTATCTTAACGGTGTTCAGAAAACCATCATGACGTAACAGATTTGTGATCGGCGTCGAAACGTTTCGCTACGTGAAACAGAACGTCATATGGGCGGGAAGATAAAGCGGGGAGTATGCCGGGTAAGCGAAGCGCCACCCGACATTTCAAGCAAACTTAAATCTCGACCTGGGTGCCTAACTCAATGACGCGGTTAGGCGGGATCTCAAACTGGTCAGGCGCGCGCAGGGCGTTACGTTGCAAAATAAGATACAGCTTGCCCCGCAGGCGCAAGTACCAGGGGCGCTTGCCGATAATTAACGACTCGTGCGACATAAAGAACGACGTCTCCATCATCCGGCAGCTCAGCCCTTCCAGACCGCAACGGTGGAACACTTCCTCAACATTTGGCGTTTCGCGCCAGCCGTAGCTGGCCACCACGCGCCAGAAGGTCGGCGACAGCTGCTCAATCTGTACGCGGCGGACGTTATGTACATACGGCGCATCTTCGGTTCGCAACGTCAGCAGGATCACCCGTTCGTGCAGCACCTTGTTATGCTTCAGGTTATGCATTAACGCAAAGGGGATCACATTCAGCGCACGGGACATATACACCGCCGTCCCCGGCACACGCACCGGCGGCGATTTTTCCAGCGAAGCGATCATCGCTTCCAGCGAGTTTCCGTGCTCATGCATACGGCGCAGCAGACGGAAGCGTTCGCTTTTCCAGGTGGTCATGATAGTGAACATCACCAGCCCCAGAGAAAGCGGCAGCCAGCCGCCGGACAGAAGTTTATCGAGGTTGGCGGAAAACAACGGAATATCGATGCACAGGAACGCCACCAGAATCAGCGCCACAAAGTACTTATTCCAGTGCCAGTTTTTACGCGCCACGGTGGTGGACAGAATAGATGTCAGTACCATCGTACCGGTAACGGCAATACCGTATGCCGCCGCCAGGTTGCTGGAATGCTCGAAGCTGACAATAACGATCACCACCGCGATATAGAGCATCCAGTTCACAAACGGAATGTAGATCTGCCCGGACTCCATTTCGGATGTGTGAATAATGCGCATCGGTGACAGATATCCCAGACGAACCGCCTGGCGAGTGAGCGAGAAAACGCCGGAAATGACCGCCTGCGAGGCGATAACGGTCGCCAGCGCGGCAAGGATCAGCAGCGGGATCAGCGCCCAGTCAGGCGCCAGCAGGAAGAACGGGTTTTTGATCGCTTCCGGTTGCTTCAACAACAACGCCCCCTGACCAAAGTAGTTCAGTACCAGCGAAGGCAGCACCACCGAAAACCACGCCAGGCGAATCGGAAACTTACCAAAGTGCCCCATATCAGCATACAGCGCTTCCACACCGGTGATCGACAGCACTACCGCGCCCAGCGCAATAAAAGAGACGGTTTTATATTCAAGGAAGAAATGTACCGCCCACATCGGGTTTAATGCGTGCAGGACTTCCGGATTACCGATAATACTGCGCACGCCCAGCACCGCCAGAACCAGGAACCAGGTCAGCATAATCGGCGCGAACAATTTGCCTACCATCCCGGTACCGTGCTTCTGAATCATAAACAGCAGCGTCAGGACGACAATCGACAGCGGTACAATCCAGGTATCTAACTGCGGCGCGACAATTTCCAGACCTTCAATGGCCGACATCACCGAGATGGCTGGAGTGATCACGACCTCGCCATAGAAAAAGCTGCCGCCGATCAGCCCCATGATCACCAACAGGGAGGTCGTTCGCGCAGAGGTATTCCGCCCGGCGAGCGACATCAGCGTCAGGATCCCCCCTTCACCGGCGTTATCCGCGCGCATGACGAAGGTCAGATACTTAATGGAAACAACAAAGATCAGCAGCCAGAAAATTAGCGACAGGAAGCCAAACACGGCATCGCGTTCAACGCCAAAACCAAACTGACCGGACAAACATTCACGAAGTGTATAAAGTGGGCTGGTACCAATATCACCGTAGACAACCCCAATGGCCGCGAGCGTAATCGCAGACAATGATTGCTTTTTATCAGTGCTCATAGACTAGTCTTTCGTTATAAAAGAAATGTGTACCTGGTCCCTTGGCCCACAAAAAAGCGCACAGTATGCACGATTAATCGCAAAATCGTACCCCTAAATGAGTCCAGATTAACCTGGCTCAAAAAAAATAAATCCACCTCCCGGACCCGTTCAGCCCACGGAGCGAAACGTCTATACTCGCTGTTAACGCAGTACTTTTTACAGAAGGACGCCACTCTATTATGGCTCACCCACATCTCTTAGCAGAAAGAATTTCACGTCTGAGCAGTGCGCTGGAAAAAGGATTGTTTGAGCGCAGCCACGCCATTCGACTTTGTCTGCTGGCGGCCCTGAGCGGCGAGAGCGTTTTCCTGCTCGGCCCGCCAGGAATAGCTAAAAGCCTGATCGCGCGCCGGCTGAAATTCGCGTTCCAGAATGCGCGCGCGTTCGAATATCTGATGACCCGTTTTTCCACGCCGGAAGAGGTTTTTGGACCTCTTTCCATTCAGGCGCTAAAAGATGAAGGCCGCTACGAACGCTTAACCGCCGGGTATCTGCCCGAAGCTGAAATCGTTTTTCTTGATGAGATCTGGAAAGCGGGTCCGGCCATTCTGAACACGCTGTTAACCGCCATCAATGAACGCCATTTTCGTAACGGCGCGCATGAAGAAAAAATTCCGATGCGCCTGCTGGTGGCGGCGTCCAACGAACTGCCGGAGGCGGACAGCAGTCTTGAAGCACTGTATGACCGAATGCTGATCCGCCTGTGGCTGGATAAAGTCCAGGACAAAACCAACTTCCGCGCCATGCTGACCAGCCAGCAGGACGAAAATGAAAACCCCGTCGCCGCGTCGCTCCAGATTAGCGATGATGAGTATCATCAGTGGCAAAAGGAGATTGGCGCGGTTTTGCTGCCCGATCATGTATTTGAGCTGGTTTTTACCCTGCGCCAGCAGCTGGAAAATGTCCCCAACGCGCCCTATGTTTCTGACCGACGCTGGAAGAAAGCCATACGCCTGTTGCAGGCCAGCGCCTTCTTCAGCGGACGCGACGCGGTGGCGCCAATCGATCTTATTCTGCTGAAAGATTGTCTGTGGTACGACGCCCAGAGCCTGAATTTGATGCAACAACAGCTCGAAATATTGATGACCGGGCACGCCTGGCAGCAGCAGGCAATGCTGACACGCCTTGCCGGTATCGTCCAGCGGCGCATTCAGCTTCAACAGCAACAAAGCGATAAAACCGCTTTTACCGTCATTCGCCAGGGCGGCATGTTCAGCCGCCGTCCACATTACGACTTGCCGCCTGACATCACCGCCTCATCCCTGACGCTGCTGCTACAACAGCCGCTGAAGCTGCACGATATGGAAGTGATCCACATCGCTTTTGAACGTAGCGCGCTGGAGCAGTGGCTGGCGAAAGGTGGAGAGATCCGCGGTAAACTCAACGGGATTGGATTTGCCCAGACGCTGAACATGGAGGTGGATAGCGCTCAGCATCTGGTTGTGCGCGATGTCAGCTTACAGGGCACACGTCTGGCGCTCCCCGGCTCCTCTGAAGAAGCCATGCCCGGCGAAATCAAACAACAGCTGGAAGAACTGGCTAACGACTGGCATCTGCAACATACCCGCTTTAGCGAGCAGCAAAAATGCCTGTTCATTCATAGCGACTGGCTGGGACGCATTGAAGCCAGCCTGCAGGACGTTGGTGAGCAGATCCGTCAGGCGCAACAATGCTGACGCTGGATACGCTGAATGTGATGTTAGCCGTCAGCGAAGAGGGGATGATCGAAGAGATGATCCTCGCGCTACTGGCCTCGCCGCAGTTGGCTGTGTTCTTTGAAAAATTTCCTCGCCTGAAAACAGCGATAACGAACGATCTCCCGCGCTGGCGTGAAGCGTTACGTAGTCGGCTAAAAGATACGAGGGTGCCGCCAGCGCTCACGGAGGAGGTGATGTGCTACCAGCAGAGCCAGCTTCTCTCCAGCGCTCAGTTCGTCGTGCAGCTTCCACGCATTCTCGCGCTGCTGCACCGATTACATTCTCCCTGGGCCGCGCAGGCGCAGCAGCTGGTGGACAACAATGCGGTGTTTACCCCTGCCCTGCATACGCTTTTTCTCCAGCGCTGGCGCTTAAGCCTGGTCGTGCAAGCCACCACGTTAAACCAGCAGTTGCTGGAGGAAGAACGCGAGCAATTACTCAGTGAGGTTCAGGAAAGAATGACCCTCAGCGGCCAGTTGGATCCCGTGCTGGCGGAAAACGATACCGCGGCAGGTCGCCTGTGGGACATGAGCGCCGGACAGCTCAGGCGCGGCGATTATCAATTGATCGTCAAATACGGCGACTTCCTGGCCGATCAGCCAGAGCTTCAGCGGCTGGCGGAACAGTTAGGGCGCTCCAGAGAGGCGAAATCCTTCCCGCGTAAGGACGCGCCAATGGAGACTTTCCGCACGCTGGTGCGCGAACCCGCGACGGTGCCTGAGCAGGTTGATGGCATTCAACAGAGTGATGACATTCTGCGTCTGCTGCCACCGGAACTGGCGACGCTCGGCATTACAGAGCTGGAATATGAGTTTTATCGGCGGCTCCTGGAAAAGCAACTGCTCACTTACCGTCTGCAGGGCGAGGCCTGGCGTGAAAAAGTCACCGAGCGGCCGGTGGTTCACCAGGCTGTCGACGAGCAGCCGCGCGGGCCGTTTATCGTCTGTGTGGACACGTCTGGTTCCATGGGCGGCTTTAACGAACAGTGCGCAAAGGCGTTTTGCCTGGCGTTGATGCGCATCGCCCTCGCCGATAACCGTCGCTGCGTTATTATGTTGTTTTCCACTGAAGTGGTGCGTTATGAGCTTTCCGGGCCGGAAGGTATCGAACAGGCGATTCGCTTTTTAAGCCAGCGCTTTCGCGGCGGTACGGATATCGCCAGCTGTTTTCGCGCCATCATTGAACGGATGGATGGACGGGAGTGGTCTGATGCCGACGCGGTGGTGATTTCGGACTTTATTGCCCAGCGCCTGCCGGATGACGTGATAAGTCAGGTAGGGGAACTCCAGCGCGTTCATCAACATCGGTTTCATGCGGTAGCGATGTCCGCGCATGGCAAACCCGGCATCATGCGTATTTTCGATCATATCTGGCGCTTTGACACCGGGATGCGAAGCCGCCTGCTGAGACGCTGGCGGCGCTAGAGAATTACAGCAGAGACGAGACGCTTTCACGCACCTGCGCTGGCCACACGCCGCACTGAACCTGGCCAATGTGCGGCAGTTGCAGTAACAACATGGTCAGACGGGACTGGCCGATACCACCGCCGATAGTTTGCGGCATTTCACCGCGCAACAGCGCCTGGTGCCACTCCAGGCTCAGACGATCTTCATCGCCGGTCAGTTTAAGTTGGCGTTTCAGCGCGTCGGCATCAACGCGGATCCCCATTGAAGACAGCTCAAAAGCGTCTTCAAGAACCGGGTTCCACACCAGAATATCGCCGTTCAGACCGGCATAGCCCAGATCGGAATCGGAACTCCAGTCGTCGTAATCCGGGGCGCGAACGTCGTGACGATGACCGTCGCTCAGTTTCCCGCCAATGCCGACCAGAAATACTGCGCCCAGTTCTTTGGCGATCGCCCGCTCGCGGCCTTTGGCATCGAGATCCGGGTAACGCGCCAGCAATTCCTGGCTGTGAATAAACTGGATCTGATCCGGCAGGAACGGCGCCAGACCAAACTCTTTGCTTACGGCGGCTTCGGTCGTCTTAATCCCTGCCCAGATCGCCTCTACCGTGCTTTTCAGGGTGGAGAATTGACGCTCGCCGTCACCCATGACGCGCTCCCAGTCCCACTGATCGACATAGACCGAGTGAAGCGGGGAAAGTCGGTCTTCATCCGGGCGCAGCGCTTTCATGTGCGTGTACAGCCCTTCGCCCGCGCTGAAGTCGTGTTGTCCCAGTGTCTGACGTTTCCACTTGGCCAGTGAATGCACCACTTCAAACTGGGCTTCAGGCAACGCCTTCACTTTAACCTGTACCGCTTTTTCACAGCCTGACAAGTTATCCTGCGTGCCATCACCAACCCGGCTGAGAATCGGCGCCTGGACTTCAATCAGACCCAGACGCTCTTCCAACTGGCGAGAGAAGTGCGATTTCACGAAGCTAATTTGACGTTGTTTGGCGATATAAGCGGTTTTCATTGTATTTACTCCTGCGTCCTGTTGCCTCTGATTAAGCAACAGAATGCGGTCATTATTCAATAATCCACAAACAAAAAGCCGTTGCCGATTTTAATTCGATAAAAATCGGATCTAAAATAGAGTGAATCATTAATCAACATAAGAAAAACCTATGGAAAATTATCAGATCGACAATCTGGACCGCGGCATCCTCGACGCTTTAATGGAAAACGCCCGCACCGCCTACGCCGAACTGGCAAAACAGTTTGGCGTAAGTCCCGGGACCATTCACGTGCGTGTAGAAAAGATGAAGCAGGCAGGGATCATCACCGGCGCACGCATCGATGTCAGTCCTAAGCAGTTGGGTTATGACGTTGGCTGTTTCATCGGCATTATCCTTAAAAGCGCGAAAGACTATCCCTCTGCGCTGGCCAGGCTGGAAAGTCTTGATGAGGTCACTGAAGCGTATTACACCACCGGGCACTACAGCATCTTTATAAAGGTCATGTGCAAATCGATCGACGCGCTCCAGCATGTACTTATCAACAAGATCCAAACAATTGATGAAATTCAGTCCACCGAAACGCTGATCGTCTTGCAGAACCCGATTATGCGCACCATCAAGCCATGAACGGCTTTTTTAATCCCACATTTTTCCACAGGTAGATCCCAGCTCGCTCACAGCGTACAATACCCGCCTCTTTAGATGAGCGAGCGATCCATGGCAGATATTACCCTTATCAGCGGCAGCACCCTTGGCGGTGCGGAATACGTAGCGGAACACCTTGCAGAAAAGCTGGAAGACGCCGGTTTTTCAACCGAAACCCTGCACGGCCCGCTGTTAGAGGATCTCTCGCTCTCCGGGATCTGGCTGATAATCAGTTCCACACATGGCGCAGGGGACATTCCGGACAACCTGGTGCCTTTCTATGACGATCTTCAGGCGCAGACCCCCGATCTCTCACAGGTTCGTTTTGGCGCAGTGGGCATCGGTAGCCGCGAATATGACACTTTCTGTGGCGCAATCGAAAAGATAGAAACAGAAATGAAGGGCGCAGGAGCAAAACAGCTTGGCGAAACGCTGAAGATCAACATTCTCGATCACGACATACCGGAAGATCCAGCGGAAGCCTGGCTGGGATCGTGGATTAATTTACTCAAATAAGTGTAAAGATCGAGCGATCGAGTGTGGATAACTCTGTCAGGAAGCTTGGATCAACCGGTAGTTATCCAAAGAATAACCGTTGTTCAGTTTTTGAGTTGTGCATAACCCTTCATTCTGATCCCAGCTTATACGGACCAGGATCACCGATCATTCACAGCTAATGATCCTTACCAGGTCATTGATCTTACTGGCGGGATCCGGCTTATCCACAGCCTGGCGCGATCCTAATAAGAGATCACAATAGAACAGATCTCTAAATAAAAAGATCTTCTTTTTAATACCCAGGATCCCGGGACTTTCTCCATCGGCTAAAGTTGAGTAGAATCCACCGCCCGGGCTTCAATCCATTTTCATACCGCGTTATGCGAGGCAATTACCATGTTTTATCCGGATCCTTTTGACGTCATTATCATTGGCGGGGGTCATGCAGGCACTGAGGCCGCGATGGCCGCAGCGCGTATGGGTCAACAAACCCTGCTTTTGACACACAATATCGACACGCTGGGGCAGATGAGCTGCAACCCGGCGATTGGCGGTATTGGAAAGGGACACCTGGTAAAAGAAGTGGATGCGCTCGGGGGGTTGATGGCAAAAGCGATCGACCAGGCGGGTATTCAGTTTAGGATACTAAACGCCAGCAAAGGGCCCGCGGTTCGCGCCACGCGCGCCCAGGCGGATCGCGTGCTGTATCGCCAGGCGGTGCGAACGGCGCTGGAGAACCAACCGAACCTGATGATCTTCCAGCAAGCGGTTGAAGATCTGATTGTCGAAAACGATCGTGTGGTTGGCGCAGTAACCCAAATGGGGCTTAAATTCCGTGCGAAAGCGGTCGTTCTCACCGTCGGAACGTTCCTTGACGGCAAAATACATATTGGTCTGGATAACTACAGCGGTGGCCGTGCGGGCGATCCGCCGTCTATCCCCCTTTCCCGCCGCCTGCGGGAACTGCCGCTGCGCGTGAGCCGTCTCAAAACCGGCACACCGCCACGTATTGATGCGCGCACCATTGATTTCAGCGTGCTGGCGCAGCAGCATGGCGACAACCCGATGCCAGTCTTCTCGTTTATGGGCAATGCGGCGCAACATCCGCAGCAGGTGCCGTGCTACATCACCCACACCAACGAGAAAACCCATGATGTGATCCGTAATAACCTCGATCGTAGCCCAATGTACGCTGGCGTGATCGAAGGGATCGGCCCGCGTTACTGCCCGTCGATCGAAGACAAGGTTATGCGCTTCGCCGATCGTAACCAGCATCAGATCTTCCTCGAACCTGAAGGACTGACCTCCAACGAGATTTACCCGAACGGCATCTCCACCAGCCTGCCGTTCGACGTGCAGATGCAAATTGTTCGCTCAATGCAGGGCATGGAAAATGCCAAAATCGTCCGTCCGGGTTACGCCATTGAATATGACTTCTTCGATCCGCGTGACCTGAAGCCGACGCTGGAAAGTAAATTCATCCAGGGGCTGTTTTTTGCGGGCCAAATCAACGGTACCACCGGCTACGAAGAAGCGGCTGCGCAAGGTTTGCTTGCAGGTCTTAACGCGGCTCGTCTGTCTGCTGACAAAGAGGGCTGGGCGCCTGCGCGTTCACAGGCCTACCTCGGCGTGCTGGTGGACGATCTGTGTACGCTGGGTACCAAAGAGCCGTACCGCATGTTTACTTCTCGTGCGGAATACCGCCTGATGCTGCGTGAAGACAACGCCGACCTGCGCCTGACCGAAATGGGCCGTGAGCTGGGGCTGGTGGATGATGAACGCTGGGCGCGTTTTAACGAGAAGCTGGAAAATATTGAGCGTGAACGCCAGCGCCTGAAATCCACCTGGGTAACGCCGACAGCGGAAACCGCGGACGAAGTCAACGCTCACCTGACCGCGCCGCTCTCCCGTGAAGCCAGTGGTGAAGACCTGCTGCGCCGCCCGGAAATGACCTACCAACAGCTTACCGCGCTGACGCCGTTTGCGCCTGCGCTTGACGATGTTCAGGCCGCTGAGCAGGTTGAAATTCAGGTGAAATATGAAGGGTATATCGCCCGTCAGCAGGATGAGATCGAAAAACAACTGCGCAACGAGAACACGCTGCTGCCTGCGACGCTGGATTACCGTCAGGTCTCCGGGCTGTCGAACGAAGTGATCGCCAAGCTTAACGATCACAAACCGGTCTCTATCGGTCAGGCTTCGCGCATTTCTGGCGTGACGCCGGCGGCGATCTCCATCCTGTTGGTATGGCTGAAAAAACAGGGAATGCTGCGCCGCAGCGCATAACGTTTTGAAAAACGCCCGGTGGTGCTACGCTTACCGGGCCTACAAGCCCGTAGGGCGGGTTAGCCAGGTGCCACCCGCCACGTAAGCATCTCAACAGGTAATCACCGTGCTCAATAAACTCTCTCGCCTGCTGGCTGACGCTGGCATTTCGCTTACCGATCACCAGAAAAATCAGCTGATTGCGTATGTCGACATGCTGCATAAATGGAACAAAGCCTACAACCTGACCTCTGTGCGCGATCCTAACGAGATGCTGGTCCGTCATATTCTCGACAGCATTGTGGTTGCGCCGCATTTGCAGGGCGAGCGTTTTATCGATGTGGGGACAGGCCCTGGGCTGCCGGGTATTCCGTTGTCCATCGTCCGTCCTGAATCGCATTTCACCCTGCTCGACAGCCTGGGGAAGCGGGTTCGTTTCCTGCGCCAGGTACAGCATGAGCTTGCGCTCAAAAATATCACCCCGGTCCAGAGCCGCGTTGAAGATTTCCCCGCTGAACCGCCGTTTGACGGGGTGATCAGTCGCGCGTTCGCCTCACTCAATGACATGGTGAGCTGGTGTCGCCATTTGCCTGGCGAGAATGGCCGTTTCTATGCGTTGAAGGGGCTCTTGCCAGAGGATGAAATCGCCGCGTTGCCAGCGCCGTTCCAGGTTGATTCCATTGTCAAACTGGCGGTGCCGCAGCTGGAAGGCGAGCGTCATCTGGTGGTGATTAAGCCAAATAAAATTTAATTTTTATCAAAAAAATTAAAGAAAAATGGCCCTGTTGCGTGTTAACAGGCGGCGTCATTTGGAGCGCGAAAACGGAGTATGCTTAACGCCATCTTCACTGACTGTTAGCACTTGGGTAACGTGGCTTTTTTTGGTAAAGACAAAATTAGTCAACATGGAAAATATCAGCCTGCTAAAAATCGAGGCTACCAATTAAAATGGCATGTTAAGTTTTTATTAAAAATGTCAATGGTAGGTTTTCGAGGTGTAAGCTGCCGTTTTTAAAACAGTGAGTAAATTTAGGCTTAAATATCAGAAAGTTGAAATGGCATCATTTGCCAAGTAAATATATGGCGTCGGGGCGAATATGCTCAATATGTGATCTGAAGCACGCTTTATCGCCAGTGTTTACGCGGCATTTGCAGTTTTGCTTGAACGTTCACAGTTTGGCAAAAAGTAATAAATGTGGCCTGTCGAAAAATATTTAAACATTTATTCACCTTTTAGCTACTTATTGTTTGAAATCACGAGGGCGCACCGTATAATTTGTCCGCTTTTTGATGCTTGACTCTAAGCCTTAAAGAACGTTTTATACGACACGCGGCATACCTCGTAGGGAGCAGGAGTTAAAAACGTGATGTCTGTGTCGCTCTTGAGTCGAAACGTTGCTCGTAAGCTTCTGTTCATTCAGTTTCTGGCGGTAGTGGCAAGTGGATTGCTGTTCAGCCTCAAAGACCCCTTCTGGGGCACTTCCGCATTTTGCGGAGGTATGGCAGTCTTTCTGCCTAACGTGTTGTTTATGATATTTGCCTGGCGTCACCAGGCGCATACACCTGCTAAGGGCCGAGTGGCCTGGACGTTCGCCTTCGGTGAAGCCTTCAAGGTGTTAGCGATGTTGATATTGCTGGTGGTGGCGCTGGCGGTTTTGAAGGCGGTTTTTTTGCCGCTGATCGTTACGTGGGTTTTGGTGCTGGTGGTTCAGATACTGGCGCCGGCTGTAATTAACAACAAAGGGTAAAAGGCATCATGGCTTCAGAAAATATGACGCCGCAGGATTACATAGGACACCACCTGAACAACCTTCAGCTGGACCTGCGTACATTCTCGCTGGTGGATCCGCATAACCCCCCAGCCACCTTCTGGACGCTCAATATTGACTCCATGTTTTTCTCGGTGGTGCTGGGTCTGTTGTTCCTGCTTATGTTCCGTAGCGTGGCCAAGAAGGCAACCAGCGGCGTACCAGGCAAGTTTCAGACCGCGATTGAGCTGGTGATCGGCTTTGTGCATGGTAGCGTGAAAGACATGTACCATGGCAAAAGCAAGCTGATTGCGCCGCTGGCCCTGACGATCTTCGTCTGGGTATTCCTGATGAACCTGATGGACTTACTGCCTATCGACCTGCTGCCGTACATCGCGGAGCACTGGCTCGGTCTGCCGGCACTGCGTGTGGTCCCGTCTGCTGACGTGAACATCACCCTGTCTATGGCGCTCGGCGTATTTATCCTCATTCTGTTCTACAGCATCAAAATGAAAGGCATCGGCGGCTTCACGAAAGAGTTGACGCTGCAGCCGTTCAATCACTGGGCGTTCATCCCTGTCAACTTAATCCTTGAAGGGGTAAGTCTGCTGTCCAAACCGGTTTCTCTCGGTCTGCGACTGTTCGGCAACATGTATGCCGGTGAGCTGATTTTCATTCTGATTGCTGGTCTGTTGCCGTGGTGGTCACAGTGGATCCTGAATGTGCCGTGGGCCATTTTCCACATCCTGATTATTACGCTGCAAGCCTTCATCTTCATGGTTCTGACGATCGTCTATCTGTCGATGGCGTCTGAAGAGCATTAATTTACCAACACTACTACGTTTTAACTGAAACAAACTGGAGACTGTCATGGAAAACCTGAATATGGATCTGCTGTACATGGCTGCCGCTGTGATGATGGGTCTGGCGGCAATCGGTGCTGCGATCGGTATCGGCATCCTCGGGGGTAAATTCCTGGAAGGCGCAGCGCGTCAACCTGATCTGATTCCTCTGCTGCGTACTCAGTTCTTTATCGTTATGGGTCTGGTGGATGCTATCCCGATGATCGCTGTAGGTCTGGGTCTGTACGTGATGTTCGCTGTCGCGTAGTAAGCGTTGCTTGAATTAAGAGCAATATCAGAACGTTAACTAGATAGAGGCATTGTGCTGTGAATCTTAACGCAACAATCCTCGGCCAGGCCATCGCGTTTGTCCTGTTCGTTCTGTTCTGCATGAAGTACGTATGGCCGCCGTTAATGGCTGCCATCGAGAAGCGTCAAAAAGAAATTGCTGACGGCCTTGCTTCTGCAGAACGAGCACATAAGGATCTTGACCTTGCAAAGGCCAGCGCGACCGACCAGCTGAAAAAAGCGAAGGCGGAAGCTCAGGTAATCATCGAGCAGGCGAACAAACGCCGCGCTCAGATCCTGGACGAAGCCAAAACGGAAGCAGAGCAGGAACGTACTAAAATCGTGGCCCAGGCGCAGGCGGAAATTGAAGCCGAGCGTAAACGTGCCCGTGAAGAGCTGCGTAAGCAAGTTGCTATCCTGGCTGTTGCTGGCGCCGAGAAGATCATCGAACGTTCCGTGGATGAAGCTGCTAACAGCGACATCGTGGATAAACTTGTCGCTGAACTGTAAGGAGGGAGGGGCTGATGTCTGAATTTGTTACGGTAGCTCGCCCCTACGCCAAAGCAGCTTTTGACTTTGCCGTCGAACACCAAAGTGTAGAGCGCTGGCAGGACATGCTGGCGTTTGCCGCCGAGGTAACGAAAAACGAACAAATGGCTGAGCTTCTCTCTGGCGCGCTGGCGCCGGAAACGCTCGCTGAGTCGTTTATCGCAGTATGCGGTGAGCAACTGGACGAAAACGGTCAGAACCTGATTCGGGTCATGGCTGAGAATAACCGTCTGAACGCGCTCCCGGATGTTCTTGAGCAGTTCATTCACCTGCGCGCCGCGAGTGAGTCTATCTCTGAGGTAGAAGTCACGTCCGCGACCGCACTGAGTGAAGAACAGCTTGCGAAGATTAGCGCTGCGATGGAAAAACGTCTGTCACGCAAAGTTAAGCTGAATTGCAAAATCGATAAGTCTGTAATGGCAGGCGTAATCATCCGCTCGGGTGATATGGTCATAGATGGCAGCGTACGCGGCCGTCTTGAGCGCCTTGCAGACGTCTTGCAGTCTTAAGGGGACTGGAGCATGCAACTGAATTCCACCGAAATCAGCGAACTGATCAAGCAGCGCATTGCTCAGTTCAATGTTGTGAGTGAAGCTCACAACGAAGGTACTATTGTTTCTGTAAGTGACGGTGTTATCCGTATTCACGGCCTGGCCGATTGTATGCAGGGTGAAATGATCTCCCTGCCGGGTAACCGTTACGCTATCGCATTAAACCTGGAGCGCGACTCCGTGGGTGCGGTGGTGATGGGTCCGTACGCTGACCTCGCCGAAGGCATGAAGGTGAAATGTACGGGTCGTATCCTGGAAGTTCCGGTAGGCCGTGGCCTGCTGGGCCGTGTGGTTAACACCCTGGGTGCGCCAATCGACGGTAAAGGTCCGGTTGAGCACGACGGCTTCTCTGCAGTTGAAGCTATCGCGCCGGGCGTAATCGAACGTCAGTCCGTCGATCAGCCGGTACAGACCGGTTATAAATCCGTTGACGCCATGATCCCAATCGGTCGTGGTCAGCGTGAATTGATCATCGGCGACCGTCAGACCGGTAAAACCGCGCTGGCAATCGACGCCATCATCAACCAGCGTGATTCCGGCATCAAGTGTGTTTACGTCGCTATCGGCCAGAAAGCCTCCACCATCTCTAACGTGGTGCGCAAACTGGAAGAACACGGCGCGCTGTCCAACACCATCGTGGTGGTCGCGACCGCGTCTGAATCTGCCGCACTGCAATACCTGGCGCCGTATGCCGGTTGCGCAATGGGCGAATACTTCCGCGACCGCGGCGAAGATGCGCTGATCATCTATGATGACCTGTCCAAACAGGCTGTTGCTTATCGTCAGATCTCCCTGCTGCTCCGTCGTCCGCCTGGACGTGAAGCATTCCCGGGCGACGTATTCTACCTCCACTCCCGTCTGCTGGAACGTGCTGCGCGTGTTAACGCCGAATACGTTGAAGCCTTCACCAAAGGTGAAGTGAAAGGGAAAACCGGTTCTCTGACCGCACTGCCGATTATCGAAACGCAGGCAGGTGACGTTTCCGCGTTCGTTCCGACCAACGTAATCTCCATTACCGATGGTCAGATCTTCCTGGAAACCAACCTGTTTAACGCCGGTATTCGTCCTGCGGTTAACCCCGGTATCTCCGTATCCCGTGTAGGTGGCGCAGCGCAGACCAAGATCATGAAGAAACTGTCCGGTGGTATTCGTACCGCGCTGGCGCAGTACCGTGAACTGGCAGCATTCTCCCAGTTCGCCTCTGACCTTGACGATGCAACCCGTAAACAGCTTGACCACGGTCAGAAAGTGACCGAACTGCTGAAACAGAAACAGTATGCGCCGATGTCCGTTGCGCAGCAGTCTCTGGTTCTGTTCGCGGCAGAACGTGGTTATCTGGCGGATGTAGAACTGGCGAAAATCGGTAGCTTCGAAGCCGCTCTGCTGGCTTACGTCGACCGTGATCACGCTCCGTTGATGCAAGAGATCAACCAGTCCGGTGGCTATAACGACGAAATCGAAGGCAAGCTGAAAGGCATCCTCGATTCCTTCAAAGCAACCCAATCCTGGTAACGTCTGGCGGCCTGCCTTAAGGCGGGCCGCAAGGCATTGAGGAGAAGCTCATGGCCGGCGCAAAAGAGATACGTAGTAAGATCGCAAGCGTCCAGAACACGCAAAAGATCACTAAAGCGATGGAAATGGTCGCCGCTTCCAAAATGCGTAAATCGCAGGATCGCATGGCGGCCAGCCGTCCTTATGCAGATACCATGCGCAAAGTGATTGGTCACCTTGCGAACGGTAATCTGGAATATAAGCACCCCTATCTGGAAGAACGCGACGTTAAGCGCGTGGGCTACCTGGTGGTGTCGACCGACCGTGGTCTGTGCGGCGGCTTGAACATTAACCTGTTCAAAAAACTGCTGGCGGATATGAAAGCATGGTCCGATAAAGGCGTTCAGTGCGACCTCGCAATGATCGGCTCAAAAGGCGTGTCTTTCTTTAACTCCGTTGGCGGCAACGTTGTCGCCCAGGTAACGGGCATGGGGGATAACCCTTCCCTGTCCGAACTGATCGGCCCGGTTAAAGTGATGTTGCAGGCCTACGACGAAGGCCGTCTGGACAAGCTGTACATTGTCAGCAACAAATTTATTAACACCATGTCTCAGGTTCCAACCATCACTCAGATGCTGCCGTTACCGGCTTCAGAAGATGATGAACTGAAACGTAAAGCCTGGGATTACCTGTACGAACCAGACCCGAAAGCGCTGCTGGATACCCTCCTGCGTCGTTATGTGGAATCTCAGGTTTATCAGGGCGTGGTAGAAAACCTGGCCAGCGAGCAGGCCGCCCGTATGGTGGCGATGAAAGCCGCGACCGACAATGGCGGCAGCCTGATTAAAGAGCTGCAGTTGGTATACAACAAAGCTCGTCAGGCCAGCATTACTCAGGAACTCACCGAGATCGTCTCGGGGGCCGCCGCGGTTTAACCAGGTTATTTCGTAGAGGATTCAAGATGGCTACTGGAAAAATTGTCCAGGTAATCGGCGCCGTAGTTGACGTCGAGTTCCCTCAGGATGCCGTACCGCGCGTGTACGACGCCCTTGAGGTACAGAATGGTAATGAGCGTCTGGTGCTGGAAGTTCAGCAGCAGCTCGGTGGCGGTATTGTACGTACCATCGCCATGGGTTCTTCCGACGGTCTGCGTCGTGGTCTGGAAGTAAAAGACCTTGAGCACCCGATCGAAGTCCCGGTAGGTAAAGCAACGCTGGGTCGTATCATGAACGTACTGGGCGAACCAGTAGACATGAAAGGCGATATCGGTGAAGAAGAGCGTTGGGCTATCCACCGTGCCGCGCCGTCCTATGAAGAGTTGTCTAACTCTCAGGAACTGCTGGAAACCGGCATCAAAGTTATCGACCTGATGTGTCCGTTCGCGAAGGGCGGTAAAGTCGGTCTGTTCGGTGGTGCGGGCGTAGGTAAAACCGTAAACATGATGGAGCTGATCCGTAACATCGCGATCGAGCACTCCGGTTACTCTGTGTTTGCGGGCGTGGGTGAACGTACTCGTGAGGGTAACGACTTCTACCACGAAATGACCGACTCCAACGTTATCGACAAAGTATCCCTGGTGTACGGCCAGATGAACGAGCCGCCGGGAAACCGTCTGCGCGTCGCACTGACCGGTCTGACCATGGCTGAGAAGTTCCGTGACGAAGGTCGTGACGTTCTGCTGTTCGTCGATAACATCTATCGTTACACCCTGGCCGGTACGGAAGTATCCGCACTGCTGGGTCGTATGCCTTCAGCGGTAGGTTATCAGCCGACTCTGGCGGAAGAGATGGGTGTTCTGCAGGAACGTATCACCTCAACCAAAACCGGTTCTATCACCTCCGTTCAGGCGGTATACGTACCGGCGGATGACTTGACTGACCCGTCACCAGCCACCACCTTTGCGCACTTAGATGCAACCGTGGTACTGAGCCGTCAGATCGCGTCTCTGGGTATCTACCCGGCCGTTGACCCGCTGGACTCCACCAGCCGTCAGCTGGACCCGCTGGTGGTTGGTCAGGAGCACTACGACACCGCGCGCGGCGTCCAGTCTATCCTGCAACGTTACCAGGAACTGAAAGACATCATCGCCATCCTGGGTATGGATGAACTGTCTGAAGAAGATAAACTGGTGGTAGCTCGCGCACGTAAGATCCAGCGCTTCCTGTCCCAGCCGTTCTTCGTGGCGGAAGTATTCACCGGTTCTCCGGGTAAATACGTTTCTCTGAAAGACACCATCCGTGGCTTTAAAGGCATCATGGAAGGCGAATACGATCACCTGCCGGAGCAGGCGTTCTACATGGTCGGTTCCATCGACGAAGCCGTGGAAAAAGCCAAAAAACTTTAACGCCTTAATCGGAGGGTGATATGGCAATGACTTACCACCTGGACGTCGTCAGCGCAGAGCAACAAATGTTCTCTGGTCTGGTCGAGAAAATCCAGGTAACGGGTAGTGAAGGTGAACTGGGTATTTACCCGGGTCACGCCCCGCTGCTCACCGCCATTAAGCCTGGTATGATTCGCATCGTTAAACAGCACGGTCATGAAGAGTTTATCTATCTGTCCGGCGGCATTCTTGAAGTGCAACCGGGTAGCGTGACCGTTCTGGCTGATACCGCGATTCGCGGCCAGGATCTCGACGAAGCGCGAGCTCTGGAAGCGAAGCGTAAGGCTGAGGAGCACATTAAGAGCTCTCATGGTGACGTGGATTACGCTCAGGCGTCTGCGGAACTGGCCAAAGCGATCGCTAAACTGCGCGTTATCGAGTTGACCAAAAAAGCGATGTAACACCGGCTTGAAAGCATAAAAACCAGTCTCTTTGCAGGCTGGTTTTTTTTTGCCTGGGAAACAGGCGTCAGGCGCGATCTTTCTTTATGTCTCAAAAAAATAGCAAAAACATCGTGCTAACGCTTTAATCAAGGTTCGACGCGACTTTTCGCAAGACAAAAACCGCGTCAATGGTCGAAAATGTCGCTCTCGCCGTCGGAGAAAGTCCGATAATGAGCGTTTTATCTTCTTCCCATTTCACGCTGAAAAAAATGTAGTATTTTCAAAGTGAAACGGTATAAATTCGTTCTCAAATTACAGTCAGGACGCGTATGTTGAACAAAGCTATGAGCGTAGTGATCCTTGCCGCAGGCAAAGGCACACGTATGTATTCCGATCTTCCTAAAGTGCTGCATACCCTTGCCGGTAAAGCGATGGTCCAGCATGTCATTGATGCGGCGAATGAATTAGGCGCTTCTCACGTTCACCTGGTCTATGGACACGGTGGCGATCTGCTTAAAAAGACGCTGAAAAATGACAATCTTAACTGGGTACTCCAGGCTGAACAGCTGGGAACCGGCCATGCGATGCAACAGGCCGCGCCCTTCTTTAGTGATGACGAAGACATTTTAATGCTCTACGGCGACGTGCCGCTGATCTCCGTTGAAACGCTGACCCGACTGCGCGACGCCAAACCGCAGGGCGGCATTGGCCTGCTCACGGTTAAACTGGATGACCCAAGCGGTTACGGGCGCATTACGCGTGAGAACGGTCAGGTTACCGGCATTGTTGAACATAAAGACGCCACCGATGAACAGCGACAGATCCAGGAAATCAATACCGGTATCCTGATTGCTAACGGCGCGGATATGAAGCGCTGGCTGGCGAAACTGAACAATAACAATGCGCAAGGTGAGTACTACATCACCGATATTATTGCGATGGCGTACCAGGAAGGGCGTGAAATCGCCGCCGTGCACCCGGCTCGCATCAGTGAAACCGACGGTGTGAACAACCGTCTGCAGCTTTCCCGACTTGAGCGTATTTACCAGTCCGAGCAGGCGGAAAAGCTGCTGCTGGCAGGCGTGATGTTACGTGACCCGGCGCGTTTCGATCTGCGCGGCGTCCTTAATCACGGGCGCGATGTTGAAATTGATACTAACGTTATCATCGAAGGGAATGTGACGTTAGGTCATCGCGTGAAGATTGGCGCGGGCTGTGTGATTAAAAACAGCGTTATTGGCGATGATTGCGAAATCAGTCCCTACAGCGTGGTGGAAGATGCGCATCTGGAAGCGGCCTGCACCATTGGCCCGTTCGCACGTCTGCGTCCAGGAGCGGAGCTGCTGGAAGGCGCGCATGTGGGCAACTTTGTTGAAATGAAAAAAGCGCGTCTGGGCAAAGGCTCTAAAGCGGGTCATTTGACCTATCTGGGCGATGCGGAAATTGGCGACAATGTGAATATCGGCGCGGGGACGATTACCTGCAACTACGATGGCGCGAACAAATTTAAAACTATCATTGGCGACGATGTTTTTGTCGGTTCTGACACGCAACTGGTGGCGCCGGTGAGCGTAGGCAAAGGAGCGACCATCGCCGCAGGGACGACCGTGACGCGTGATATCGCGGATAACGAGCTGGTGCTGAGCCGCGTGCCGCAGGTTCATAAGCAAGGCTGGCAGCGTCCGGTGAAGAAAAAGTGATTTTGTCGGCCAGATAAGCGTTAGCGATATCCGGCAGACACGGGATGAGGCGATAAAAATATATCGCCCGCCAACATGCAGTACCCATAAAAATAACCCCACTCTCTACAAGGCTCGGGGCGCCCGGAAAGACGGGTTTTATCTTAAGGATTTCGCATTGTGGCAAAGCGGCAAGCGAATGAGTCAATGGGAGCTTATCTGAGTAAGTGACCATGGCGAAAGCGTGCGGCCAGCACAGCCACGGCGTGAAAGACGAAGGATAAATACAGGTCGAAAGACAACGAGAGGCATAATGCCTGGATTCGGAATCAAAAAAATATGTGTGGAATTGTTGGCGCAATCGCGCAGCGTGATGTAGCTGAAATCCTTCTCGAAGGTTTACGTCGTCTGGAATACCGTGGTTATGATTCTGCGGGTCTGGCGGTAGTGGATGCGGAAGGTCATATGACCCGTCTGCGTCGTCTGGGTAAAGTGCAAATGCTGGCGCAGGCTGCGGAAGAACACCCGCTGCATGGCGGTACCGGCATCGCTCACACCCGCTGGGCAACGCACGGCGAACCTTCAGAAGCAAACGCGCATCCGCATGTTTCTGAACACATTGTGGTGGTGCATAACGGCATCATTGAAAACCATGAACCGCTGCGCGAAACGCTGAAAGCGCGCGGCTACACCTTCGTTTCTGAAACCGACACCGAAGTGATTGCTCACTTAGTGCACTGGGAGCTGGAACAGGGCGGTACGCTGCGGGAAGCGGTCCTGCGGGCGATCCCGCAACTGCGCGGCGCATACGGCACAGTAATCATGGATACCCGCCAGCCGGATACGCTGCTGGCGGCACGCTCGGGTAGCCCGCTGGTGATCGGACTGGGAATGGGCGAAAACTTCATCGCCTCTGATCAGCTGGCGCTGCTGCCCGTGACTCGCCGCTTTATCTTCCTTGAAGAAGGCGATATCGCGGAAGTGACGCGTCGTAGCGTCGCTATTTTTGATAAAACCGGTGCGGATGTGCAGCGCCAGGATATCGAATCCAGTCTGCAATATGACGCGGGTGATAAAGGTATCTACCGCCATTACATGCAGAAAGAGATCTACGAACAGCCGAATGCGATCAAGAACACCCTTACCGGACGTATCAGTCACGGTGAAGTGGATCTGAGCGAGCTGGGACCGAAAGCCAACGAACTGCTGGCGCAGGTTGAGCACATTCAGATCATCGCCTGCGGCACGTCTTACAACTCCGGAATGGTTTCTCGTTACTGGTTTGAATCGCTGGCAGGCATTCCTTGCGATGTCGAAATTGCCTCAGAGTTCCGCTATCGCAAATCCGCCGTACGTCGCAACAGCCTGATGATCACCCTGTCGCAGTCGGGCGAAACGGCGGACACGCTGGCTGGCCTGCGCCTGTCGAAAGAGCTGGGCTATCTGGGCTCGCTCGCTATCTGTAACGTGCCGGGGTCATCGCTGGTACGTGAATCGGATCTGGCGATGATGACCAATGCCGGTACTGAAATTGGCGTGGCGTCGACCAAAGCGTTTACCACGCAGTTAACCGTTCTGCTGATGCTGGTGGCGAAACTGGCGCGTCTGAAGGGACTGGATGCCGCTATTGAGCATGACATCGTGCACGGCCTGCAGGCGCTGCCGAGCCGTATTGAGCAGATGTTGTCGCAGGACAAACGCATTGAAGCGCTGGCAGAAGACTTCTCTGACAAGCATCACGCATTATTCCTGGGGCGCGGCGATCAGTATCCGATTGCGCTGGAAGGCGCGCTGAAGCTGAAAGAGATCTCTTATATCCATGCGGAAGCGTACGCGGCAGGCGAATTGAAGCACGGTCCGCTGGCGCTGATTGACGCGGACATGCCGGTTATTGTGGTGGCTCCGAACAACGAACTGCTGGAAAAACTGAAATCCAACATCGAAGAAGTCCGGGCGCGTGGCGGCCAATTGTATGTTTTCGCCGATCAGGATGCGGGCTTTGTCAGCAGCGACAACATGCACATTATCGAGATGCCGCATGTCGAAGAGGTGATCGCCCCTATCTTCTACACCGTTCCGCTGCAACTGCTGGCATATCACGTGGCGCTGATTAAAGGCACCGACGTGGACCAGCCGCGTAACCTGGCAAAATCGGTTACCGTAGAGTAAAACCAGAAGGCCCCGCGAAAGCGGGGCTTTTTTTCTTCATTGTTCTGTTTTTCATCAATTCTCCTGCCGTTTAACTGTGACAAATCGTCATCTTCAGCTATTTTTTTCAGTGTCACAGAAAGAAAATTTTTCTGAAAACAGACTGTCATGTTAATGGCTAACTTACTGAAATATATTGGTTAAATTAACTGGCTTTATGTGAAATTTTCATTGTCATAAAACTGTCATATTTTGTACATTTAACTGTCACCTGTTTGTCCTATTTTGCTCATCGTAGCCACTTAACAATGATTTACGAAAATCTTGCAGGAGACATTATGAAAGTTATGCGTACCACTGTCGCAACTGTTGTCGCCGCGACCTTATCCATGAGCGCTTTCTCTGTATTCGCAGCAGCAAGCCTGACAGGCGCAGGTGCAACTTTTCCTGCGCCGGTGTATGCCAAATGGGCCGATACTTATCAGAAAGAGACCGGTAGTAAGGTTAACTACCAGGGTATCGGCTCCTCCGGTGGTGTTAAACAAATCACAGCAAATACCGTTGATTTCGGTGCTTCTGATGCGCCGTTGTCTGACGAAAAACTGAACCAGGAAGGTCTGTTCCAGTTCCCGACCGTGATCGGCGGCGTGGTGCTGGCGGTAAACATTCCGGGTCTGAAATCGGGTGAACTGGTACTGGATGGTAAAACCCTGGGCGATATCTACCTGGGTAAAATCAAGAAGTGGGATGACGAAGCCATTACCAAACTGAACCCGGGTCTGAAACTGCCTTCGCAGAATATCGCCGTGGTTCGTCGTGCTGACGGTTCCGGTACTTCCTTCGTCTTTACCAGCTACCTGGCGAAAGTGAACGAAGAGTGGAAAACCAAAGTGGGTTCTGGCTCTACCGTGAACTGGCCGACCGGTCTGGGCGGTAAAGGTAACGACGGTATCGCCGCATTTGTACAGCGTCTGCCGGGCTCTATTGGTTACGTTGAGTACGCTTACGCGAAGCAAAACAACCTGGCTTACACCAAGCTGATTTCTGCCGATGGCAAACCGGTTAGTCCGACGGAAGAGAGCTTCTCCAACGCGGCGAAAGGCGCAGACTGGAGCAAATCTTTCGCTCAGGATCTGACGAACCAGAAAGGTGACGATGCGTGGCCAATCACGTCCACCACCTTCATCCTGGTCCATAAAGAGCAGAAGAAACCTGAGCAGGGCGCAGAAGTGTTGAAGTTCTTCGACTGGGCTTACAAAAATGGCGGCAAACAGGCGAACGACCTGGACTACGCCAGCCTGCCAGACAGCGTGGTTGAGCAGATTCGCGCTGCATGGAAGACCAACGTGAAGGACAGCAGCGGTAAAGCGCTGTACTAAATACCCGCATATTGTGAGCCGCAGCGGTATTGGCTGCAGCTCGAATTATTTAGGGTATGGCATTACGTTAGCCAGGAAGCACGATAAAATACGCGCTTCCTGGCCCAAACTTAAAGAGTGATTTATGGCTGCAACCAAGCCTGCTTTTAACCCACCGGGTAAAAAGGGTGACATGATCTTCAGCGCGCTGGTAAAACTGGCTGCGCTGATTGTGCTATTGATGTTAGGTGGCATTATTGTCTCTCTGATCATCTCCTCCTGGCCGAGCATTGAGAAGTTTGGTTTCTCGTTCCTGTGGACCAAAGAATGGGATGCGCCAAACGATATCTACGGCGCGCTGGTGCCGATCTACGGTACGCTGGTGACCTCTTTTATCGCACTGCTGATCGCCGTTCCGGTGAGCTTCGGCATTGCGCTGTTTCTGACGGAACTGGCACCCGGCTGGCTGCGTCGTCCGCTGGGTATCGCCATTGAACTGCTGGCGGCAATCCCCAGTATCGTTTACGGCATGTGGGGGCTGTTTATCTTTGCGCCGCTGTTCGCCACTTACTTCCAGGAGCCGGTCGGCAATATTCTTTCCAACATTCCGTTTGTTGGCGCGCTGTTCTCCGGCCCGGCGTTTGGTATCGGTATCCTCGCGGCAGGCGTGATCCTCGCCATCATGATCATTCCGTACATTGCGGCGGTGATGCGTGACGTATTTGAACAAACCCCGGTGATGATGAAAGAGTCAGCCTACGGCATCGGCTGCACCACCTGGGAAGTTATCTGGCGTATCGTCCTTCCGTTCACCAAAAATGGGGTGATTGGCGGCATTATGCTGGGCTTAGGCCGCGCGCTGGGTGAAACCATGGCGGTGACCTTTATTATCGGTAACACGTACCAGCTCGACAGCGCGTCGCTGTACATGCCTGGCAACAGCATTACCTCTGCGCTGGCGAACGAATTTGCGGAAGCTGAATCCGGTCTGCACGTTGCGGCGCTGATGGAACTGGGCCTGATCCTGTTCGTGATTACCTTTATCGTACTGGCCGCGTCTAAGTTTATGATTATGCGCCTTGCGAAGAACGAGGGGGCACGCTAATGGCTACGCTTGAAATGCAAAATACCGCTGCGCTGGCAGAGTCCCGTCGCAAAATGCAGGCGCGTCGCCGCGTGAAAAACCGTATCGCCCTGACGCTTTCTATGGCAACGATGGCGTTTGGTTTGTTCTGGTTAATCTGGATCCTGATGTCCACCATTACGCGTGGTATCGACGGGATGTCGCTGGCGCTGTTCACCGAAATGACGCCGCCGCCGAATACCGCGGGCGGGGGCCTTGCGAACGCCCTGGCGGGTAGCGGTCTGCTGATTCTGTGGGCGACTGTATTCGGCACGCCGTTGGGCATTATGGCGGGGATTTATCTGGCTGAGTATGGTCGTAAGTCCTGGCTGGCTGAAGTGATTCGCTTTATTAACGACATTCTGCTTTCCGCTCCGTCTATTGTGGTCGGTCTGTTTGTCTACACCATCGTGGTGGCGCAGATGGAGCACTTCTCCGGCTGGGCAGGCGTAATCGCGCTGGCGCTGCTGCAGGTGCCAATCGTGATCCGTACGACCGAAAACATGCTGAAGCTGGTACCGGACAGCCTGCGAGAAGCCGCTTACGCGCTGGGCACGCCGAAATGGAAGATGATTTCGGCGATCACCCTGAAGGCGTCTGTTTCCGGGATCATTACTGGCGTGCTGCTGGCTGTTGCGCGTATTGCCGGTGAAACCGCGCCGCTGCTGTTTACCGCGCTCTCCAACCAGTTCTGGAGCACGGACATGATGCAGCCGATCGCCAACCTGCCGGTGACGATCTTTAAATTTGCGATGAGCCCATTCGCGGAATGGCAGCAACTGGCCTGGGCCGGGGTGCTGATCATCACCCTTTGCGTACTGTTGCTGAACATTCTGGCGCGCGTCATTTTCGCGAAGCAGAAACACGGTTAAATTTTTACGGCGCGGCACATCGCGGCGCCGAATGAGGAAATGAGTCAATGAGTATGGTTGATACTGCCCCGGGTAAGATTCAGGTTCGTGATTTGAACTTCTACTACGGCAAATTCCATGCCCTGAAGAATATCAACCTGGATATCGCGAAGAACCAGGTGACGGCATTCATCGGTCCGTCTGGCTGTGGTAAATCCACGCTGCTGCGTACCTTTAACAAGATGTATTCGCTCTATCCGGAGCAGCGTGCGGAAGGTGAAATTTTGCTGGATGGCGACAACATCCTGACCAATACCCAGGATATCGCCCTGCTGCGTGCGAAAGTGGGGATGGTGTTCCAGAAACCAACGCCGTTCCCGATGTCGATTTATGACAACATCGCCTTTGGCGTGCGTCTGTTTGAGAAACTCTCCCGTGCGGATATGGACGAGCGCGTGCAGTGGGCATTGACCAAGGCCGCATTATGGAACGAAACCAAAGATAAACTTCACCAGAGCGGGTACTCTCTCTCCGGTGGTCAGCAGCAGCGTCTGTGCATTGCGCGCGGTATCGCCATTCGCCCGGAAGTGTTGCTGCTGGATGAGCCGTGTTCAGCGCTGGACCCGATCTCAACCGGGCGTATTGAAGAGCTGATCACCGAGCTGAAGCAGGATTACACCGTAGTGATCGTTACTCACAACATGCAGCAGGCTGCACGTTGTTCTGACCACACGGCGTTTATGTACCTGGGCGAGTTGATTGAGTTCAGTAACACGGACGATCTGTTCACTAAGCCCGCGAAGAAACAAACCGAAGATTATATTACTGGCCGCTACGGTTGATTTGCCTTAGTGCATGTGGAGAAACCATGGACAACCTCAATCTTAATAAACACATTTCCGGCCAGTTCAACGCAGAGCTGGAAAGCATTCGCACCCAGGTGATGACCATGGGCGGCATGGTCGAGCAGCAGCTTTCTGATGCGATCACCGCAATGCATAACCAGGACAGCGAACTGGCGAAACGTGTTATCGACGGCGATAAACACGTTAACATGATGGAAGTGGCGATCGACGAGGCCTGCGTGCGCATTATTGCCAAGCGCCAGCCGACGGCGAGCGACCTGCGTCTGGTGATGGCGATCATCAAAACCATCGCCGAGCTGGAGCGTATTGGCGACGTGGCGGACAAAATCTGCCGTACCGCGCTGGAGAAGTTCTCTCAGCAGCACCAGCCTTTGTTGGTGAGTCTGGAGTCACTGGGCCGCCATACCGTACAGATGCTGCACGACGTGCTGGATGCGTTTGCGCGCATGGACCTTGACGAAGCGGTCCGTATCTACCGTGAAGACAAAAAGGTCGATCAGGAATACGAAGGCATTGTGCGCCAACTAATGACCTACATGATGGAAGATTCACGTACCATTCCGAGCGTCCTGACGGCGCTGTTCTGCGCGCGATCCATTGAGCGTATCGGCGACCGTTGCCAGAATATCTGCGAATACATCTTCTACTTCGTGAAGGGACAGGATTTCCGTCACGTTGGCGGTGACGAACTGGACAAGCTGCTGGCGGGTAAAGATCCGAAAGAGTAAGGTTTAAGGCGGGTGGCGCTTAGCGCTTACCCGCCCTGTTTTCATTTAACGCGTAATATTCCACCCACGCGCTTTCCACAAAGCGGGCAGCTGCGCCAGTTCGGTAAAGGTCGTCACTTTGGGATGTTCGATCGGCTTGTTGTGCGGATCGGCGCAAAAATAGAAAACTTCCATTCCCGCATCAATCCCCGACTGGGCGCCAGCGGATGAATCATCCACCAGAATACAGTTTTCAACGTTAACGTTCATCGCTTTAGCGGCATGTAACATCAAGGCCGGATCGGGCTTCCAGCGTTGAATATCGTAGCCGCTGAACAGTTTTTCCGGGAAATGATGCAACATACCGAGCTTGCCCAGCGAGTGCTGCATTTTGCTTACCGGCCCGTTAGAGACCACGCAGATCGGCACCGTCATCGCATCCAGCAGCGCGTTTGCACCGGCAATAACCTCCAGTTCGGCGTCGAAAAGGCGTGCGACCTCGGCGCGATAAACGGGTTCTAAGTCGGCTATTGCCAGCGAAACGCCCTGTTCCTCATTAATGATATCAATGATTTCGTAGAGCTTGACGCCTTTAAAGCGCTTAAATACTTCGTCGAGATCGAGGGTGATACCGAATTCCTGGAACATCGCCACATACGCGCGGGAACAGATAACTTCACTGTCAACCAGCGTACCGTCACAGTCGAAAAATACCGCTTCAATTCCGGACATGCCTTTCCCTTTTTACGAGTTTAACGTTTACGTACTGCGCGATCGTGAGACGCAATCGTTGCCGTATAAGCAAATTCAATGAAAAAAACATCGCACAACCGCCCCCTATTGTCGCATTTTGGTATAGGATAGCGACGAATTTTCCCTCCTTGTTCGGAAATTGATAATGAGTCAACAACACACAACCCAGACTTCTGGTCAGGGGATGCTGGAACGCGTGTTTAAACTGCGCGAACATGGCACGACGGTACGCACCGAAGTGATCGCCGGTTTCACCACCTTCCTGACGATGGTTTACATCGTTTTTGTGAACCCGCAAATTCTCGGCGTCGCTGGCATGGACACCAGCGCCGTCTTTGTCACTACCTGTCTGATTGCCGCGTTTGGCAGCATCCTGATGGGTCTGTTCGCTAACCTGCCCGTGGCGCTGGCGCCCGCGATGGGCCTGAACGCTTTCTTTGCGTTCGTTGTGGTTGGCGCGATGGGGCTGCCGTGGCAGGTTGGTATGGGCGCGATTTTCTGGGGGGCGGTTGGTTTGCTGCTGCTGACCATCTTCCGCGTGCGTTACTGGATGATTGCTAACATCCCCGTCAGCCTGCGCGTGGGGATCACCAGCGGTATCGGCCTGTTTATTGGGATGATGGGGCTGAAAAACGCCGGTGTTATCGTCGCGAACCCGGAAACCCTGGTGAGCATTGGTAACCTGACCTCCCACAGCGTGCTGCTGGGCGTACTCGGCTTCTTTATCATCGCGATCCTCGCCTCCCGCAACATTCATGCCGCGGTGCTGGTGTCTATTATCGTTACCACCCTGTTGGGCTGGCTGATGGGCGATGTGCATTACAATGGTATCGTCTCCGCTCCGCCGAGCATTTCTACCGTGGTTGGCCATGTCGATCTGGCGGGTTCGTTTAATCTCGGTCTGGCGGGGGTTATCTTCTCCTTCATGCTGGTCAACCTGTTCGACTCCTCCGGTACGCTGATCGGCGTTACTGATAAAGCGGGTCTGGCCGATGAGAAAGGAAAATTCCCGCGCATGAAACAGGCGCTGTTTGTCGATAGCGTCTCTTCCGTAACGGGGTCGTTTATCGGGACGTCTTCTGTGACCGCCTACATTGAGTCGTCTTCCGGCGTGTCCGTTGGCGGGCGCACCGGTCTGACGGCCGTGGTTGTTGGTCTGCTGTTCCTGCTGGTGATCTTCCTGTCGCCGCTGGCGGGTATGGTGCCGGGTTACGCAGCGGCTGGCGCGCTGATCTACGTCGGCGTGCTAATGACCTCCAGCCTGGCGCGCGTGAAATGGGAAGATTTAACCGAGTCTGTTCCGGCTTTTATTACCGCGGTGATGATGCCGTTCAGCTTCTCGATTACCGAAGGGATTGCGCTGGGCTTTATCTCTTACTGCGTGATGAAATTGGGTACCGGACGACTGCGCGATCTCAGCCCATGTGTGGTGGTGGTTGCTCTGCTGTTCGTGCTGAAGATTGTGTTTATCGACGCGCACTAATATTGCGATGTTGCCGGATGGCGCAACGGCGTCTCCGGCAAATGTCTAAGAAGATTGGCGCTTATGCTTTTACGCGCTGGATGTAATCGCCAAATGCCGTTAACTGCCCGGTCAGGTGGTCCAGCGTGCTTTGATCAATCACTTCTTCGCTTTGCGGATCCACTTTGTTCTGAATAACACCGCCCATAAATTCCGGCTTGTTCATCACCATTGCATCCAGGAACACCAGAATCTGACGCAGATGATACTGGCAGCGCGCGCCGCCAATCGCGCCCATTGAGCTGGTCTGAATCAGCACCGGCTTGCCAGCCAGCGGCTGATCGGGAAGGCGGGACAGCCAGTCGATGGCATTCTTCAGACCGCCGGGTACCGAATAGTTGTATTCCGGCGTAACGATGACGACGCCGTCGGCATGGCGGATCTGTTCGGCCAGCGCTTCGACGCTCGCCGGGAAACCCTCCTCCTGCTGCAGGTCTGCGTCGTAAAGCGGAATATCAGCGATAGACGGGAGTGGACTTACCTCCATTCCTGCCGGAGCGATCTTCGGCAGCGTACGGGCGACCATTCCATTAAACGACCCTTTGCGCAGACTTCCCAGTAACGTGACAACCTTTAACGTTTCAGACATGGTGACTCCATCAGTTATGCGTATAAGACTTCGCCGCGGATAATTGCGCGAATCGCATCAGACGACCCGTTTCCGCATTAGCGCGGGTCTGGATATCAGGCAGGTTTTTCCAGCCCTGCTTACCATCAAACTCCCAAACCTGTAATTTATCAATGCCTGGCGTAACCGCCACTGACCACACCAGCAGATCTTCCGCATCGCAGATCGCTTCCAACGGTGCGACATGCGCGCACTTCAGGCGACCCGCGCCCGGCAGCAGTTGAAGCTCGCGGGGATCGTCATTGCGAACATCGCCAGTGAGTTTCAGGATGCTCTGACGCAAGGTGATCATCTGCGCGCGCGCCTCGTTGGGATCGTTTTGCTTGCTGATCCACAGACGTTCATTACTGGAGAAGACAGGGGGTGGCGAACAGTGAGGCGGGACAAAGCTGCGGGTGGCGCGCTGAAGTTCCATATCCAGCCCGCATTCGCCTTCGGTCGCCAGTGCCACACCAACGACATTTCCTGCGTAGGCGATAGAAAAACTGGGGAGATTTTGTTCACGAAACGCGGGTTTGCCTTTCGCTTTTATGATGATTTCCGGTAACTCAAGCGTGCCATACAGCATGAACATCAGCTCGGCGAGAAGGCCTCTGGACGCCAGGAAACGTGTCTGTCGATGCGCCGGAAGGCTTCGCGCGTCAAGGTGGCAGGAGGTGGGTAAACGCACTGAAATCAAATGCCCCTCCGTGAGTATCCCTCTGGCAAAATGTATCCCCATTTTTCGCTCCATGATTAATGGTCCTTAATAATGACGAGAGTAACATTTACGTGATTTATGGACATAGGAAATCACAAAAAAGTGCGACCGAAACCGCGTCTCTTACGTGCTTTTACATTTCAGGGAAAAGATGCCAAAGAAGTGGCGTCAGAAAGAAGCTGACCGGATGTTGGCATCTGCCGCCATCCGGCGCTATTTGGGTTACTTACCAATACAGAAGCTGGAGAAAATCCGCCCCAGCAGATCGTCCGAGGTAAACTCGCCGGTGATCTCACTCAGCGCCTGCTGCGCCAGACGCAGTTCCTCCGCCAGCAGTTCGCCCGCCCAGGCGCCCAGCAGCTGGTTTTTGCCCTGCTGGAGATGTTCTGCGGCTTCAGCCAGCGCCTGAAGATGACGGCGACGGGCCAGGAAGCCGCCTTCCATATTGGTGTCAAAGCCCATGCTCTGCTTGAGATGGTTACGCAGTACATCCACACCTTCGCCGGTTCGCGCAGAGAGGCGAACCAGTGAGTGACCATTCACCTCGCTGATGCCCAGCGTCTCTCCGGTAATGTCCGCTTTATTACGTACGACAGTTATCGGCAATTTAGCCGGCAGACGGGCGATAAAGTCCGGCCAGATCTCCGCCGGGTCGACGGCGTCGGTCGTGGTGCCGTCCACCATAAACAGCACGCGGTCGGCCTGCTCGATCTCCTGCCAGGCGCGCTCGATACCGATACGCTCAACCTCGTCGCTGGCATCGCGCAGACCGGCGGTGTCGATGATGTGCAGCGGCATGCCGTCGATATGGATATGCTCGCGCAGCACGTCGCGGGTGGTGCCAGCAATGTCGGTCACAATCGCTGCTTCACGTCCCGCCAGCGCATTCAGGAGGCTCGATTTCCCGGCGTTAGGGCGTCCGGCAATGACCACCTTCATCCCTTCGCGCAGCAGGCTACCCTGACGCGCTTCGGCGCGCACCGCGTCGAGGTCGGCAATAACGTCATTCAACTGCGCTTCGATTTTGCCATCCGACAGGAAATCGATCTCTTCATCCGGGAAGTCAATGGCCGCTTCTACGTAGATACGCAGGTGAGTGAGCGCTTCCACTAGATGATTAACGCGGGTAGAAAACGCCCCCTGAAGAGAGTTCAGCGCAGAGCGTGCCGCCTGTTCGGAACTGGCGTCAATCAGATCGGCAATGGCTTCTGCCTGTGCCAGATCGAGCTTATCGTTAAGAAACGCACGTTCGGAAAACTCGCCGGGACGGGCGATACGCAGACCAGGAAGGGTCAGAATGCGTTTTAACAACAGGTCGAGAATGACCGGGCCACCGTGTCCTTGTAGCTCCAGCACGTCTTCGCCCGTGAAAGAGTTCGGGCCGGGGAACCACAGGGCGATCCCTTGATCCAGCGCCGAGCCGTCGGCGTCTTTAAACGGCAGATAGTCGGCATAGCGCGGCTTGGGCAGTTTACCCAGAACGGCTTCGGCAACCTCGCGCGCTTTCAGGCCGGAGATGCGCAGAATACCGACGCCCCCGCGTCCCGGTGGGGTTGCCTGGGCGACGATAGTGTCGTTATGGCTCATGATAAATCTCGTTATTTCGCAATAAAAAAGGCGGTCATCAGACCGCCCTTCAGGTTATGTTCCGTGTGCCGGATGGCGGCTTCGCCTTACCCGGCCTGACGCCGAATTAAGACTTCTTCTCGCGGCTATGCAGACCACGTTTTTCCAGCCCGCGATAAATCAGCTGCTGCTGGATGATGGTCACCAGGTTGCTGACGATATAGTACAGCACCAGACCTGACGGGAACCACAGGAAGAACACGGTGAAGATGACCGGCATAAAGGTCATGATCTTCTGCTGCATCGGGTCGGTCACGGTGGTCGGCGACATCTTCTGGATGAAGAACATCGTCACGCCCATCAGGATCGGCAGGATGTAGTACGGGTCCTGTGCGGACAGGTCATGGATCCACAGCGCGAACGGCGCGTGACGCAGCTCCACGGAACCCATCAACATGTAGTACAACGCCAGGAAGATAGGCATCTGGATCAGCAGCGGGAAGCAGCCGCCCAGCGGGTTAACCTTCTCTGCTTTGTACAGCGCCATCATCTCCTGGCTCTGACGCTGTTTGTCGTCGCCCAGACGCTCGCGCATGGCCTGAATCTTCGGCTGCAGCATACGCATCTTCGCCATGGAGGTGTACTGCGCTTTGGTCAGCGGGTACATGATGCCACGAACGATAAAGGTGATGATGATGATCGAGAAGCCCCAGTTACCCACGAAGCTGTGGATCCACTTCAGCAGTTTGAACAGCGGTTGAGAGATGAACCACAACCAACCGTAATCCACGGTCAGATCCAGGTGCGGTGCAACAGCCGCCATTTTGTCCTGAATTTCCGGGCCAACCCACAGGGTGCTGGTCATCGCGCCAGTCTGACCAGGCTGTACCAGTACCGGCTGAGATTTATAGCCGATAGCCGCTACGCCGTTGCCCAGATTCGCGGTATAGAAGTTGTTGGTGCCGTCGTTACGCGGAACCCATGCCGTTGCGAAATACTGTTGCAACATTGCGACCCAACCGTCTTTAGCGTTGACGTTCAGGTTTTCGTTTTCAGCAATGGTGTCGAATTTGTATTTCTCATACTTCTCATCCGGCGTGGAGTACGCTGCGCCACGGAAAGTATGCAGCGCAAAGTTGCTGCTTCCGGTGTCACGATGAGACGGCAGATTGATGGATTGCTTCAACTGACCAAAGGTGGAGATCTCCAGCGGTTTCTCGCCGGCGTTCTGCACGCTGTAGTTGACGTTGACCGCATAGTCGCCACGTTTCAGGACGAACGTTTTCGTAAACGTGTTGCCTGCGGCGTCGGTATAGGTCATCGGGATCTGCAATTCGTTTTGACCGTCTGCCAGTACAAACGCGTCTTTTTCAACGTTGTACAGCGGACGAGGACCGTTAGCCGGGTTATCCGGGCCGTCGCGACCGGTCAAACCACTCTGGGCCTGATAGATAAACTGTGGGGTAGTTTCCAGCAGTTGGAATGGTTCGCTGGAACCGAGCTCTTTCGGGTAAGCGGGCAGCAGGGCCTGTTCCACATCACCACCACGGGTGTTAATGGTCAGATCAAGCACGTCAGTCTTAACCGTAATCAGTTTCCCCTGGCCACTGGCCGGTACGCCCTGGTCGGCGGCGCTACCCGCTGCGGTGGTCGTTGTCTGCGTGGTCTGTTGGATCTGGGGTTGCGGATTTTTATCCTGCTCCCAGGCTTGCCAGATCATGAAAGACACGAACAGCAAAGCGATGATAAGAAGATTGCGTTGCGAATCCATCGTTAGTGTTCTCTGGTATCAAATGGTCCGGGCGGGACGGGATCGTCACCACCAGGGTGTAAAGGGTGGCATTTTAATACGCGTTTCACCGTCAACCAACTGCCTTTTATCACTCCAAACCTGCGCAATGCCTCAATTCCGTAGCTTGAACAGGTTGGCGTGAAACGACAGTGCGGCCCAAGCAGCGGACTGATCAGGCGTTGATAGACCCGAATAAGGGCTATCAGGACCCGCGAGCCAGGCGACAGTGGCGGCGCCATAATTTTTCCAACGCTTCCGAGAGAGCACGGTTATCGAGGTCGGCAACCCCCTTTTTCGCCACCACCACGAAGTCCATTGCAGGAAGTTCGTGCTGACGCAGACGAAAGCTTTCACGCGTCAGACGTTTAATCCGATTGCGTTCATGGGCGCGTCGAACGTTTTTCTTGGCGACGGTAAGACCGATACGGGGATGCCCCAGCGAATTCAGGCGGCCGAGGATGGTGATTTGCGGCGTGCCAGCCCGTTGTGGCTGCTGGAAGACGAATGTGAAATGATTGGGAGTTAACAAACGTAACTCCCTGGGAAATGCGAGCTTAACCACTCAGGGGTTAGCTTTATTACTTGGAAACGGTCAGACGAGCGCGGCCTTTAGCACGACGACGTGCCAGAACCTGACGACCATTTTTAGTAGCCATACGAGCACGGAAGCCGTGAGAACGGTTGCGCTTCAGTACAGACGGTTGAAAAGTGCGTTTCATGGCGATTTCTACCTAAACTTGAATAAATTCACTGACTTTTGCGTATACCCGAACGAGTTTCGAACGACTTACGCCACAGTGTGGGTGATTAAAGAGGCCGGATTGTAATAATTGTACACTCCGGAGTCAATTCTCTTTCCTTAAATCCCTGCCTTTTTCCGCACCTTTTCGCACGAAAAACAGACAGCGTTGACGCCGTTTCACAGGCATCGCGCGACGGGTGGAGAATTATACGGACTGGTGGGTAAAGCGCAAGGATCGCCCGGGATCTTTATTAGATCGTTTAAGGCGTAAACCGTCTTTACTCATTAAATTTTCCGATATGGGCGCGAAATCGCCCTGATCCTCTCCAGGATCGTTTACACTTACCCCGTCTTGTGAAGACCTGTGGATAAATCGGGAAGAATCTGTGAGAAACAGAAGATCTCTTTCTCAGTTTACGCTATGATCCGCGGTCCCGATCGTTTCCAGAGATCCTGATCGGGTAAAATTGCAGATAGCAATTCGCACGTCACCCTTTGCATAGGGTCTTGTCGATGTGCGTCAACAATCATGAATGTTTCAGCCTTTGTCATTTATCGACTTTTGTTCGAGTGGAGTCCGCCGTGTCACTTTCGCTTTGGCAGCAGTGTCTTGCCCGATTGCAGGATGAGTTACCAGCCACAGAATTCAGTATGTGGATACGCCCGTTGCAGGCGGAACTGAGCGATAACACGCTGGCTTTGTATGCGCCAAACCGTTTTGTGCTCGATTGGGTAAGAGACAAGTATCTCAATAATATCAATGGGCTGCTGAATAATTTTTGCGGCGCTGACGCCCCGCAGCTACGCTTTGAGGTCGGCACGAAGCCGGTCACCCAGACGCTGAAGACGCCGGTCAATAACAATGTTGCCGCGCCCGCTCAGGTGGCTCAGGTACAACCACAGCGTCAGGAACCCGCGGCGGCGCGTCCCGGCTGGGACAACGTACCGGCGCCCGCTGAGCCTACCTACCGTTCTAACGTTAACGTGAAACACACGTTTGATAACTTCGTCGAAGGTAAATCTAACCAGCTGGCGCGCGCGGCGGCGCGTCAGGTGGCGGACAACCCTGGCGGCGCCTATAACCCGTTATTTCTGTATGGCGGCACCGGTCTGGGGAAAACCCACCTGTTGCACGCGGTAGGAAACGGTATTATGGCGCGCAAGCCCAACGCGAAAGTCGTGTATATGCACTCCGAACGCTTTGTGCAGGACATGGTGAAGGCCCTGCAAAACAACGCGATCGAAGAGTTCAAACGCTACTACCGTTCCGTTGACGCGCTGCTAATTGATGACATTCAGTTCTTTGCCAATAAAGAACGATCCCAGGAAGAATTTTTCCACACCTTTAACGCCTTGCTCGAAGGTAATCAGCAGATCATTTTGACGTCGGATCGTTATCCTAAAGAGATCAACGGCGTCGAGGATCGTTTGAAATCCCGTTTTGGTTGGGGGTTGACGGTGGCGATCGAACCACCTGAACTGGAAACCCGCGTGGCGATCCTGATGAAAAAGGCAGATGAAAACGACATTCGTCTGCCTGGCGAAGTGGCGTTCTTTATTGCCAAGCGACTGCGCTCTAACGTGCGTGAGCTGGAAGGGGCGCTGAACCGCGTGATTGCTAACGCCAACTTTACCGGTCGGGCGATCACCATCGACTTCGTTCGCGAAGCGCTGCGCGATCTGCTGGCGTTGCAGGAAAAACTGGTCACTATCGACAATATTCAAAAGACAGTGGCGGAGTATTACAAAATCAAGATTGCGGATCTGCTGTCCAAGCGTCGTTCTCGCTCGGTAGCGCGTCCGCGTCAGATGGCGATGGCGCTGGCCAAAGAGCTTACCAACCACAGTCTGCCGGAAATTGGCGACGCGTTTGGCGGGCGTGACCACACCACCGTACTCCACGCCTGCCGCAAGATTGAGCAGTTGCGTGAAGAAAGCCATGATATTAAAGAAGATTTCTCCAATTTAATCAGAACATTATCTTCGTGACGCTATGAAATTTACCGTTGAACGTGAACATTTATTAAAACCGCTTCAGCAGGTCAGCGGCCCGCTGGGTGGTCGTCCTACGCTGCCGATTCTCGGTAACCTGTTGCTGCAGGTGGCTGACGGTACGCTTTCGCTGACCGGTACCGATCTTGAAATGGAAATGGTGGCGCGCGTTGCGTTGATTCAGCCGCATGAGCCTGGCGCGACCACAGTCCCGGCACGCAAATTCTTTGATATTTGCCGTGGCCTGCCGGAAGGCGCTGAAATCGCCGTTCAACTGGAAGGCGATCGCATGCTGGTGCGCTCTGGTCGCAGCCGATTTTCGCTTTCCACCCTGCCTGCCGCCGACTTCCCGAATCTGGACGACTGGCAAAGCGAGGTCGAATTCACGTTGCCGCAGGCGACGATGAAACGTCTGATTGAGGCCACGCAATTCTCCATGGCGCATCAGGATGTGCGTTACTATTTAAACGGTATGCTGTTCGAAACTGAAGGTGAAGAGCTGCGTACGGTGGCGACCGATGGTCACCGTCTGGCGGTCTGCTCCATGCCGATCGGCCAGTCGCTGCCGAGTCATTCAGTGATCGTGCCGCGTAAAGGCGTGATTGAACTGATGCGTATGCTCGACGGCGGCGAAAACCCGCTGCATGTGCAGATCGGCAGCAACAACATCCGCGCTCATGTGGGCGACTTTATCTTTACGTCCAAGCTGGTGGATGGCCGCTTCCCTGACTACCGTCGCGTGTTGCCGAAAAATCCGGATAAACATCTGGAAGCCGGCTGCGATATTCTTAAGCAGGCGTTTGCCCGTGCGGCGATCCTCTCGAACGAAAAGTTCCGCGGCGTGCGCCTGTACGTGAGTGAAAACCAGCTCAAAATTACCGCCAATAACCCGGAACAGGAAGAAGCAGAAGAAATTCTGGATGTGACTTATCCGGGAACGGAAATGGAGATCGGCTTTAACGTCAGCTACGTGCTGGATGTGCTGAATGCGCTGAAGTGTGAAACCGTGCGCATTATGCTGACCGACTCCGTCTCCAGCGTACAGATTGAAGATGCCGCATCACAAAGCGCGGCATACGTCGTCATGCCTATGAGACTTTAGTGAAAAATATCGGGCTATCTTGCTTGCCATTATCAACCTGGGCTGTGCTCGCCCCTGTCACGTACTTCGTGTACGCTTCAGGGGTTGTGCGCAGTCCGCGTTGAAACTGGTTGCGCCGATTACGCCCTGGCCCGAAGAAACCCTGATATGTCACTGACGCGCCTTTTAATCAAAGACTTCCGCAATATCGAAAGCGCGGATCTCGCTTTATCCCCCGGCTTTAACTTCCTGGTTGGCGCCAACGGCAGCGGCAAAACCAGCGTGCTCGAAGCCATCTATACGCTCGGCCATGGCCGGGCGTTTCGCAGTTTGCAGCCAGGCCGCGTGATTCGCCATGAACAGGACGCGTTTGTTCTGCATGGACGTTTGCAGGGCGCTGAGCGGGAAACCGCCATCGGCCTGACCAAAGACAAACAGGGCGACAGCAAAGTGCGCATCGATGGCACCGACGGTCACAAGGTCGCGGAGCTGGCGCACCTGATGCCAATGCAACTGATTACCCCCGAGGGGTTTACTTTGCTCAATGGCGGCCCCAAATACAGAAGAGCGTTCCTCGATTGGGGATGCTTTCACAACGAAACCGGATTCTTTACCGCCTGGAGCAACCTGAAGCGGCTGCTGAAACAGCGTAACGCCGCGCTACGCCAGGTGAGTCGTTACGAACAACTGCGTCCGTGGGATAAAGAACTCATTCCGCTGGCGGAACAAATCAGCACTTGGCGCGCTGCGTACAGCGCCGGTATCGCGCAGGATATGGCGGACACTTGCCAGCAGTTCCTTCCTGAATTCACGCTCTCGTTCTCTTTCCAGCGCGGCTGGGAGAAAGAGACGGAGTATGCCGAGGTGCTGGAGCGCGGTTTCGAACGCGACCGCATGTTGACTTACACCGCGCACGGTCCGCACAAAGCGGATTTTCGCATTCGCGCCGATGGCGCGCCGGTGGAAGATACCTTGTCGCGTGGGCAGCTTAAGCTGCTAATGTGCGCCTTACGTCTGGCGCAAGGCGAATACCTCACCCGCGAGAGCGGGCGGCGGTGTTTGTACCTGATAGATGATTTTGCCTCTGAACTTGATGATGCGCGTCGCGGGCTGCTGGCCAGCCGCTTAAAAGCGACGCAATCGCAGGTCTTCGTCAGCGCAATCAGCGCTGAACACGTTCTGGACATGTCGGATGAAAATTCGAAGATGTTTACCGTGGAAAAGGGTAAAATAACGGATTAACCCAAGATTAAATGAGCGAGAAACGTTGATGTCGAATTCTTATGACTCCTCCAGTATCAAAGTCCTGAAAGGACTCGATGCGGTGCGTAAGCGCCCGGGTATGTATATCGGCGACACGGATGACGGCACCGGTCTGCACCACATGGTATTTGAGGTGGTAGATAACGCTATCGACGAAGCGCTCGCGGGTCACTGTAAAGACATTATCGTCACGATCCATGCTGACAACTCCGTTTCCGTACAGGATGACGGGCGTGGCATCCCGACCGGTATCCATCCGGAAGAGGGCGTCTCGGCGGCGGAAGTGATCATGACCGTCCTGCACGCAGGCGGTAAATTCGATGATAACTCCTATAAAGTGTCCGGCGGTCTGCACGGCGTTGGTGTTTCCGTGGTAAACGCCCTGTCCCAGAAACTGGAACTGGTTATCCAGCGCGATAACAAAATCCACCGTCAGATTTATGAGCACGGCGTACCGCAGGCTCCGCTGGCGGTGACCGGCGACACCGACAAAACCGGTACGATGGTCCGTTTCTGGCCAAGCCTGGAAACCTTCACCAACGTCACTGAGTTCGAATACGAGATCCTGGCGAAACGTCTGCGTGAGCTGTCCTTCCTCAACTCTGGCGTCTCTATTCGCTTGAAAGACAAGCGCGACGGTAAAGAAGACCACTTCCACTATGAAGGCGGCATCAAGGCGTTCGTTGAGTATCTGAACAAAAACAAAACGCCGATTCACCCGAATATCTTCTATTTTTCTACAGAAAAAGACGGTATCGGCGTGGAAGTGGCATTGCAGTGGAACGACGGTTTCCAGGAAAACATTTACTGCTTTACCAATAACATTCCACAGCGTGACGGCGGTACACACCTTGCTGGCTTCCGGGCGGCGATGACCCGTACCCTGAACGCCTACATGGACAAAGAAGGTTACAGCAAAAAAGCCAAAGTCAGCGCCACCGGCGACGACGCCCGTGAAGGCCTGATTGCCGTGGTGTCCGTGAAGGTGCCGGATCCGAAGTTCTCCTCCCAGACCAAAGACAAGCTGGTGTCGTCTGAGGTGAAATCGGCGGTGGAACAGCAGATGAATGAACTGCTGAGCGAATACTTGCTGGAAAATCCGTCTGACGCGAAAATCGTTGTCGGTAAGATTATCGACGCGGCGCGCGCCCGTGAAGCGGCGCGCCGCGCCCGTGAAATGACTCGCCGTAAAGGCGCGCTGGACTTAGCCGGTCTGCCGGGCAAGCTGGCGGACTGTCAGGAACGTGACCCGGCGCTGTCCGAACTGTACCTGGTGGAAGGGGACTCCGCGGGCGGCTCTGCGAAGCAGGGGCGTAACCGCAAGAACCAGGCGATTCTGCCGCTGAAGGGGAAAATTCTTAACGTCGAGAAAGCGCGTTTCGACAAGATGCTCTCTTCGCAGGAAGTGGCCACGCTTATCACCGCGCTGGGCTGCGGCATTGGTCGCGACGAGTACAACCCGGACAAACTGCGCTATCACAGCATCATCATCATGACCGATGCGGACGTTGACGGCTCGCACATCCGTACGCTGCTGTTGACCTTCTTCTACCGTCAGATGCCGGAAATCGTCGAGCGCGGGCACGTCTACATTGCTCAGCCGCCGCTGTACAAAGTGAAGAAAGGCAAGCAGGAACAGTACATTAAAGACGATGAGGCGATGGATCAGTACCAGATCTCCATCGCGCTGGACGGTGCGACGCTGCATGCCAACGCCAGCGCGCCGGCGCTGTCCGGTGAAGCGTTAGAAAAACTGGTGTCTGAGTACAATGCGACGCAAAAAATGATTGGTCGTATGGAGCGTCGTTTCCCGAAAGCACTGCTGAAAGAGCTGGTTTATCAGCCGACGCTGGTGGAAGCCGATCTTTCTGACGAGCAGAAGGTCACCCGTTGGGTGAACGCGCTGATCACCGAGCTGAACGAGAAAGAGCAGCACGGCAGCATGTGGAAGTTCGACATTCAGCATAATGCGGAACAGAACCTCTACGAGCCGATCGTCCGGGTACGTACTCACGGCGTGGATACCGACTATCCGCTGGATCACGAGTTTGTGACCGGTGCGGAATACCGTCGCATCTGCACGCTGGGCGAGAAACTGCGTGGCCTGATCGAAGACGACGCATTTATCGAACGTGGCGAACGTCGTCAGCCGGTTGCCAGCTTCGAGCAGGCGCTGGACTGGTTGGTGAAAGAGTCTCGTCGTGGCCTCGCTATTCAGCGTTATAAAGGTCTGGGCGAGATGAACCCGGAACAGCTGTGGGAAACTACCATGGACCCGGAAAGCCGTCGTATGCTGCGCGTTACCGTGAAAGATGCGATTGCCGCCGACCAGCTGTTTACCACGCTGATGGGCGATGCCGTCGAACCGCGTCGCGCCTTTATCGAAGAAAACGCCCTGAAAGCGGCGAACATCGATATTTAATCGGACCACAAAAGGGGAAATCCGTTTCCCCTTTCAATCCTCCTTTTGATAGCTGTTTTTTGAGCGGAATCGCGTTAGCATGAGTCAGGACTCATTTAATGCGGGGAATTCATGGCTATCAAACTCATTGCTATCGATATGGATGGCACCCTTCTGCTGCCCGATCACACCATTTCGCCTGCGGTAAAAAACGCGATTGCCGCTGCCCGGGAAAAGGGGGTCAACGTAGTGTTAACCACCGGTCGTCCCTATGCTGGTGTGCACAGCTACCTGAAAGAACTCCATATGGAACAGCCTGGCGACTACTGCATCACGTATAATGGCGCGCTGGTGCAGAAAGCAGGCGATGGCAGTACCGTTGCGCAAACAGCGCTAAGCTACGACGATTACCGTTACCTGGAAAAACTCTCCCGCGAAGTGGGTTCACACTTTCACGCCCTGGATCGCAACACGTTATATACCGCCAACCGTGACATAAGTTATTACACCGTGCATGAGTCCTACGTTGCGACCATTCCGCTGGTGTTCTGTGAAGCGGAAAAAATGGACCCGGCAACCCAGTTCCTGAAAGTGATGATGATTGACGAGCCCGCGATCCTCGATAAAGCCATTTCCCGCATTCCGGCAGAGGTGAAAGAGAAGTACACGGTACTGAAAAGTGCGCCGTACTTCCTCGAAATCCTGGATAAACGCGTCAATAAAGGCACCGGCGTGAAGTCGCTGGCCGATGCGCTGGAGATCAAGCCGGAAGAGATTATGGCGATTGGCGATCAGGAAAATGATATCGCCATGATTGAATACGCTGGTATGGGCGTGGCGATGGACAACGCTATACCGTCGGTGAAAGAGATCGCCAACTTTGTCACCAAATCCAATCTGGAAGACGGCGTGGCATACGCAATTGAAAAGTTTGTGCTGAATTAATGCCTGATCGTTAACACGCGAGCCGTTATTCGGCAAACAACCCCACCCGCATTTATTGCGGGTTTTTTTATGTCTTTCGTTTCTCTCTCATAACATTTTTATTACCGATTGTCGTTTTTGTGATCTAAATTGTAGTACAGCACAATAGTGTTGTACTACAGTTCGCGCATGGCAATGACGAATGACGTCACGTTAGTACTACAAAATTGAGGCGAATTTCAGCGGTAACGGTAAAGTAGAGCGGTACATTCAGAGCAGAAGGACTTTTCATGACTCTCAATAAAACCGATCGCATCGTTATCACGCTGGGCAAACAGATTGTTAGCGGTAAGTACGTACCTGGTTCAGCGCTTCCGGCAGAGGCGGAGCTGTGTGAGGAATTTGAAACCTCACGCAACATCATTCGCGAAGTGTTCCGTTCGCTGATGGCGAAACGCCTTATTGAAATGAAGCGTTATCGCGGGGCGTTTGTTACGCCACGTAATCAGTGGAATTACCTTGATACTGACGTCCTGCAATGGGTACTGGAAAACGACTACGACCCGCGCCTGATTAGCGCAATGAGTGAAGTGCGTAACCTGGTCGAACCGGCTATAGCACGCTGGGCAGCGGAACGCGCGACCTCAAGCGATCTGGCAGAAATCGAGTCGGCGCTCAATGACATGATCGCCAACAACCAGGATCGGGATGCCTTCAATGAAGCGGATATTCGCTACCACGAGGCGGTGTTGCAGTCGGTACATAACCCGGTTTTACAGCAGCTTAGCGTGGCGATTAGCTCGCTACAGCGGGCAGTTTTTGAACGGACCTGGATGGGCGATGAGGCCAATATGCCGAAAACGCTCCAGGAACATAAGGCGCTATTCGATGCAATACGGCATCAGGATAGCGATGCGGCAGAGCAGGCGGCCTTAACCATGATCGCCAGCTCGACACGAAGGCTCAAGGAAATCACATGACAGCACGCTACATCGCAATTGACTGGGGATCGACCAATCTGCGCGCCTGGCTATATCAGGGCGAGCAGTGCCTGGAGAGCAGGCAATCCGAAGCGGGCGTAACGCGTCTGAACGGTAAATCCCCGGAGGCGGTGTTAGCAGAAGTGACCGATGCCTGGCGCGACGGCGCTACGCCGGTAGTGATGGCGGGAATGATCGGCAGTAACGTGGGCTGGAAAATCGCCCCTTATTTACCGGTTCCCGCCAGTTTCTCGGCCATTGGCGAGCATGTAACGTCTGTTGGCGACAATATCTGGATTATTCCCGGGCTTAGCGTTTCGCGCGAGGATAATCATAACGTGATGCGTGGCGAAGAAACCCAACTGCTGGGCGCCCGTTCGCTCTCCCCTTCCGCTGTCTATGTCATGCCCGGAACCCACTGCAAATGGGTGCAGACCGATGCTGAGCAAATCCACGATTTTCGCACTGTGATGACAGGAGAACTGCATCACCTGCTGCTGCGTCATTCGCTGGTGGGCGCAGGTTTGCCTGATCAGGTTCCGTCTCCGGAGGCGTTCAGCGCCGGTCTGGAGCGCGGTCTCAACTCGCCTGACGTTCTGCCAAAACTCTTTGAAGTTCGCGCTTCCCACGTGCTGGGAAGCCTGCCGCGAGAGCAGGTCAGCGAATTTTTATCCGGCCTGCTGATTGGCGCGGAAGTCGCCAGTATGGGCGATTTTATCCCAGGCGAGCAGGCCATCACCCTTGTTGCTGGCTCATCGCTGACCGCGCGCTATCAGCAGGCATTTCACGCTGTCGGGCGCGAGGTGGCGACGGTAGCCGGCGATACGGCATTTCAGGCAGGCATAAGGAGCATCGCACATGCAGTGGCAAACTGATCTTCCGCTAATCGCAATTCTACGCGGCATTACGCCCGATGAAGCGCTGGCACACGTCGGCGCGGTCATCGACGCCGGTTTCGATGCGGTTGAAATTCCACTTAACTCTCCGCAATGGGAAAAAAGCATTCCGACAGTCGTCGATGCGTTTGGTAACAGGGCGCTGATCGGGGCCGGAACGGTACTTAAACCCGAACAGGTAGACCAGCTCGCACAGTGGGGATGTAGGCTGATTGTTACGCCAAATATCAACCCAGACGTGATTCGCCGCGCGGTGGGCTACGGCATGACCGTCTGCCCGGGATGCGCTACGGCCACAGAAGCCTTTACCGCTCTCGATGCGGGCGCGCAGTCTCTCAAAATTTTCCCGTCGTCGGCCTTTGGCCCGGATTACATCAAAGCGCTGAAAGCGGTCTTACCCCCCAGCGTGCCGGTCTTTGCCGTGGGCGGCGTAACGCCGGAAAACCTGGCGCAGTGGATAAACGCAGGCTGTGTGGGGGCGGGGCTGGGCAGCGATCTTTATCGCGCCGGACAGTCAGTGGAACGAACCGCGCAGCAGGCGGCAGCATTTGTTAAAGCGTATCGAGAGGCAGTGAAATGAAGATAACGAAAATCACCACGTACCGTTTACCTCCGCGGTGGATGTTCCTGAAAATCGAAACCGATGAAGGCGTAGTTGGCTGGGGCGAACCGGTCATTGAAGGACGCGCGCGCACGGTGGAAGCGGCAGTCCATGAATTTGGCGATTACCTGATTGGTCAGGATCCAGCGCGTATCAACGATTTGTGGCAGGTCATGTACCGGGCCGGGTTTTACCGCGGCGGCCCGATCATGATGAGCGCCATCGCCGGTATTGACCAGGCGTTATGGGATATCAAAGGGAAAGTGCTGAATGCGCCCGTATGGCAACTGATGGGCGGTCTGGTGCGGGATAAAATCAAAGCCTACAGCTGGGTCGGCGGCGACCGTCCTGCAGAGGTGATTGATGGCATCAATAAGCTGCGTGGGATTGGTTTTGACACCTTCAAACTCAATGGCTGCGAAGAGCTGGGCGTTATCGACAATTCTCGGGCGATAGACCGCGCCGTCAATACCGTGGCGCAAATCCGTGAAGCCTTTGGCAGCGAAATTGAGTTTGGCCTGGACTTCCACGGACGCGTCAGCGCGCCGATGGCAAAAGTGCTAATTAAAGAGCTGGAGCCGTATCGCCCGCTGTTTATTGAGGAGCCGGTACTGGCCGAGCAGGCGGAATACTATCCGAAACTGGCAGAACAGACGCACATTCCGATCGCGGCGGGTGAACGTATGTTCTCGCGCTTTGAGTTCAAACGCGTGCTGGAAGCCGGCGGCATTGCGATATTACAGCCCGATCTCTCCCACGCGGGCGGCATCACTGAATGCTACAAGATTGCCGGGATGGCGGAAGCGTACGATGTGGCCCTGGCGCCGCACTGCCCGCTTGGACCCATCGCACTGGCGGCCTGTCTGCATGTGGATTTTGTCTCCCGCAACGCGGTGTTCCAGGAGCAAAGCATGGGTATTCACTACAACCAGGGCGCGGAGCTGCTCGACTTTGTGAAGAATAAAGAAGACTTCAACATGGAAGGCGGTTTCTTCAGGCCATTAATGAAACCGGGTCTGGGCGTAGAAATTGATGAAGCGAAGGTCATCGAGCTGAGCAAAAATGCGCCGGACTGGCGTAATCCTTTATGGCGTCATGAAGACGGCAGCGTAGCGGAGTGGTAATACGCGCCATACTTCGCGCATTCCGGTTACGTTTTTAATTAAAAAAATTAAACACACCCTCTGTAAATTACAGGGCATGGTGAGCGGCTTCGCTATGCCCAAAATCTGGAGACAGATTGCGATGGATATTCCAGTTACTGCTGCAAAAACCGGGCGTCGTCGTTATGTGACGCTGATTATGATCTTTATTACCGTGGTGATTTGCTATGTTGACCGCGCCAACCTTGCCGTGGCTTCAGCGCATATCCAGGAGGAGTTTGGCATCAGCAAAGCGGAAATGGGCTATGTTTTCTCGGCGTTTGCCTGGCTGTATACGCTGTGCCAAATCCCCGGCGGCTGGTTCCTTGACCGCGTGGGGTCGCGCCTGACTTACTTTATTGCCATTCTCGGCTGGTCGGTGGCGACCCTGTTCCAGGGATTCGCGACCGGATTGCTGTCGCTGATTGGCCTGCGTGCGATTACCGGGATTTTCGAAGCGCCCGCTTTCCCAACCAACAACCGGATGGTGACCAGTTGGTTCCCGGAGCATGAACGCGCTTCCGCTGTGGGTTTTTACACCTCAGGGCAGTTTGTCGGCCTGGCATTCCTCACTCCACTCCTTATCTGGATCCAGGAGCTGCTGAGCTGGCACTGGGTGTTTATCGTCACTGGCGGGATTGGCATTATCTGGTCGCTGATCTGGTTTAAGGTCTACCAGCCGCCGCGCCTGACCAAAAGTATCAGCAAAGCGGAACTGGACTATATTCGTGACGGCGGCGGCCTGGTGGACGGCGACGCGCCGGTGAAGAAAGAGGCGCGCCAGCCGCTGAGCAAAGCCGACTGGAAATTGGTGTTTCACCGCAAGCTGGTGGGCGTCTATCTGGGGCAGTTTGCGGTAACCTCGACGCTGTGGTTCTTTTTGACCTGGTTTCCGAACTACCTGACGCAGGAAAAAGGCATCACTGCCCTGAAAGCCGGTTTTATGACGACGGTGCCTTTCCTCGCCGCGTTCTTCGGTGTCCTGCTTTCCGGCTGGCTGGCAGACAAACTGGTGAAAAAAGGCTTCTCCCTCGGCGTGGCGCGTAAAACGCCGATTATCTGCGGCCTGTTAATCTCAACCTGTATTATGGGGGCTAACTACACCAACGATCCGGTCTGGATTATGACTCTGATGGCGCTGGCCTTCTTTGGCAATGGGTTTGCCTCTATCACCTGGTCGCTGGTTTCATCGCTTGCCCCGATGCGACTGATCGGCCTGACCGGCGGCGTGTTTAACTTTGTCGGTGGGCTCGGCGGGATCACCGTACCGCTGGTTATTGGTTACCTGGCGCAGGATTACGGCTTTGGCCCGGCGCTGGTCTATATTTCAGCCGTTGCCCTGGTGGGCGCCCTTTCTTATATCCTGCTGGTGGGGGATGTAAAACGCGTCGGTTAAGGCGTGTTTACCAGCCTGCCAGCGTTAACGGTGGGCTGGTCATCCTGCGTTACGGGAATATGCGCCACGCCGCTTTGCATGATCCATCTACGGGTCATCGCCGAGGTTAATACCCGACTCTTCAGGATTTTGCCATACAGCTTAAGGCGTAATTTGCGGGTCGCTTTTTGGTAAGCGCTATTTTTGTCCGCTGTTTTCTGCCCGAAAATACCGTGAAGGATCTCCGCGCTGTCCAGCGCATAGCTGATGCCTTCCAGCGAGCTGGCGCTGATAAATCCTGCCGCTTCGCCAATCAGAAAGGCATTCTCTTTACCGCAGACGAAGTCCGCCCAGCGCGACGGGAACAGAACCGTGCATTTCTCGCTTTTTACCGGTTTGCCGAAGCGGAACTGAAATACTTCCATCCTGGCTTTTAATGCTTCAAAACGGGCTTGTCCGTCCTTCATCGGATACGCCCCGCCAAAGATAAAATAGCCATCCTTACTGATGCTCCAGGAATAACAGTCCGTGGCGGCGTTATCGAAAATGCAGGAATAAAACGGCACCGGATGGCTTTCCGCAAACCACTGCTGGATAGCGACGTATTTGCGAATCCGATGTTGTGGATAAAGAGCACGGCGTACCAGTGAGTTTGCGCCATCGGCACCGACCAGATAGCGGGCGCTAATCTGCTGCTCCCAGCCGTCGGCGCGAAAAATAACGTGCCATTTGCCCTCTTCCCGCCAGACTTTACGGCACAGGCTGTCATGGTAAACCTGCACATCGTCAGGGATCAGCGACTTCATCCATAAATCAAAGGCATGGCGATTAATGTTGATGTAACTGCGCGGGTAGTTACGCGTGAGGGCTGCGTCAACGTCTACCGTCTTAACGCTGAATATTTGCGGATTAGCGATCACGTCCACAGGGAGCGTCATTCCGTCGCGAATAAATGAACGTTGTGCATCTGGCGCCAGCAGGCCGCCGCAAGGTTTAGTAAAGCCTTCGTTTCCGCACTGACGCTTTTTATCCAGCGCGATGACCCGCATCTTACCGCTTAACTTACGCGCCAGGGCTGCGCCCGCCGGGCCAAGGCCAATAATCGCAACGTCGAAATGTTCCATCTTTCTGTCCGCAAAAATAAAGATGACGCTACGCTAAAGCCTGAAAGTGAAGTCCTTGTGAAGTATGATGAGCAAAATCGTTTTGCAACGGGCTAACTCATGAAGCAAGTCACCTTTACGCCGCGTCATCATCAGCTTACCAATATCAATACCTGGACGCCGGACAGCAGTTGGCTGGTTTTTGATGTTCGCCCGTCCGGCGCGTCGTTTACGGGAGATACCATTGAGCGGGTCAATATATATACCGCTGAGCGGGAGGTGATTTACCGTGCCGATCGGGGGGCGCACGTTGGCGTCGTGACCGTTCATCCGCAGGTTGAAAAATATGTGTTCATTCACGGACCGGAGCATCCGGATGCGCACTGGCAGTACGATTTTCATCACCGTCGCGGAGTCATCGCTGAAGCGGGAAGCGTGTCGACTCTTGATGCGATGGACATCACCGCGCCCTGGACGCCTGGCGCGTTGCGTGGCGGCAGTCATGTCCATGTGTTTAGCCCGAACGGGAAATTTGTCAGCTTTACCTATAACGATCATGTGCTTCATGAGCGCGACCTGGCGCTGGATTTACGCAACGTTGGCGTCGCGACGCCGTATGGTCCGGTTACTGTTTCCGCAGAGCATCCCCGTGAGTACAGCGGCAGCCACTGGTGTGTGCTGGTCAGTCAGACCACGCCTTCGCCACAGCCGGGTAGCGATGAAATCAACCGCGCCTACGAAGAAGGCTGGGTGGGTAACGCTGCGTTGGCGTTTATTGGCGACACGCTTTCCGTGACGGGCGAAAAGGTGCCGGAACTGTTTCTGGTCGATCTCCCTCAGGATGAGGCGGGCTGGAAAACCCCCGGCGACGCGCCGCTGGAAGGTACGGCGTCAACCTTGCCCGCGCCGCCGCGCGGCGTGAATCAGCGTCGCCTGACGTTCACCCACTCGCGTCGTTTCCCGGGGCTGGTCAACGTGCCGCGCCACTGGGTACGTAGCAATCCACAGGGAAGCGAAATTGCCTTTTTGATGCGCGATGATAAAGGGATTGTGCAGCTCTGGCTTATTCCGGCGCAGGGTGGCGAACCGCGGCAGTTGACGCGCCATGCTACGGGCATACAGTCTGCGTTTAACTGGCATCCGTCGGGAAAATGGCTGGGATTTGTGCTGGATAACCGCATCGCCTGCTGCGATGCGCAAAACGGGGTGACGACGTTTCTGACCCAGCAACACGGGAATCCGCCGTCTGCGGATGCCGTCGTGTTCTCGCCGGATGGCAAGTGGGTGGCATGGATGGAAGACGTTGACGGTTTCCGGCAGCTTTGGGTGACAGAAACCAGTCTGTAATTATTGTACGGGCATTCTGGCTGGCGGGATCACGGCATTGGTGGCCTGAGTGCTCTCCTCGCTTTTTTCAACGCGCGACCTGACCGAGCTGTCTTTGCGGAACAAATCCCACGGCAAAAGAATCGTGTCCATTACCGCGGTAAAAGGCATATCCAGAACCGCCAGCGATTTGGTGCCCCAGTTGGTTTCATCGTCGCCAATCATCGCGGCGCTGGCGCGCGTGCCTGGGTAAGTTCCCTCTTTACCGCCAGTATGTGACATTACGCTGGAGCAACCACTCAGTAAAACCATCCCACTGCACATCATCAGCGTTAACAACACATTTCTTATCATGATTTATTCATCTATTGATTATGGGTGTTTGCATGATGAGTTATAGCTGTCCCTTGCCAGAAAAACATCCTCATCATGTCGCTCTGTGGCGGTTATCGCACTTTACCATTACGTGCCTTACCCACCCAGTCTATGCAATAGACACCAAACTGCAAAAAAAAGTCCGCCGGACGCGCTTGAAAAGTTCGCAATCAGACCCATTTTGATGTTGTAGACGAATGAAGGACACGCCTGATGGGTGTTCTGACTACCAGACCTGTCCATGATGGAAGGTCATATATTCTCGCTGATTTCAGGAGCTATTGATTATGCGTAACTTTGATTTATCCCCGCTGTACCGTTCTGCAATTGGTTTTGACCGCCTGTTTAACCTGCTAGAGAACAACCAGAGCCAGAGCAATGGCGGCTACCCTCCGTATAACGTTGAGCTGGTAGACGAAAACCACTACCGCATTGCGATTGCCGTTGCCGGTTTCGCAGAAAGCGAACTGGAAATTACCGCGCAGGATAACCTGCTGGTGGTGAAAGGCGCTCACGCGGATGAGCAAAAAGAACGTACTTACCTTTACCAGGGCATTGCGGAACGCAACTTTGAGCGCAAGTTCCAGTTAGCCGAGAACATTCATGTTCGTGGCGCGAATCTGGTAAACGGACTGCTGTATATCGAGCTTGAGCGCGTGATTCCGGAAGCGAACAAACCGCGCCGTATCGAGATCAACTAATTCCGCGGGCCGCGCTGCGCGGCCTGTTAAACAGTGCTTGCCGTCAGGGAGCACAGGCGAATCTGCGGATTCGCAAGCTTAACTCGCTTCTTAGAAGGAGAAACAACGATGCGTAACTACGATTTATCCCCTCTGCTGCGTCAATGGATCGGTTTCGACAAACTGGCCAGCGCGTTGCAAAATGCCGGTGAAAGCCAGAGCTTCCCGCCCTATAACATCGAAAAAAGCGACGATAACCACTACCGCATTACCCTTGCGCTGGCCGGTTTTCGTCAGGAAGATCTGGACATTCAACTGGAAGGCACACGGTTAACGGTAAAAGGCACCCCCGTACAGCCTGAAAAAGAGACCAAATGGTTACATCAGGGGCTGGTCAGCCAGGCGTTCAGCCTGAGCTTCACCCTGGCTGAAAATATGGAAGTCTCCGGCGCCACTTTCGTTAACGGGTTGCTGCATATCGATTTAACCCGCAATGTGCCGGAAACCCTTGCTCCGCAACGTATCGCCATTAGCGAACGTCCCGCGTTAAACAGCTAATAAAATAGCTCCTTGCCATTGCCCCGCCAGAAATGACGGGGCTTTTTTGTGTGAAGCGTACAACACGCCCGTCTTAAGCGCCTTTCCGGTTTTTTGTAACATCATAATGTGCGCCAGTCTGCATATATGCCTGAACGATTCAGTCATAATCCTTATAAATTCAAATGTTATTCACAGGGAATAAAAATGAGTGATATAGCATTGACGGTCAGCGTTCTGGCGTTGGTGGCAGTTGTCGGATTATGGATCGGCAATATCAAGGTGCGGGGTGTCGGCTTCGGCATTGGGGGCGTGCTGTTCGGCGGGATTATCGTCGGCCACTTTGTCGACCAGGCAGGCGTGACGCTGAGCGGCGATATGCTGCACTTCATCCAGGAGTTTGGCCTGATCCTTTTTGTCTACACCATTGGCATTCAGGTGGGGCCGGGCTTCTTCGCCTCGCTGCGCGTTTCAGGCTTACGCCTCAACCTGTTTGCGATTCTGATAGTCATCATGGGCGGCCTGGTCACCGCAATCCTGCATAAAATCTTCGCTATCCCGCTGCCGGTGGTGCTGGGGATATTTTCTGGCGCGGTGACCAATACCCCGGCGCTGGGGGCAGGGCAGCAAATTCTGCGCGATCTGGGTACGCCCATGGAGGTGGTGGATCAGATGGGGATGAGCTACGCGATGGCTTATCCGTTTGGTATTTGCGGCATTTTGCTGACCATGTGGCTGATGCGGCTGATTTTCCGCGTCAATGTCGATGCGGAAGCGCGACAGCATGAATCGACGCTCACTCATGGACATTCACTGATACAGACCATCAATATCCGCGTTGAAAACCCTAACCTCAACAATATGGCGATCCAGGATGTGCCCATCCTGAACAGTGACAAAATTATCTGCTCGCGTCTGAAGCGTGAGGAGACGCTAATGGTGCCGTCGCCGACCACCGTCATTCAGATTGGCGATCTGTTGCACCTGGTTGGGCAGCCCGGCGATCTGCATAACGCCCAGCTGGTTATCGGTCAGGAAGTGGATACCTCGCTTTCAACGCGGGGCACCGATTTACGCGTTGAGCGGGTGGTGGTGACTAACGAAAAAGTGCTCGGCAAGCGCATCCGCGATCTGCATTTTAAGGAACGTTACGATGTGGTGATCTCCCGACTCAACCGCGCAGGCGTTGAGCTGGTCGCCAGTAGCGATGCCAGCTTGCAGTTTGGCGACATTCTCAATCTGGTGGGCCGTCCAGCCTCGATCGATGCCGTGGCCAATGTCGTTGGAAACGCCCAGCAGAAGCTGCAGCAGGTACAGATGTTGCCGGTATTTATTGGTATCGGTTTGGGGGTATTGCTGGGCTCCATTCCGCTGTTCATTCCTGGCTTCCCGGTGGCCTTAAAACTGGGGCTGGCGGGTGGGCCGCTGATTATGGCGTTGATCCTCGGTCGTATCGGCAGCGTCGGTAAGCTGTACTGGTTTATGCCGCCGAGCGCCAACCTGGCGTTGCGGGAACTGGGTATTGTGCTTTTCCTGGCGGTTGTCGGCCTGAAATCAGGCGGTGACTTTATCGATACCCTGACCCAGGGCGAAGGCTTAAGCTGGATTGGCTACGGCATATTTATCACCGCGATCCCGCTGATTACCGTTGGTCTGCTGGCGCGAATTTTCGCCAAAATGAACTACCTGACGCTGTGCGGAATGCTGGCCGGTTCAATGACCGATCCGCCCGCGCTGGCGTTTGCGAATAACCTGCATGCCACCAGCGGCGCGGCGGCGCTCTCTTATGCCACGGTGTATCCGCTGGTGATGTTCCTGCGAATTATCACGCCGCAACTGCTGGCGGTGATTTTTTGGGGGTTAGGATAACGTTGGCTGCCGGATAGCGCTGTGAATTGCGCTTATCCGGCATACTCATTTTTACGTTTCAGCACTGCCGATGGCGCATAGCCAAATTTCTGTTTAAACGCCTTGCTGAAGTGAAACGAATCAAAAAAGTTGAGCCTGTCCGCCACCTGCCCGACGGTATTTCCCTCTTGCTTCAACAGCGACAACGCCAGTTCCAGCCGGGCATCCAGTACATATTCCTTCGGCGTCTTGCCGGTATAGCGTAAAAAGAGCCGACGTAGCCAGGCTTCGCTACAGGGAAGCGTTGCCGCCATATCAGCGACGCTCCAGCGCTGTTGCAAACTGGCATGGAGAGTGGCAATAAGTTTTTCAATTTGCAGACGTTGCGGATCTTTTTTACCTTCTGCGTCAATAAGACAAATCCACTGATAAATTATTTTGGTGAGAAACGCGACGGCAAGGTTATTTTTGATCGGCTCTGGCGACGTGATTAATTGTGAGACATATTCCAGTTCATTATTATAATCCTCACCCTGATAAATAACGCTTTGTTGACGAACAGGAATATCCATAACGCTGGTGGGCGTAAACTCCATCCAGTATTGTTCCCACAGCAATCCGTCACAATGATAAGACTGAATATCCGTCGGTTTTAAAAAAATGATGCAATTGCCATTAAGTGTAATTTGTTCGCCGTCTTTTAAGCGTATTTTTCCGCACCCCTGAACGGTATACACAGCGACCCAGGCGTTGGCGATTAGCGGTTTTTTCTTATCGCGTGGCCAAATAACCCGATACTGTTCATCGGCGAAGGTGTGCCACAGCGATATCAATGAAATGCCGCTGGAGATCACATTTTCATTAATCAACAGCGGAATATTGTACGTCGTTTCGTTTTTTACATGCGAACTTTGCAAATTTCCATTCATTTTAATTTCTCGCCGGAGAATTATGCTCACAACCTGAACATAACAGAAAAGGATCCGTTCAGGGATATGACGTATGTACTTTAAGAAATCTGACTGCCTGAACCGGCCTGTTATTGCTCTTCCCTACACCGAGCGCGCCGGGACATAAACACTAAAAGGGCTAAGAGATGAATACGCTACAAATTTTGAGCTTTGTCGGCTTTACGCTGTTGGTGGCGGCGATCACCTGGTGGAAAGTACGCAAAACGGATACCGGTTCGCAACAGGGATATTTTCTGGCGGGGCGTTCACTGAAAGCGCCGGTTATCGCCGCGTCGTTAATGCTGACCAACCTGTCCACCGAACAGTTGGTGGGCCTTTCTGGCCAGGCGTACAAGAGCGGGATGTCGGTCATGGGATGGGAAGTGACGTCCGCTGTTACCTTAATTTTCCTCGCGCTGATCTTCCTGCCGCGTTATCTCCAGCGCGGCATCGCGACCATTCCTGATTTTCTTGAAGAGCGCTATGATAAAACGACGCGCATTATTATTGACTTCTGCTTTTTGATTGCGACTGGCGTCTGTTTTCTGCCGATCGTGTTGTATTCCGGCGCGCTGGCGTTAAACAGCCTGTTTCATATCAGCGAATCGCTGCAAATATCCCACGGCGCGGCGATCTGGCTGTTGGTTATTTTACTCGGGCTGGCGGGGATTATTTACGCGGTTATCGGCGGTCTGCGGGCAATGGCGGTGGCCGACTCTATCAACGGTATCGGTCTGGTGATTGGCGGCCTGTTAGTGCCCATATTTGGCTTAATGGCCATGGGGAAAGGCAGTTTTTTACAGGGTATTGAACAGCTCACTACCGTGCATGCGGAAAAATTAAACTCCATTGGCGGGGCGAACGATCCGTTGCCCATTGGCGCGGCGTTTACCGGCCTGATTCTGGTAAACACTTTTTACTGGTGCACAAATCAGGGCATTGTGCAGCGCACGCTGGCGTCGAAAAGCCTGGCGGAAGGGCAAAAAGGGGCGTTATTAACCGCCGTACTGAAAATGCTCGACCCGCTGGTGCTGGTATTGCCGGGATTGATTGCGTTTCACCTGTATCAGGATTTACCTAAAGCGGATATGGCGTACCCGACGCTGGTGAATAATGTGTTGCCGGTTCCGCTGGTGGGTTTTTTTGGCGCGGTATTATTTGGTGCGGTGATCAGCACCTTCAACGGTTTTCTTAATAGCGCCAGCACGTTATTCAGCATGGGCATTTATCGCCGCATCATCAACCCGCAGGCGCAACCAGACCAGCTTGTGCGCGTCGGACGTAAATTCGGCTTCTTCATCGCCATTATTTCCGTTCTGGTGGCGCCGTGCATCGCCAACGCGCCGGAAGGGCTTTACAGCTGGATGAAACAGCTTAACGGCATCTATAACGTACCGCTGGTGACGATTATTATCATGGGCTTTTTCTTCCCGCGGATTCCTGCCCTGGCGGCAAAAGTGGCGATGGCGCTGGGAATTGTCAGTTATATCACCATCAACTATCTGGTGAAGTTTGATTTTCACTTCCTCTATGTCCTGGCCTGTACCTTCTGCATCAATGTTTTCGTCATGCTCATCATCGGCGCGATCAAACCGCGCGCCACGCCGTTCAGGTTTCAGGACGCGTTTGCGGTGGACATGCAGCCGTGGAAAAACGCGAAGATCGCCTCCGTTGGCATCCTGTCCGCCATGATTGGCGTCTATTCCGGACTCGCGCAGTTTGGTGGTTATTCTACCCGCTGGCTGACCATTCTCAGTTACGGCATAACAGCGCTGGTCATTTTTTATTTGATCTACAGCAGTTGGCAGACCCGCCGTTCTGCCGCTGCGACCTGTGTCCCTGACGCTAAGGAAAACGCATGACCCGGCCTAACTTTCTGTTCATCATGACCGACACTCAGGCAACCAATATGGTTGGGTGTTACAGCGGTAAGCCGCTGAACACGCATCATATTGACCAGCTGGCCGCCGAAGGCGTCCGCTTCAATTCCGCCTTTACCTGTTCGCCGGTGTGCACGCCCGCCCGCGCGGGACTGTTTACCGGCATCTACGCCAATCAGTCCGGACCGTGGACGAACAATGTCGCGCCGGGGAAAAATATCTCCACGATGGGGCGTTATTTTAAAGATGCGGGCTACCACACCTGTTATATCGGGAAATGGCACCTTGACGGGCACGACTATTTTGGGACTGGCGAATGCCCGCCGGAATGGGACGCTGACTACTGGTACGACGGGGCGAATTACCTGGCGGAACTGAGTGAGAAAGAGATCGCCTTGTGGCGTAACGGCCTGAACAGCATAGACGATTTACAGGCCAACAACATTGATGAGACGTTTACCTGGGCGTATCGCATCAGCAACCGGGCGGTGGATTTTCTTCACCAGCCCGCCCGCGCTGACGAGCCATTTTTGATGGTTGTCTCCTACGACGAACCGCACCATCCGTTTACCTGCCCGGTAGCGTATTTGCAGAAATATCAGGATTTTTATTACGAACTGGGGGCGAAAGCGCGCGATACGCTGGCAAACAAGCCTGAACATCATCGCTTGTGGTCCCAGGCAATGCCCTCACCGGTGGGCGAAGACGGGCGCTATTACCACCCGCTCTACTTCGCCTGCAATGATTTTGTTGACGATCAGATCGGACGGGTCATTAATGCTTTAACGCCGGAGCAACGGAAAAATACCTGGGTGATCTACACGTCCGATCATGGCGAAATGATGGGCGCGCATCGGCTGATCAGTAAAGGGGCGGCGATGTACGATGACATCACGCGCATACCGCTGATCATCCGTTCGCCACAGGGCGAGCGCCGTCAGGTGGATACCCCGGTCAGCCATATCGATCTGCTGCCGACCCTGATGGCGCTGGCGGGTATGGATAAGCCGGATATTCTGCCGGGTGAAAATATTCTGGCCGCGCATTCGCCGCGCGGTGTGATGGTGGAGTTCAACCGCTACGAGATTGAACACGACAGCTTTGGCGGGTTTATTCCGGTGCGCTGCTGGGTGACGGAGGAATACAAGCTGGTGCTTAACCTGTTCACTACTGATGAACTCTATGACCGGAAAAACGATGCGGATGAGTTAAATAACCTGATCGATGACCCCGGTTTCACTGAGGTTCGCAACGCGATGCACGATGCGCTACTGGATTATATGGACAAAATCCGCGATCCGTTTCGAACGTACCAGTGGAGTCTGCGCCCGTGGCGCAAAGACGCGCAGCCGCGCTGGATGGGCGCTTTCCGCCCGCGTCCTGAAGACGGTTATTCGCCGGTTGTGCGTGATTACGATACCGGTTTGCCCACTCAGGGCGTGAAAGTGGAGGAGAAAAAACAGAAGTTCTGACTACAATGTTTGCTTGCCCGGCCTGCGTTTACGCATACCCGTAGGCCGAATAAGGCGTCAGCCGCCCCGGCGCCAGGCAATATTGATGAAAAGGAGTCCTGATGAAGATTTCCCGCCTTGGAGAAGCGCCGGACTACCGCTTCTCGCTGGCAAACGAGCGTACATTTCTGGCGTGGATCCGCACCGCGCTGGGTTTTCTGGCGGCAGGCGTCGGTCTCGACCAGCTCGCGCCGGATTTCGCCACGCCGGTGATTCGTGAACTGTTGGCGCTACTGCTGTGCCTGTTTTCGGGCGGTCTGGCGATTTACGGCTATCTTCGCTGGTTACGTAACGAAAAGGCGATGCGCCTGAAAGAAGATTTACCCTACACGCATAGCTTGCTGATTATCAGCTTGATTTTGATGGTTGTGGCGGCAATCGTCATCGCGCTGGTGCTGTATGCCGGATAGCCGGAAAGCGCGGCGGATTGCCGATCCCGGGTTACAGCCTGAACGCACATCGCTGGCCTGGTTTCGGACACTGCTGGGCTATGGCGCGTTGATGGCGCTGGCGGTCAAACACAACTGGCATCAGGCCGGATTTCTGTTCTGGGTCTCCATCGCGGTGCTGGCGGTAGTCGCGATTATCCTCTGGCGCTACACCCTGAATCGTAACCTGATGGACGTGACGCACCCGGATTTTTCGCAATCCAGAGCAGTGCGTGACAAATTTATGATCTCCCTCGCGGTGTTATCCCTCGCAATACTGTTTGCTGTTACGCACATTCGCCAACTTATTGCCTTTATCGGGAATTTCGCATGACAGGATGTCAGGTCATGGCCAAGCCGGCCAGTTCACGTTGTAACCTTGATTGTCGTTACTGTTTTTATATCGATAAACCCACCCAGCCAGTTATGGATGACGCCACGCTCACGGCGTTTATCCAGCAACATATTGCTGCGCAGCCGGGGCCGGAGGTGCTGTTTGCCTGGCAGGGCGGCGAACCGACCCTTTGTGGCCTGGATTTTTTCCACCGCGTCGTTGCCTTACAAAAACAGTACGGCGAGGGGAAACAGATCCGCAACGCCTTCCAGACAAATGGCATAGTACTTAATGACGACTGGTGTCGTTTTCTGCATGACAACGGCTGGCTGGTTGGACTGTCGCTGGATGGTCCGGCGGCGCTGCACGACGCGTATCGTGTGAGCCGAAGCGGGCGCCCAACCCATCATAACGTCATCAACGCACTGGAGAAGCTTGTCGCGCATCGCGTCGCGTTCAACCTGTTGGTGGTGGTCAATCGGCTGAACAGCCAGCAGCCGGAGGAAATGTATCGCTATCTTCGTCAGCTCGGCACGCCGTTTTTGCAGTTTATTCCGTTGGTGGAATATGACGAAACCGGCGCGTTGAGCGCAGAGTCCGTCGAGCCGCGGGCGTGGGGGGATTTTTTGAGCCGCGTGTTTGACCTCTGGGTGCGGGAAGATATTGGCCGCGTCTATGTCCAGCTTTTCGATTCGACGCTGGGCGTATGGTGCGGCTACCCGTCACAGATGTGTGCGTTAAGTAAAACCTGCGGTCATGCGTTTGCGCTGGAGGCGAATGGCGATCTGTATCAGTGCGACCATTACGTTTATCCGCAGTATCTGTTAGGTAATATTCATCACACGTTATTGAAAGTCATCAATGAGATGCCGCAGGTGGAGGCATTTGGTCGCAGTAAAAACACCACCCTGACCGCAACCTGTCAGCGCTGCGTCTGGCTAAAATTCTGCCATGGCGACTGCCCTAAACATCGAGATGCCTCAGGAAAAAGCCCGCTGTGCGCGGGCTACAGAGCCTTTTTTTCCCATACTGCGCCATATATGCGTGTGATGCGCGACCTCATTAAAATGCATCGCTCACCGATGGAACTGATGGCGATGCTGCACTAAGTGGCGGCAGACCGGTTACGCACTGCGCCATCCGGCCTGTTTCAACAGGAAACTAACGCCCTTTCGCAAGGTATTGCGCCATTTCCGCTTCCGGCACCATGCCGCCGCCGGTTGCCCAGACCACATGCGTCGCGCTGGCGAGCTGAGACGGCGTAAAACGGTGCATTCGCGAGTAGTCTGCCGAGGCGCAGACGCGTTGCGGCCCGGCCATACCCGCCAGTGCTGACGGTTCCAGACGGATATTTTCTTCCTGCGCCAGCCAGCCCAGCATGTCGTACATGGTCTGATCGTCGAGGGTATATAGCCCGTCCAGCAGGCGCTCCATGGCCCGGCCAACAAATCCTGAGGCGCGTCCCACGGCCAGCCCGTCAGCGGCGGTCACGTTATCAATCCCAATGTCCTGCACCGAGAGCGCGTCATGCAGGCCGGTATACACGCCGAGCAGCATACACGGCGAATGGGTTGGTTCGGCGAAAAAGCAGTGAACATGGTCGCCGAAGGCCAGTTTAAGACCAAATGCCACCCCGCCAGGACCGCCGCCCACGCCGCACGGCAGATAGACAAACAGCGGATGCGCGGCGTCTACCACGCGCCCCTGTTTTTCAAACTGCGCCTTCAGACGCTGCCCGGCCACCGCATAGCCTAAAAACAGCGTGCGCGAGTTTTCATCGTCGATAAAGAAGCAGTTCGGGTCGGCCTCCGCCGCCTTGCGCCCCTGCTCCACCGCCACGCCGTAATCCTCTTCATACTCAACCACGGTAACGCCGTGGCTGCGCAGTTTAGCCTTTTTCCACGCGCGGGCGTCAGCGGACATATGCACGGTGACCTTAAAGCCGATGCGGGCGCTCATAATACCGATCGACAGCCCGAGATTGCCTGTTGAACCTACCGCAATACTGTACTGGCTGAAAAAGGCTTTGAACTCTGGACTGAGAAGCGCGCTGTAATCATCTTCGGTGGTCAACAGACCGGCTTCCAGCGCCAGTTTCTCTGCGTGAGCCAGCACTTCATAAATGCCGCCACGGGCTTTAATGGAGCCGGAGATTGGCAGATGACTGTCTTTTTTGAGCAGGATTTCGCCGCTGATGGCCTGTCCATACTCTTTTTCCAGCCGTTGTTGCATTGCCGGAATCGCCACCACGTCAGATTCAATAATCCCGCCGCTAACAGCGGTTTCCGGAAAGGCTTTCGCGAGATACGGCGCAAAGCGGGCCAGCCGGGCGTGCGCACCTTTTACGTCGGCTTCCGTTAACCCCACGTAGGGTAAACCTTCTGCAAGAGAGGTCGTGGCAGGGTTAAACCAGGTGGTTTCTTTCAGCGCCACCAAATCCTCTACCAGGGGATAACGGGTCATGAGTTGTTGAATGTTTTCCATAGTACGTCTCTTTGCATTCAGATGATAAAGGAAAGCAGGAATGTGCAGGCCAGCGCAATGACCGAGGCGATAAATGTCGCGGTCGTATAATATTTGAACGTTTCATTCAGCGTTGCGCCACAATACTGCTTCACCAGCCAGAAGAGGGAATCGGTCACGATCGTGCAGCCAATGGCGCCGGAACCGATGGCAATGGCGATGATCTCAGGACTTACGTTGGGATAGAGCGGCAGCATCGGGGCGACAATCGCCGTTGCCCCCATCATCGCGACGGTGGCGGAACCGACCGCGGCATGAAGAATCAACGCCACCAGCCAGGCCAGCAGGATCGGATGCATATCCATGTTCGAGAGGATCACCGCCAGCGTATCCGCCAGTCCGCTACTTTTAAGGATCGCGTTAAACGCGCCGCCAGCACCGATAATCAGCAGGATATTGGCAATCGAACCGAAGCCGTTTTCGGTGTGGGTCAACATCGTGCCCATGCTCATCTGCTGGCGCAGGCCAAGAATGTAATAAGCCACAAAGACGGCGATGAACATGGCGGTAATTGGGTTGCCGATAAACTCCAGCAGCGTATACAACGTGCTGCCTTTTGCCATGTTTAACTCTGCGACGGTTTTCAGCAGCATCAGGCCAATGGGCAGCAACACGGTAAACAGCGTTGCGCCTAAAGACGGCAGCGTACTTTCTTCGCGCACCTTAAGGTCGGAAAACTCGGCCGGTACTGCCTTAAACGGCAGGCGGTTGCCGAGAAACTTCAGGAACAGCGGCCCGCCAACCAGCGACGCCATCAATCCTACCAGCAGGCCGTAAACGATCACTGAACCGATATCCGCGCCCAGTTTATTCGCCACAAACAGGGCGGCCGGGTGCGGCGGCACCACGCAGTGGACGGCCATCAGCGCGGTACAAAGCGGAATGGCGAGCTTAAGCAGCGAGGTATTGGTTTTCCTCGCAATAGAGAACGCCAGCGGAATGAGCAGTACCACGCCCACTTCCACAAACAGGGTGATCCCGCAGATCAGCCCCACCAGCACCATAATGACGTCGGCGGAGAGCCAGCGGCAACGCTGGAGCGTCAACCCGATGCGTTCCGCCGCGCCGGAAACTTCCATCATTTTGCCAAGAATGGTGCCAAGCCCGATAACTGCGGCGAGGAAGCCCAGCGTACCGCCGATCCCGCTTTCAACGGCATTGACCATGTCCAGCGGTCCCATGCCCATCATGGTTCCCACGAAGAAGCTGGCGAGCAACAGCGCCAGAAACGGGTGGAATTTGAATTTCACGATGGTCAATACAATTAACACGATGCTTACCAGCAGCGTGCTCACAACCCAGATTTGAGAGTGCATATCTCACCTTGCCCTGTGATTTACCTGCTTCCATTGGACGAAAAAACAGCACGCGCTGACAAACGATATAAATACGCTTTCACATGAACCAGATTGAACCAAACAGGTGATATATGTCGAAAAAAGAGGCGTAATTGCGATCTGATTCACTGTAGTTCATCTTAGTGCTGAATTTTTGCGCGCGATTTTTTACACTTTGTCAGGGATTGTTTTTACTGAGGCATCGATGGAACCTGTTCGCGACGTACGCAACCAGCTACTGAACGGCTGGCAGCTCTCTAAACTCTACACTTTCGAAGTGGCGGCCCGGCATCAGTCGTTTGCCCTGGCGGCCGACGAACTCTCGCTCACGCCGAGCGCCATCAGCCATCGCATTAACCAACTGGAAGAGGAACTGGGGATTCAGCTGTTCGTGCGGTCGCACCGTAAGGTTGAGCTGACCCATGAAGGCAAGCGGGTATTCTGGGCGCTGAAGTCATCACTGGATACGCTGAACCAGGAAATACTCGATATTAAGAATCAGGAACTGTCCGGGACCCTTACCGTCTATTCGCGACCATCCATTGCGCAATGCTGGCTGGTACCCGCGCTGGGCGACTTTACCCGACGTTATCCCTCCATTTCCCTGACAATCCTGACCGGAAACGACAACGTCAATTTACAGCGGGCCGGGGTTGACCTGGCGATCTACTTCGACGACGCACCGTCTGCACAGTTGGCGCACCATTTTTTAATGGATGAGGCCATTCTGCCGGTCTGCAGCCCGGACTATGCGCGCCGTTTCGCGTTGGAGGGACGGCTGGCAAATCTGCGTCACTGTACGCTGCTGCACGATCGTCAGGCGTGGAGCAACGATTCGGGAACCGACGAGTGGTACAGCTGGGCGCAGCATTTTGAGGTGAATTTGCCGCAATCGTCAGGGATTGGCTTCGATCGTTCGGATTTAGCGGTGATTGCCGCAATGAATCATATTGGCGTGGCGATGGGGCGTAAGCGGTTGGTGCAGAAACGTCTGGAGAGTGGTGAGCTGGTCGCCCCATTCGGTGAAATGGCCTTAACCTGTCATCAACATTATTACATGACAACGCTGCCCGGCAGGCAGTGGCCGAAAATCGAGGCGTTTATCGGCTGGTTACACGAACAGGCCGGACGCTAAACCCGGCCTGCCAGGGTTAAATGGCCTGTCCCTGATGCGACAGGCGGGACGCCAGCGGCAACCAGCAAAGTAAAATCAGCAGTCCCATCAAAGACATTAACAGACCGAGACTGCCTTGGCCGGTTTGCGGCAGCATCGCCGAAAGCCAGGCCAGCACGCCGGAGCCGATATTTTGCAGGCCGCCGACCAGTGCGCCCGCCGTCCCGGCGAGAAACGGAAACGGCTCCATTGCGCCGCTGGTCGCCAGCGGGAACAGCATTCCTGCGCCAAAGAAAAACAGCGCAGCGGGGATCAACAGCGTCCAGACATTCATCACGCCGAACCAGCCGGGGACCCACATCATCAGTCCCGCCATCAGACAGCTAATCACTGACTGCCACATCAGTGTGGAAAAGCGCTTATTCGGCCGACCGGCAAACCACGCGCCGAAAAACGCCGCCGGAATCGGCAGGATAAACAGAATGCTGACCACCATGCTGTTCAGGCCGAGTACGGCGCCCATCAGCACGCCGGAACAGGCTTCAAATACCGCAATCCCGGCCAGACCGCCAATCAGCATCAGCAGATAACAGTTAAATGCGCCGTTGCCGAACAGGGTTTTATAGCTGACGATAAGTCGCGTGCGTGGCGCATCCACCGGGCGCGTTTCCGGCATCCAGCGCGCCATGCTGAAGGTGACGCCCGCGCAAAGCACCAGCAGGAAAACGTAACAGGCGCGCCAGTTCCACATTGTATCCAGCAGGCCGCCGAGCAGGGGAGCCAGCAGCGGGCTGACCAGAATCCCCATATTCAGCAGACTGTTGGCGTGGCGCAGTTGCGTGCCTTCGTACAGGTCACGCGGCAGGGTACGCGCCATCACGCCGCCGACGCCGGTACCCATCCCCTGTAGCGCGCTGGCGGCAATGAGTACCGTCAGGCTATGGGTGGTAATGGCAACAAGGGTGGCGAGCATAAAAATGGACATCCCGACGAGGATCACCGGGCGACGGCCCACACGGTCAGACAGGGGACCATAGATCAGTTGCGACACACCGTAAGTCAGAAGATAGGCCGCCATTACGCTCTGAACGGCCCCTTCCCGGACGTTCAGATCCCGCGCCATATCGGCGATGGCGGGGATATAAATGGTTTGCGCCATCTGACCTACCGCCACAAGTAGTACCAACATCAACAACAAATTGACGCTTCTCTGCCTTTTCATTTCGCTGATTACTTTTCAAAAAGAGAAAAAATAAGAATAAGGTGCTGTGCATTCCCATAAATGCGAGTGAAATCTACCACACAAAACGCAGAAGGCCAGTGAGCAGGCAGGAATGAAAAACAGCTGAACGGCAGGAAATGTAAACAAATAGCGGCAATAAATGTTGCCGGAATGAATCAGGTTACATCGCTGTCGGATAAGGCGTAAGCGCCGCCACGCGACTGTCACACTTCACGACAGACGCAGTAAAATCGCCCCGGCGGCAATGCCTCCGGCGGCTACCAGCCGCAGTCCGGCGACTCGCTCTTTCAGCAGAAGCCAGGCGATCAGCGCGCCAAACAGAATGGAGGTTTCCCGCAGCGCGGCGACCACCGCCAGCGGCGCCTGGGTCATTGCCCACAGCGCCAGGCCATAGGAGCCCATGGTGCCGATACCGCCAAAAATCCCTTTTTTCCAGTGCTGTGCCAGATAGCGCGACGCTTCGCGACGCCGGGCAAGCATTGCCCAGCCGAGCAGACACGAACCGTTGAGGAAAAAGGTCCACAGCGTATAGCCCAGCGCGGTTTCCGACAGCCTGACGCCGGTACCGTCTACCAGCGTGTATCCGGCAATGAAACAGGCGTTAATCAGTGCGAGCACAATGCCCTGCTGCGAGCTGGCGCGACCGTTAAAAGCCATGCCGAGGATTGCCAGGCAGATCACCGCAATACCCGTCCACGCCAGTGACGACAGACTGTCCCCCAGAAACAACACGCTGATAACCGCGACCAGTAACGGCGCAGTGCCGCGCATCAGCGGGTAGGTTTGGCTCATGTCCGAAACCTGATACGTCCGCGCGACCAGCACGGTGTAAATGACCTGCAGGGCGGTTGAAGCGGCTAAAAACGGGATGCTGGCGCTTGAGGGCTGCGGCGCGAAAGGCAGGAAGATTAACGCCATAATGGCGGCCGATCCGCTGACGCTGATAGCGGCATACAGCTTATCGTTTCCGGCTTTCACGATGGCGTTCCAGCTGGCATGCAGCAGTGCGGCGAACAGCAAAATACAGAAAACGGAAAGGGTCATGGCTCAGGCATCGTCAGGGAGTGTCATAAAAACGTAACATAACCAGCGGACGCACGCATCTGGGGAAGCGCCATGTGAAAGGGGAGCGGTTGCCCGCTCCCCTTTGGTGCGACTTGAATCTGAATTACTTGTAATATTTCAGAACGGCATCAAGCAGTTGCATAACTGCAACAATGAGTTTCAGGATAAGAATGGTGATATCCACGAGGCTCATACGCGTCTCCTTATGGTAAAAGGAGCACGGTGCTGACGTGCCTTTCCGCCGCCTGTTGCCAGCACCTTCGTTGACATAACACAGTGTGCTCTCTGGGGGGGTTAAGGCGCTGACGGCACCACCCGTTTCAGCCAGGACTTCATTGCGCCGGTTAACGATGCGGCCCCACCTGACACACTGTGTACTGAGTTATTATAGATAAATACTGTATGGATGAACAGTAATTTATGGACAGATTTAATCTTCTGATCCATACTCAAAAACGTCAAAATTCGCGCCGAAATTGCGTGTTCCTCACAGAACGCGTATACTTTTGCTGTTGACATAACACAGTGTGCTTTGCGGTCACCAACCGCATTACGCTGAAAAAACCTCGCTCCGGCGGGGTTTTTTGTTTTTAGCGTTTTTTTCCTGAAACGTGATCGTTGACGCATTTTCAAGCAGATGAAATTTTTTCCATTGTCTCGCTTAAAAAGCTGTGCTTGTATAAATCCAGTTAATGAATAAACAGACAAGGCCCCTAATGACCCCTTTCATGCTGACTGCGACCCTACTAAACACTGCGCCATCTCGCGCAGCGGTCGTCGTGCGTGTGGTGGTGGTCGTCGGCAATGCGCCGTAGGGTCCGGAACAACACACGATTCCAAAACCCCGCCGGCGCAAACCGGGCGGGGTTTTTCGTTTAGAGACCTGCCCGGCGCCCCGGCCAAGAAAAAAGGACTGGAGCATGGCAAGTTCGGGCACAACAGCAACATCCACGCGTAAGCGCTTTACCGGCGCGGAATTTATCGTTCATTTTCTGGAGCGACAGGGTATTCAGATTGTCACCGGTATTCCAGGCGGGTCGATACTCCCCGTCTACGACGCCTTAAGCCAGAGCACGCAAATTCGTCATATTCTGGCGCGTCATGAGCAGGGAGCCGGTTTTATCGCCCAGGGCATGGCGCGCACCGACGGCAAACCCGCCGTTTGTATGGCCTGTAGCGGGCCTGGCGCAACCAACCTGGTGACCGCTATCGCCGATGCGCGTCTGGACTCTATCCCGCTGGTTTGCATCACCGGCCAGGTTCCGGCGTCGATGATTGGCACCGACGCCTTCCAGGAAGTCGACACCTACGGCATTTCTATCCCCATCACAAAACACAACTATCTGGTCAGACATATCGATGAATTACCGCAGGTGATGAGCGACGCCTTTCGCCTTGCTCAGTCAGGTCGTCCTGGCCCGGTGTGGATAGACATACCTAAGGACGTCCAGACCGCAGTTTTTGAGATCGACGCGATGCCGGTTCCGGCGGAGAAAATGGCGGCGCCAGCCTTTAGCGAGCAGAGCGTGCGCGACGCGGCGGCAATGATTAACGCGGCGAAGCGTCCGGTGCTGTATCTCGGCGGCGGCGTGATTAACGCCCCTGAGCGGGTACGCCAACTGGCGGAAAAAGCGCAGTTGCCGACCACCATGACGCTGATGGCGCTGGGCATGTTGCCGAAGGCGCATCCGTTGTCGCTGGGTATGCTGGGGATGCACGGCGCGCGCAGTACCAACTACATCCTGCAGGAGGCCGATCTGCTGGTGGTGCTGGGCGCGCGTTTTGATGACCGGGCGATTGGCAAAACCGAACAGTTCTGCCCGAACGCCAGAATTATTCACGTGGATATCGACCGCGCCGAGCTGGGCAAAATCAAGCAGCCGCACGTGGCTATTCAGGCGGACGTGGACGAGGTGCTGACACAGTTAATTCCGCAGATTGAGGCGCAGCCGCGCACGGAGTGGCATCAGTTGGTGCGCGATCTGCAGCGCGAGTTCCCGTGTACCATTCCGCAGGAAAGCGATCCGCTCAGCCACTACGGGTTGATTAACGCCGTAGCCGCCTGCGTGGATGACAACGCGATTATTACCACCGACGTGGGGCAGCACCAGATGTGGGCGGCGCAGGCCTATCCGCTGAACCGTCCGCGCCAGTGGCTGACCTCCGGCGGTCTGGGCACCATGGGCTTTGGCCTGCCCGCGGCGATTGGCGCGGCGCTGGCGAACCCGGACAAAAAAGTGCTGTGCTTCTCCGGCGACGGTAGCCTGATGATGAACATTCAGGAGATGGCGACCGCCAGCGAAAACCAACTGGATGTGAAAATCATCCTGATGAATAACGAAGCGCTGGGGCTGGTGCATCAGCAGCAGAGCCTGTTTTACAAGCAGGGTGTGTTTGCCGCCACTTATCCGGGAATGATTAACTTTATGCAGATTGCCGCCGGGTTTGGTCTGGAAACCTGCGATTTAAATAACGAAGCCGACCCGCAGGCGGCGCTGCAGGCGATTATCAGCCGTCCGGGTCCGGCGCTGATCCACGTGCGTATTGATGCAGAAGAAAAAGTGTATCCGATGGTACCGCCGGGCGCGGCCAATACTGAGATGGTGGGGGAATAAGCCATGCAGAAACAATCACATGAAAACGTTATTCTGGAACTCACCGTCCGTAACCATCCCGGCGTCATGACGCACGTCTGTGGGTTGTTCGCCCGTCGCGCGTTTAACGTGGAAGGGATCCTCTGCCTGCCGATTCAGGGCAGCGATCAAAGCCGCATCTGGCTACTGGTGAACGATGATCAACGTCTTGAGCAGATGATCGCCCAGATCGACAAGCTAGAAGATGTGGCGAAAGTGGTGCGCAACCAGTCCGATCCCACCATGTTTAACAAAATTGCGGTATTCTTCGAATAAATCGCTCATTGCTTGAACACCCGCGCGCTTATCGTTAAGGTAAGCGCGTTTTTTTATCCGCCCGCCAGGAACGCGCTATGACCACCATCGCCCTTATCGACGACCATCTTATCGTCCGCTCTGGATTCGCCCAGCTTCTGAACCTTGAGCCTGATTTTCAGGTGGTGGCTGAGTTTGGTTCCGGGCGTGAGGCGCTTGCTGGCCTGCCGGGGCGCGGCGTGCAGGTGTGTATCTGCGACATCTCAATGCCCGACGTTTCCGGGCTGGCGTTGCTGAGTCAACTGCCAAAAGGCATGGCGACCATCATGCTTTCGGTACATGACAGCCCGGCGCTGGTGGAGCAGGCGCTAAACGCCGGCGCACGGGGGTTTCTTTCCAAACGTTGCAGCCCGGACGAGCTGATTGCCGCTGTGCATACGGTTGCGACCGGCGGCTGCTATCTGACCCCGGATATCGCCATCAAGCTGGCTGCGGGCAGGCAGGATCCGCTGACAAAACGCGAGCGTCAGGTGGCGGAAAAACTGGCGCAAGGGATGGCGGTCAAAGAGATTGCCGCCGAGCTGGGCCTCTCGCCTAAAACGGTGCACGTGCATCGCGCGAATCTGATGGAAAAACTGGGCGTCAACAATGACGTTGAGCTGGCGCGCAGAATGTTTGACGGCTGGCAATGAACACGCTTCTTTCCCGATTTATCACTGTAATTGCCTGCTTTTTTATCTTCTCCGCCGCCTGGTTTTGCTTGTGGAGCATCAGCCTGCATCTGGTAGAGCGCCCTGAGCTGGCGGTGCTGCTGTTCCCCTTCGGCCTGCGCCTGGGGTTGATGTTGCAATGCCCGCGCGGCTACTGGCCGGTGCTGCTGGGCGCAGAGTGGCTGCTGGTTCTCTGGCTGGCGCAGGAAGTGGCGCTGGCGCACCCGATATTATTGATGATCGGCAGTGCGCTAACGCTGATACCGGTGGCGCTGATCTCCCGTTACCGTCACCAGCGCGACTGGCGCACATTGTTGCTACAGGGGGCCGCTCTCACCGCAGCGGCGCTGTTGCAGTCCTTGCCCTGGCTTGGGCAGGGAGAGCAGGCGTGGAACGCCCTGCTGCTGACGCTCACCGGCGGCTTAACGCTGGCCCCCATCTGTCTGGTGTTCTGGCATTATCTCACCAGCGCCATCTGGCTGCCGCTTGGTCCGGCGCTGGTTTCGCAGCCGGTAAACTGGCGCGCCCGGCATCTCATCTGGTATCTGCTGCTGTTTGTGGTCAGCCTGTGGCTACAGCTTGGTCTGCCCGCTGAATTATCGCGCTTCACGCCGTTTTGTCTGGCGCTGCCGATCATCGCGCTCGCCTGGCACTACGGCTGGCAGGGAGCGCTGATTGCGACGCTGATGAACGCCATCGCGCTGATCGCCAGCCAGACCTGGCACGATCATCCGGTGGATTTACTGCTTTCACTGCTGGCGCAAAGCCTCACCGGACTGCTGCTTGGCGCAGGGATCCAACGCTTGCGCGAGCTGAACCAGTCGCTGCAAAACGAACTGGCGCGCAACCACCGTCTGGCGGAACGGCTGCTGGAAACTGAAGAGAGCGTCCGCCGGGAGGTGGCGCGCGAGCTGCATGATGACATCGGTCAGACCGTTACCGCCATCCGCACCCAGGCCGGTATCGTTCAGCGACTGGCGGGAGATAACGGCGGCGCGAAGCAGAGCGGGCAGTTGATCGAACAGCTGTCGCTCGGCGTGTACGATTCGGTACGTTGTCTGCTGGGGCGCCTGCGCCCGCGTCAGTTGGACGATCTTACGCTTGAACAGGCCATACGTTCTTTGATGCGTGAAATGGAGCTGGAAAGCCGCGGCATCATCAGCCATCTCGACTGGCGGATAGACGAGTCTGCGCTCAGCGAAAGCCAGCGGGTGACGCTGTTCCGCGTCTGTCAGGAAGGGCTGAACAATATCGTCAAACATGCCAGCGCCAGCGCGGTCACGATACAGGGCTGGCAGCAGGACGAGCGCCTGATGCTGGTGATTGAAGATGACGGCTGCGGCCTGCCGCCGGGCTCCGGTCAGCAGGGATTTGGCCTGACTGGTATGCGGGAACGCGTGACGGCGCTCGGCGGTTCGCTCTCTATTTCCTGTACTCACGGCACGCGCGTCAGCGTTTCGTTGCCGCAGCGTTATGCCTAAGGAGCGGCGATGTTTCAGTTTTTAAAGGCCCCGGCCAGCGCGCCGTTGATGACCGATAAACAGGAAATTGATGCCCGCTACCGCTACTGGCGACGGCATATTCTGTTAACCATCTGGCTTGGCTATGCGCTGTTTTATTTTACCCGTAAGAGCTTCAATGCCGCCGTGCCGGAGATCCTCGCCAGCGGCGTGCTGACCCGCAGCGATATCGGTCTGCTGGCGACGCTGTTTTATATCACCTACGGTCTGTCGAAGTTTGTGTCGGGTGTCGTCAGCGACCACTCGAACGCGAGATACTTTATGGGGGCAGGACTTATTGCCACTGGCGTGGTGAATATTCTTTTCGGCTTTTCCTCCTCGCTGTGGGCGTTTGCGCTACTGTGGGCGCTGAACGCCTTTTTCCAGGGATGGGGCGCGCCGGTGTGCGCGCGTTTGCTCACCGCCTGGTACTCGCGCAACGAGCGCGGCGGCTGGTGGGCTATCTGGAATACCGCACACAACGTCGGCGGCGCGCTGATCCCCATCGTGATGGCCGCTACCGCGCTGCACTACGGTTGGCGGGCGGGGATGATGATTGCCGGAACGTTGGCGATTGCCGTCGGCATTGTGCTGTGCTGGCGGCTGCGCGACCGCCCCCAGGCCGTGGGTCTACCGCCCGTGGGCGACTGGCGGCACGATGCGCTGGAGATTGCCCAGCAACAGGAGGGCGCAGGCCTTAACCGTAAAGCGATCCTCACCAAATACGTGCTGCTTAACCCGTACATCTGGCTGCTGTCGCTCTGTTATGTGCTGGTGTACGTGGTGCGCGCGGCCATCAACGACTGGGGCAACCTGTATATGTCTGAGACGCTGGATGTGGATCTGGTGACCGCCAACTCGGCGGTGACCATGTTCGAGCTGGGCGGATTTATCGGCGCGCTGGTGGCGGGCTGGGGCTCGGACAAACTGTTCAACGGCAACCGCGGCCCGATGAACCTCATTTTTGCTGCCGGGATCCTGCTTTCCGTCGGCTCGCTGTGGCTGATGCCGTTCGCCAGCTACGTGATGCAGGCGGCGTGCTTCTTCACCACCGGCTTCTTCGTGTTCGGCCCGCAGATGCTGATCGGCATGGCGGCGGCGGAGTGTTCGCACAAAGAGGCGGCAGGGGCGGCGACAGGCTTTGTCGGCCTGTTCGCCTACCTGGGGGCGTCGCTCTCCGGCTGGCCGCTGGCGCAGGTGCTGGAGATCTGGCACTGGACGGGATTCTTTGTGGTGATTAGCGTGGCATCAGGCATTTCTGCACTCTTGCTGCTGCCATTTTTAAACGCACAGGCGCCGCGCATGGTCAGCGAAGCGTGATGTACCTCACCTTTTCACCGCAAACGGGACAAAACTAAGACATTTTCCCGGTTTTACCTGGACGCTGTCTCAGGCTCAATTCCCGGCTGATTTTTACAATGCCTGCCATTCGCAGGTAAAAAATTAGCTCGGGAGAGATCTATGCTGGCCTTTCTGAATCAGGTGCGCAAGCCGACCCTGGATCTGCCGCTCGATGTGCGGCGTAAGATGTGGTTCAAACCGTTCATGCAGTCTTATCTGGTGGTCTTTATCGGCTACCTGACCATGTACCTGATCCGCAAAAACTTTAACATCGCCCAGAACGACATGATCTCGACCTACGGGCTGAGCATGACGCAACTGGGGATGATTGGCCTTGGCTTCTCCATCACCTATGGGGTGGGGAAAACGCTGGTTTCTTATTATGCTGACGGTAAGAATACCAAGCAGTTCCTGCCGTTTATGCTGATCCTCTCGGCGATCTGTATGCTCGGCTTCAGCGCCAGCATGGGCGCAGGCTCTGTCAGCCTGTTCCTGATGATCGCCTTCTACGCCCTGAGCGGTTTCTTCCAGAGTACCGGCGGGTCGTGCAGCTACTCCACCATTACCAAATGGACCCCGCGGCGCAAGCGCGGCACCTTCCTTGGCTTCTGGAACATCTCTCATAACCTCGGCGGCGCGGGCGCGGCTGGCGTGGCGCTGTTCGGCGCGAACGTCCTGTTCGACGGCCACGTGATCGGTATGTTTATCTTTCCGTCGGTTATCGCCCTGATTGTCGGCTTTATCGGCCTGCGCTTCGGCAGCGACTCCCCGGAATCTTACGGTCTCGGCAAAGCCGAAGAGCTGTTCGGCGAGGAGATCAGCGAAGAGGACAAAGAGACCGAAGAGAACGAGATGTCCAAATGGCAGATCTTTGTTGAATACGTGCTGAAAAACAAAGTGATCTGGCTGCTGTGCTTCTCGAATATCTTCCTGTACGTCGTGCGCATCGGCATCGACCAGTGGTCAACCGTGTATGCTTTCCAGGAGCTGAAGCTCTCGAAAGAGGTGGCGATTCAGGGCTTTACCCTGTTCGAAGTGGGCGCGCTGGTCGGCACGCTGCTGTGGGGCTGGCTCTCCGATCTCGCCAACGGCCGTCGCGCGCTGGTGGCGTGTATCGCGCTGGCGCTGATTATCGCCACGCTCGGCGTATACCAGCACGCCAGCAACCAGTATGTCTACCTGGCGTCCCTGTTTGCGCTCGGCTTCCTCGTCTTTGGCCCGCAGCTGCTGATCGGCGTGGCGGCGGTTGGCTTCGTACCGAAAAAAGCGATCGGCGCCGCCGATGGGATCAAAGGCACCTTCGCCTACCTGATCGGCGACAGCTTCGCCAAGCTGGGCCTGGGGATGATCGCCGACGGCACGCCGATTTTCGGCCTCACCGGCTGGGCGGGCACCTTCGCGGCGCTGGATGCGGCAGCGATTGGCTGTATCGTCCTGATGGCGATGGTGGCGGTGCTGGAAGAACGTAAGATCCGCCGCGAGAACCGTGCCCAGAAATTAAAAGTAGCCTGAGTGTGCAGGTAACTTCTTTGCCCGGTGTGTGATGCCGGGCTTTTTTGTTCTGAACTTCACTCTTTACCCCGCTTTACACACCCGCTCCGTCTGATGCTCTACAGTGTTATTTTGCTGCCGCCTTTCGCGCAGCCTTTGACTTTTATTTCCTGGAGAGCTTGCATGATGTCCCGACGATTATCCTGTCTGGCGCTGTTGATGGCGCTGGCAACTCCCGCAATGGCTGCGGATGCCCCCACATACGGCGAGAAGCTGGAAGGTTTCGACTACGGCTGGCCGGTTCAGCACTTTACCTTTACCTCGCAGAATCAGTCCCTGGATATGGCTTATCTGGACGTGAAGCCGGAAAAACCCAACGGCCGTACCGTGGTGCTGATGCACGGCAAAAACTTCTGTGCCGGAACGTGGGATGGCACGATCCGCGCGCTCTCAGCCAGCGGGTATCGCGTGGTGGCACCTGACCAGGTCGGCTTCTGTAAATCCACCAAGCCGGAGAGCTATCAGTACACCTTCCAGCAGCTGGCGGATAACACCCATGCGCTACTGGAGAAGCTGGGCGTTGAACGGGCGACGGTGATCGGGCATTCCACCGGCGGCATGCTGGCGACCCGCTACGCGCTGATGTGGCCGCAGCAGGTGGAGCAGCTGGTGATGGTCAACCCGATAGGCCTGGAGGACTGGAAAGCGCGCGGCGTGCCGCACATTACGGTCGACCAGTGGTACCAGCGCGAGCTGAAGGTCAGCGCCGACGGCATTCGTCAGTACGAGAAAAATACCTACTATGCCGGAGAGTGGAAGCCGGAGTACGAGCGTTGGGTGACCATGCTCGCCGGGCTGAACAACGGGCCGGGCAAAGAACGTGTGGCCTGGAACTCGGCGCTGCTCTACGACATGATCTACACCCAGCCGGTGATCTACGAATTTAGCGAACTCAACATGCCGGTATTATTGATGATCGGCACCAGGGACAACACCGCCATCGGGAAAGACCTCGCCCCGCCGGAGATCCGCAAAACGCTCGGCAACTATGCGGTGCTGGGAAAGGAGACGGCGAAGCGCATCCCGCACGCGACGCTGGTGGAATTTAACGACATGGGCCATGCGCCGCAGATGCAGGACCCCGCGCGCTTCCACGAGGCGCTGCTTAAGGGGCTTCAGGCTCGCTGACTGGTTTGCAGTAACAGCCCGCGCAGCCACGCCTGCGCGGGATTGCGGTGCGTTCTGCCGTGCCAGGCCATGCTTTTGGTAAAGCCAGGCACGGGAACTGGCGTCTCGCAGACGAACATCCCCGTCTGATTTTCCGCGATGCGTGACGGCACGACGGCAATCATATCGCTGAAGGCCAGCACGTCCGGCAGGACTAAAAAGTGGCTTACCGAGAGTCCCACGTGCCGCGTCCGGCCAATTTTCTCCAGCGCGCTATCGGTTACCCCGCGAAAGCCGTCTCCCTCGTAAGAGACCAGCACATGCTCAAGGGCGCAAAATCGGTCTACCGTCATTGGCTCTCCGGCGTTTGGATGATCGGCGCGCATCATGCATACGTACCGTTCATCATAAAGCGCACGGCTGTGAAGCTCCTCGGGCGTGGTGTGGGGGGTGATAAGCGCTACGTCAATATCGCCCTGCTCAAGCTGGCTGACAAGGCTGCCGGGGGTAACGGGCACCACGCGCACGCGGATGCCAGGCGCCTGTGCCTTAAGGGCGGCGATAAACGGCACAACAACCGCGCGCAGGGCGTAATCCGTAGCGGCAAGAGTGAAGGTGAGGCGAGCGGTATTAGGGTCAAAGGCAACGGGCTGAAGCAGTACGTCGATATCCGCGAGAATGCGCTTCACCGGAGCGGCCAGCGCTTCCGCGCGCGTGGTTGGCACCATGCCGTGCGGGGCGCGGATAAAGAGCGGATCGTCGAAGTAGTCCCGCAGGCGGTTGAGCATGCCGCTGACCGCAGGTTGGGTCAGAGCAAGACGCGCCGCCGCGCGGGTGACGTTGCGCTCGTCCAGCAGAGCGTCGAGCGTTTTCAGCAGGTTAAGATCCAGCGTGCGCAGATCCGCTTTCATGGCGATTTTCCACCTCTTTTCCGTTCACTATTATGGCGCTGCCCGCTGTCGACGCATTGCGTTTCCCGCTATGATGGGCGGCTAGTCTAAGGAGAACGCATGGTCTGGATAATGCTGGCAACGCTTGCCGTGGTGTTTGTGGTTGGGTTTCGCGTCCTGACTTCCGATTCCCGCCGCGCCATCAAACGTTTAAGCGAGCGTCTGGGAGTCACCCCGATGCCGGTCGAGTCGATGATTGACCAGTTCGGCAAAACGCCGGGCAATGAGTTTATCCACTACCTCGAGCGCCCCGACGAGGCGCACCTGCAAAATGCCGCCCAGGTGCTGCTGATCTGGCAGGTCTGCATCGTCGACGGTAGCGAAGAGAATCTGCATTCCTGGCACCGCATGCTGCGTAAAGCCCGTCTGGCCGCGCCGATCACCGATGCGCAAATCCGCCTCGCGCTCGGCTTCATGCGCGAGATAGAACCCGATCCGCAGGAGCTTAACGCCTTCCAGCTGCGCTATAACCAGCTTTTCCTCCCGGAAGAGGGCGTGTTTTATCTTCACTGATATCACGAAACGTGATGAAGAGTATAAAGCATCGTCATTAGATTTATATCTGCCACAGGCGCACCATCACCTCATCCACTCGCTGATGAGGTGAACCATGAAACAATCCGCCATTATCTGGCCGAACGACTACCTGCCAGGCACCACCGATAACTTTGCATCCAACGAAATCATCGTCGCCGGGCTGAGCGCAAAAGAGATTTGGGCGCAGCTTAACGACACAACCCTGTGGCCGAACTACTACAGCAACGCCGAAGATATCCGTTTTCACGACGGCAGCGGTCCGGAACTGAGCGCCAACGCTCGCTTTCGCTTCACGACCTTTGGCTTCCCGGTTGAGGCGCAGGTCACGGAGTATGTTCCACCCGTGGACGGTGAAGCCGCCCGGATCGCATGGCACGGCTGGGTGGAAGGGGATGAGAAGGCGCGTCTGGATGTGATCCACGCCTGGCTGTTTGAAGACTTGCCGGGAAACCGCGTCCGTATTCTGACTCAGGAGTCGCAAAAAGGCGTTCCTGCCCAGGAACTTGCTCGCACCGTGCCGAATCCGATGATTAACGGGCACCAGGAATGGATCGTCGGGCTGGCAAAGGCGGCGATGCAAGAAAAGTTGTCTAAACGTTAAATCCGTCACACTTTTGATGATAAACTGCGCGACTTTTCCGCACGTTTTTATCTCAGGTGATGCCATGACAGAACATATCCAGCCCACAATTCCACCGCAGGCCAAAGCGGTTTCGCGCCCAAACTGGTCTGCGGTCTTTGCCGTGGCGTTTTGTGTAGCCTGCCTGATTACCGTTGAGTTTCTGCCGGTTAGCCTGCTGACGCCGATGGCGCAGGATCTGGGCATCACCGAAGGCGTAGCCGGGCAGTCGGTGACGGTGACGGCGTTTGTCGCGATGTTCGCCAGCCTGTTTATCACCCAGATCATTCAGGCCACCGATCGCCGTTACGTGGTGATCCTGTTTTCTGTGCTGTTGACGCTCTCCTGCCTGCTGGTCTCTTTTGCGCATTCCTTTACGCTGCTGCTGGTGGGGCGTGCCTGCCTTGGGCTGGCGCTCGGTGGATTCTGGGCGATGTCGGCGTCGTTGACGATGCGGTTGGTGCCGCCGAGAACGGTGCCGAAGGCGCTGTCGGTAATTTTTGGCGCGGTCTCCATCGCGCTGGTGATCGCCGCTCCGTTGGGCAGCTTTTTGGGTGGGATTATCGGTTGGCGCAACGTCTTTAACGCTGCGGCAGTGATGGGCCTCCTGTGCATCGTCTGGATTGTAAAATCGCTGCCATCGCTGCCCGGCGAGCCGTCACATCAGAAGCAGAATATGTTCAGCTTGCTCAATCGCCCAGGGGTGATGGCCGGGATGATCGCCATTTTTATGTCCTTTGCCGGACAGTTCGCGTTCTTCACCTATATTCGCCCGGTGTATATGAATCTGGCGGGATTTGATGTCGATGGCCTGACGCTGGTCTTGCTGAGCTTCGGGATTGCCAGCTTTGTCGGTACTTCGCTCTCGTCCGTTATCCTCAAACGCTCGGTGAAACTGGCGCTGGCCGGTGCGCCGCTGGTACTGGCGGTGAGCGCGCTGGTGCTGACCCTGTGGGGGGGCGATAAGACGGTGGCGGCAGTCATTGCGGTTATCTGGGGACTGGCGTTTGCGCTGGTGCCGGTGGGCTGGTCGACATGGATCACCCGTTCGCTTGCCGATCAGGCAGAAAAGGCTGGATCCGTTCAGGTCGCCGTGATCCAGCTTGCCAATACCTGCGGGGCTGCGGTGGGAGGTTATGCACTCGATAACCTCGGCCTGCTGTCGCCCCTGATGCTTTCCGGCAGCCTGATGCTGCTGACGGCGCTTCTGGTGGCAGCGAAAGTGCGCATAAAGGATATGCAATGATCGCCTGAGCCGTTTTCTGAAAAGAGCTGGCCTACCTGCAGGTAGGCCAGCTACATCCACATACTGCCGTCAGAACCACGCTTCCCACATCGCGCCAATGTTGAAATCATCCAGGGTTTCGTCATCCGTACCGTTCACTCGCGCGGTGCGGTCGTTTTCCACCTTGCCGCCCGTCACATAGAAGCGCAGCATCGGACGGAACTCCGGCCCCATCGCGATCGACATGTTCTGTGACAGAGTCAGCTTCCAGCCTGAGTTATCGCCGCCGGTGTCATAATCGACACGCTGATAACCCGCCTCCAGCCAGGTAGAGTGGACGTCGTTCCAGAAGTACATTGGACGCACGATCGCGCCATAGTTCTTACGGTTTTCACTCTGATCGGAACTGTTGTCGTAGTCATGGAACGCCAGCAGATACTCCACCTGCGCCTGCTGCGTGAATTTGTGGCTACCTTCGAAGCTGGCGTAAACGGTGGTCAGATCGTCGGTTTTGTTGTAAACGCTGTTATCTGAGTTGTCGGAATAGCGGGCGATCACTTTGTTCACGCCGCTGTCGTTAGTATGGCTGACCACAAACGCGCCTTGCCAGGCTTTCAGGCGCTCTTCGCTGTCGACGGCTTTCGAGTCAAAGCCGTAGTTGGCGTAGATTTCCAGATCCAGCGGGCCGAGCTTCATGCCGTGAATTTTCGAGGTCACTGCATAATTGCCCTTATCGCCAGTGCCGGAGCCGCCGGTACAGGTAATGCGCGACGGGTTCGCTTCGTCTTCCATGACTTCCGGGCTGCACGACTCCACCGCGGCCACGGTCGCCACGTCAAACTGGACGCCGCCAATGTCGACGTTTTTCACCCCGGCGCCCTGACCGTCGTGGTTCATCCAGAAATAGTCGTTGATACCCTGTTGTGGACGCTGGTGGAAGTCGCGGCCCGCCCAAATGTAAACGTTCGGGTTAGAGGCCAGCACGTTCGTCACGCCCGCGTAGGCTTTTTTGAGGTTTACCTCATCGCCCCAGTGGTCGATCATTACGTTAATATCCCAGATGGCGCCGTTATCGCTTTTGAAGGCTTTCGACAGTTGGAATTCCCCGCCGTTGCTTTCATTACCCAGACGACCAATCGCCGACGCGCCGTTATAGGAACCGTCGACGCCGACATATTTCTGATCGCCGCTCTGGAAGTGCGCCCCGTAGCGCGCGTAGCCGCTAAATTTCACGCCAAAGGGGATGGCCATATCCGGAGACTGGGCGGCGCTTTGCGGTTCGTTAATGACATCGGCTTTCTGCGCTATCGCGGCGTCCATTTTCGCCTGCCGCTCCGCCAGCGCTTTATCCACGGCTTTAGCGACGATAGCGTCGATCTGTTCCTGAGTAAATTCCTGTGCGAGCGCAGATATGGGACACAGCGCGGCCATGACCGCCAGCGTTACTGGAAGTTTTTTTATCATGTTCATGGTTATCTCATCGGCACTTTATCCTTCAGACTGCTTTCGCATTCTGAACAGATGTGACCATTAATTTATTTTAAGATAATAACCATCCCGTCTCGGTTTAATTGCTATCACCAAAACAAGTTGATCTGTTTTTTATATAAAGGGTACAGAAAACGTTTATTTAATCGTGGTGTCGTCTCCGTGTATTATTTAAATGAATTTAGCGTTGATAGAGATGAATAATTTCCTCTGATAGCTCGCGGGCTAGCAGCGACGTCATTAAATGATCCTGCGCATGCACCATAATTAATGTCATCGGTTGCCGGGCTTCCCCGGCATCCTGTTCGATCAATTTGGTTTGCATGTGGTGAGCCTGACGCGCATAGCCGTCAGCCTCACGAAGCAGGCTTTTCGCTTCGTCAATGTTGCCAGCACGCGCGGCGTGCAGCGCCTCAAAGCAGAGGCTGCGTGACTGTCCGGCATTGACGATGATTTCCATTACCGCTTCTTCTAATGCAATCATGATGTTCTCGTATTAATCGAATCCATTACTGGCGGCAGTTTTCGCAAACCACTCGCCGCTCTTTTTCACCGTACGCTGTTGCGTGTCTAAATCTAACTGCACAAAGCCGTAGCGGTTTTTATAACCATTGAGCCATGACCAGTTGTCAATAAAGGTCCACATATGGTAGCCAAGGCAATTGCAGCCTTCGCTTATTCCTTTATGCAGCCATTTAAGATGTTCTGTGACAAACTCAATACGGTAGCTGTCGTTAATTTTCCCGTCCTGAATAAAGCGCTGTTCGTTTTCCACACCCATGCCGTTTTCGGAAATAAAACAGCGCGGATTGCCGTAATTATCCCGCAGGTTGGTAATAATATCGTAAATACCCGGCTCATAAATTTCCCAGCCGCGATACGGATTCATTTTACGCCCCGGCATTTCGTAATAATCAAATAACCACTCCGGCATAAACGGTGCGTCCGGATTGACGGCGCTGTCCCGGCACTTCACCCGGCGCGGCTGATAGTAGTTGATCCCCAGCAGATCGATTTTGCCGTCGGCGATCAGCTGCGCGTCGCCGGGCTGGCAGGCCGGAAGCTGGTCGTACTCTTTCAGCAGCGTCACCAGGTCCGCCGGATATTCCCCTTTCAGCACCGGGTCGAGGAAGCTACGGTTAAACAGCAGGTCCGCATGGTGCGCGGCCTTCACATCCGCCGGGTTTTGCGAGCGCGGATAAGAGGGCGTCAGGTTGAGGACGACGCCGATCTCACCGTCATAATTTCCGGCGCGATACGCTCGCACCGCCGTAGAATGTGCCAGCACGGTGTGATACGCCACGGTAGCTGCGCGTCTGAAATCCACCACGTTCGGGTAATGGAAGTCATACAGATAGCCGCCTTCAACCGGTACAATCGGCTCGTTGAAGGTGAACCAGTGCTTCACCCGGTTGCCGAACAGGTCGAAACACGTTTGCGCGTAGCGGCCAAACGCGTCCACCACATCGCGGTTTTCCCAGCCGCCTTTTTCCTGCATCACCATCGGCATATCGAAGTGGAACAGGGTGATAAACGGCGTGATGCCCTGCGCCAGCAGCGCGTCGATAACATTGTTATAGAAGGCCACCGCCTCGGGATTCACCTCGCCAGTGCCGTCCGGGATAAGACGTGTCCAGCTGATCGAAGTGCGAAAGCTGTTATGGTTTAACTGCTTAAGCAGTGCGATATCCTCTTTCCAGCGCTGATAAAAGGTCGAGGTGTTCGTCGGGCCAACCCCCTGATGGAAACGGCCAGGCTGGCGATCGAACCACGCATCCCATGTGGTCTGGCTTTTGCCGCCGTTCAGGCTATCCCCTTCGGTTTGCAGCGCTGAGCAGGCGCTGCCCCACCAGAAGTTTTCAGGAAAACGGTATCTCATTGTTCTGACTCCTTGATTCATTATGAGTTGCTACGGGCTGCATTCGCCACGGAGACGGCATCCTGCGCTTTTTGTTCTTCTGTTTTCATCAGCGAACGTTCGTAGGCGCGCAGGAACGGCAGGTATATCAGCGCCGACATCACCATACAGATGAGACACATTACCACCGGGCTAAAGGCCCAGTTCGCCGCCCAGGAGGCGCCGATCGGCGCGGGCGTGGTCCACGGCGTCAAAGAAACCACCTGTTCCAGCCAGCCCAGACGGGTCGCGGTGTAAGCCAGTACGGCGTTGATCATCGGCACAAAAACAAACGGAATAAACAGCATCGGGTTCATGATGATCGGCGCGCCGAACAGAATAGGCTCATTGATGTTGAAGAAACTAGGCACAATTCCCATTTTGCCGATAGTTCGCAGGTGCGTGACGCGGCTGCGCAGTAGCAGGAAGGCCAGCGGTAAGGTAGACCCTACGCCGCCAATCAGCAGGTAATGGTCCCAGAACCCTTGCAAATAAACGTGCGGCAGCGCGGCGCCAGCCGCCAATGCGGCCTGATTGGCAGAGAGGTTAGCCATCCAGAACGGGTTCATGATGCCAGTGACAATCAGCGCGCCGTGGATCCCGGCGAACCAGAAAATCTGACACAGCAGGACAGAAAGTAAAATCGCGGGCAGCGAATCCGATGCCGACACCAGCGGCTCCAGCAAATGCATAATCGCCTGCGGAATAATCATCCCGGTCTGCGCTTCAATAAACAGATTCAGCGGATGCAGGGTGGCGATCACTACCAGAACCGGAATCAGGATTTCAAACGAACGGGCGACACCGGTTGGCACTTCTTTTGGCAGGCGGATCGTCACGTTGTGCTGCTTTAGCCAGGCGTAGACGCGGGTAGAATAAATGGCGGTGATTAACGCGGTGAAGATCCCCTGACCGGAAAGGTATTGAGTGGAAATGTTACCGTCGGCATACGGGGCGGCGACCAGCAAAAACGCCATAAACGCCAGCAGGCCGGACATGATCGGATCGAGGTTAAACTGACGGCCCAGGCTTGCGCCGATGCCGACGGAGATAAAGAACGTCATAACGCCCATGCTGAGGTTAAACGGCAGCATCAACTGTTCACGATACGTGGCGGAGAAATCAAGCCAGCCACGGGCAAAGCTGTTGGTGGTTTCGGCAGAAAACGGCGGGAAGATAAACACCAGCATAAACGAGCCGATGATCATAAACGGCAGCGCCGCGGTAAAACCGTCACGAATCGCAATCACATACTTTTGCTGGCCCAGTTTCCCGGCAAGAGGAGTGATGGATTGTTCTATGACAGCAACCATTGACTGATATAACGAACTCATAATGACACCTTCTAGTGTGTCGCTTCAATCAGCGACAGAGCATAGTCCAGCACCTTGTCACCGCGTTGCATTCCGTAATCCAGCATATCGATTGCTTGTACGGGTATACCCTGGGTGGCAGCCTTCTCAGAGAGCGTGTTAAGCATGTACTTTACCTGGGGGCCGAGCAGCACCACCTGGTAATTTGGAAACTGAATGTCAAATTCGGAAACGCCATAGGCGTCAATTTGTACCGGTAGTTTCCGTTCTTCCGCTGCTTCGACCATTTTACGAACCAGCAGACTGGTAGACATCCCTGCGGAACAACACAACATAATCCTGAACATTGTTAACCATCCTCAAAATGTAAAAACTTATTGCGAGTCTGATTTGATATCATACGGAAACCGGTTTCCATTTGAGGCAAACAGAACTGTGACACTCATCAAGAACTTATTCTTATAAGGCTAATTATTTGGATTCAGCTCACGATTTTGGCTGCAAAAATGTCTTTTTGAGTGAAAATGGAAAATCGGTTTCCATGAAAAACGGAAACAGCTATACTGCCTTTGGCGATAAAGTGAGCCAATGTTAACTTCAGGATTTGAGGAGCCAGGCGGGCTCTGTCAGGGGAGAATGATGTCTACTATCAACGATGTATCGCGTTTGGCTGGCGTGTCGAAAGCCACGGTGTCGCGCGTGTTGAGCGGATCGCGTGGGGTAAAGGAAGCCAGCCGTCTTGCCGTACTGAAAGCGGTGGACGAACTAAATTACCGGCCGAATGTGATTGCCCAGTCGCTGCTAAGCCAGACCACGGGCTGTATCGGCGTGATATGCGCCCAGGACAACATCAACCAGACGACGGGCTATCTTTATGCGCTGGAAAAGCATCTGAGCCAGCACCAGAAACATCTGCTGCTTCGCTTCGCCAATACCAAAGCGGAAGTGCTGAGTGCACTCGACGAGCTGAGCTGCGGTTTGTGTGACGATGTGCTGATCATTGGCGCGCGTTTTCCACTGAACATTAACCAGGAGAACGTCATTCTGGTGGACTGTCTGGAAGTGGGGGACGACGTTAACAGCATCCAGTTCGATCACGCTTTCGCGACCGAAACCGCCTGTAACTATCTCATCAGCCAGAATCGCCGACAGATTGCGCTGATTCATCCTCACGGGATGGGTTTTTCCGATCAGGTTTTACTGGGCTATAAACTTGCACTGGAGAAAAACTTCCTGCCGTTTAACCGTAACCTGGTCTTTATGGACGCGACGTCGTCTTCCGTGGCCCTGCAGGAGCTGCTGAATAACGCCTCGACGCTCAACTTTAACGCGCTGTTGGTGGCGGACGAACAGCAGGCGCAGCGGGTTATTCCGCAACTGCAGGCGTTCAATAAGTCCGTTCCGGAAGACATTATGGTTTTCAGCCTGGCGGGATCGCTGCATCTGCCGGGTATTCCCACCATTCCGGCAATTGAATATTCTATGGACGCCATGGCGGCGCGTATTGTCGGTTGGCTCAATGAAAAAACGCAGAATATGCTGGGATCGTATACCCTGCGCGGCGACCTCATTATTCCGGACGTGCGCCAGCGATAATTATGATGACCGGGCGTGGGGCTGCGGCTTCACGCTTACATATCCGGGCATTCAACCTTACCTAACGCTTCCCAATAGTTGTTCTGGTTATTTCTCTCCATCGCCACAATCGCTTCGCGAATATGCAACTGATTCCCTTCTGTAGACATAATGGTTTTTTCCCATGCGTCGTCAGAAGGCGATCCCTTCGGCGAGCAGAGCTTACGTAGATCCTTCAGAATGGTATTTTTCTCGTGTACTGTCTGGAGCGCGCCATAAGGCGAGTCGGCCCGGGCGAATCCCGATAGGGTAAAAAGTACGGCAACCATCGTCATAACGGCGAGTTTCATGGTAATAATCCTTTTGTCGATGCGCATCTCGTTAAGAATAAGTGTAGACGGTAGGCGGCTCACTCGGCATTCCGTGTGAATGCTGAAAATAAAGTAAGCCAGAAGCGGTATGTTTCAGGAGGATAATATGCAGATACAGGTTACAGAGACGGTTACCGAAGACGATCAGAACGCACTGCTCACCGGGTTACGCGCTTATAATCTTCAGTTCCTGAAAACGACCTATTTTGGCAATCTGGCGGTGTACTGGCGCAATGATCGCGAGATTATCAAAGGGGGGCTGATTGGCGAAATCAAAGGCGAGTGGCTGTGTATAAAATACCTGTGGATGGATGAATCGTTGCGCAGGGGCGGCTACGGCAGACAGCTGATGCAGGCAGCGGAACAGGCAGCGCAGGAGCGAGGCTGCCGTCACGCGCTGGTGGATACCATGAGTTTTCAGGCGCTGCCGTTTTATCAGAAGAACGGATATCAGCTAAAAATGACTCTCGATAATTTCCCGGAAGAAGGCGCGTCGAGACATTATTTAACGAAGACATTTTGATGACCGGTGAGTGAGCCTCTGGAACGTCTTTCACTTTCTTACGCAGCAGAATCGTGTATGTTCTGAACAATCAGTTAATGCTTAAGCGGTAGAGAGATGAGAAGGATTGAGATCGTTCTGGGTGAGCTTGAAAGGTTGACGCGTGGGCTGGAAACGGCGGATTTGGCGCAGGAAACGGCGTTTACCGCAGAAGCGATCGGCTTTAACCTCGGGCTGGCGCGCAATTCGGTCAGTAAAGATCTCAATCAATTGTGGAACGATGGCCTGGTCATCAAAAGTCGGGGAAGACCGGTATTTTTCCTGCATTGCCAGGCGCTGGAAACGCTTTTAGGTCGTAAGTTGACGGATGCCGAGCGTGAAGTACGCTCGGTTGCCGAACTGCTGCCGCAGCAGGAAATGGCATCCGTCGACGATCCGTTTACCGGCCTGATTGGCTACGATCGCAGCCTGCGCGATGCGGTGGAAAAGGGTCGCGCCGCAGTGCTTTATCCCCATGGTCTGCACGTACTGCTGACCGGTCCTTCTGGCGTCGGTAAGACGTTCTTTGCCGAGCTGATGCATCGCTTTGCCTGTGAACATACCGCAGGTTCCCCGCCACCCCTGGTCTATTTTAACTGTGCGGAGTATGCCCATAACCCGGAGCTGCTTTCGTCGCATCTTTTTGGTCATCGGCAGGGAGCGTTTACCGGTGCGAACGAAAACAAGCCCGGCCTGGTCGAACAGGCTGACGGCGGCTATTTGCTGCTCGACGAGGTCCATCGTCTGCCTTACGAAGGGCAGGAAAAATTATTTTCCCTTCTCGATAAAGGCGAATATCGCCCGTTAGGTTCCAGCGCCGCGGCAAGGCCGATTTCGGTACGGCTGATTTGCGCCACCACGGAAGCGGTTAACTCTTCACTGCTGCGGACTTTCCAGCGACGTATCCAGGTGACAATCGACCTGCCCGGTATTCGCCAACGTTCTGTTGAGGAACAGGTGGAGCTGATAGTCGGGTTCTTGCAGCGCGAAAGCCGTAAAATCGAGCGTACGGTGAGCATCGATAAATCGCTGCTGCTGTGGCTGCTGAACAAGCCGCTGGAAGGAAATATCGGCCAGCTTAAAAGCGATATTCAGTTTCTCTGCGCGCAGGCGTGGGCGGCAGGCATGACGGAGCACAACGAGACGCTACAGCTCGACAAACGGCTGGTGGAGATGCCGTTTCAGGCTTCGGTGGAGCAACGTTTGCTGGTCGATGCGTTGTTCAACGGTCAGGAGCGCCTGAGCATTGATGCCCGCACGCTGCCAGCGCTGAAAACTTCGCTTGCTACGGGGGCGGAGATTGAAGAGAGCGATCTGTTTTACAGCTTTTTGACTCGCGAATACGTCAATTTGCGCAACAGTAACGTGCCGCCAGCGGAAACGCTGGCGATACTGAAAAATAAACTCAGTTCTATTTTTGAGTACGGCCTTTACAGCCGCGACAGTATTGCGCACCCCCCGCGCTATGGTAGCCAGATTGAAGAACGCGTCACGCTGCTGATTGCTTGCGTGGAGCAGGTACTGGGCTTTTCCCTGCCGCAAAATCTGGTAAATCCTCTGCGAAAACACTTTCTGGCACTGATTGGCTATGTGCAACGGGGCCTGATTCCGCAGCTTTACTCCTCCAGCCTGATCCTCGATCGCTGTAAAGATGAATATGACAACGCCACGCTGTTATGCCGAAAAATCAACGAATTGTTGCATATTCAGTGCCCGGCGACGGAAGTGGTCTGGCTGTGCCTGTTTCTGAAAGAGTGTCGTCACTACCGCCAGCGCATAGACGCCAGTCCGGAGTGCGGGGTGATTCTGGTCGCCCACGGCGCGACGACGGCAACCAGCCAGGCGCAGTATGTGAATCGCGTGCTGGAGCGGGAATTGTTCTGCGCTATCGATATGCCGTTTGAACAGTCGGTACATGACACGCTGGAAACCCTTATCCAGATAATTCAGGCGCATCGCTGGCAACGGCTGATCCTGATGGTGGATATTGGTTCACTGGTCCATTTTGGCAGCACCATCAGTAAGTTATTTCAGATCGACGTATTGTTGGTACCCAATATTACCCTTACCAGTCTGTTGGAAGTGGGGCTGGATTTAAGTTATGAAACCAGCGACTTGCCGCAGCTGGCGGCGTTAATACAGAGCAAAAGCATACCCTGCCAGCTCTGTACGCCTCAGCAGGAAAACAGCGGGAAAGTCTTGGTTATCTCCTGCATTACCGGCATGGGCACGGCAGAAAAAATTAAAAAGGTGCTGGAGGAGAGTTTTGGCGAACTGATGTCGCAGGATACGCGAATGGTCATCCTGGATTACAACGAAGTGCGCAGCCTTGAGCGCGTCCAGCAGGCGCTAAATGCCAGCGAACGCCTGGCGGGGATTGTCGGTACCTTCCAGCCGGGGTTGCCGGATATTCCGTTTATCTCGCTGGAAGAACTGTTTTCTGAACAGGGTCCGGAACTGGTACTGAGCCTGCTGACGCCAGATCTATCCAGTGCGGAACGCCGCCTGGAAATGGAGCGCAGTGCGATGCGTTTTATCAGCGCCCTGACGATGGAAAGCATTATTAATCATATTTCAGTGCTTAACCCGCAGCGTATTTTGAAAGAGATGGAAGGCGTGCTCAACCATCTAACCAGCGCGCTTTCGCTGAAGCCAAGCCGCCAGGTGACACTACGCTTTCTGATCCACTGCTGCTGCATGGTTGAGCGTATCGTGATTAACCGCAAACCGTTACAGATGGCGCTGGAAAACAAGCCGGAATTCGATGTCCGCGCGTTTAGTGTCATCAAATCCGCTTTTTTGCCCATCGAAGAAGCCTATGCGATTCGGTTGTCGGACGCGGAATATTTTTATATTTACGAACTTCTCTATAGCTGATCCCTTAACTGGCGCGGCTCACCGCTTCGCCAGTTCACCTGTCTGCCCTGCGTGACACAAACTCTGGCACAGCTCTTGCTCTTATTACTGACGTAAACGTAATGAAGCCAGGAGGCCATTTTGACTACCACTCAACCGTTGCCCCACATCTTGCTGCTGACCCATGGCGGCTGGGGACAACAGCTTTGCAACAGCCTGCGCATGGTGATGGGCGAAATTAACGGCGTAACGGAAATTGCGCTGATGCCTGTCGATACGCTGGGCGAGTTTTATCAGCGCGTCGAAGCCGTTGTCCAAACCCTGCCGGAAGGCTCGCTCATCCTGACCGACTTTATTGGCGGCACGACGTCCAACGTGGCGGCGCGGTTGAGCGCTGACTATCCGGTGGCGGTGATTTCCGGCTTAAACGCATCGCTGCTGCTGGAGGCGCTGGACCGTCGTGAACATGGCGCGCTCACCGCCTGCGTGACCGATCTGGTTGAAGCCGGGCGCAGCAGTTGCCTGGACGTTGTCGCTCACGTTCGTCAATTACAACACGCAAAAGAGGGATAAAACGATGGCAAAGGTCGTGTTATGTCGTATCGACAGTCGTCTGATTCACGGGCAGGTCGTCACCAAGTGGGTCGGACAATCGCAGGCTAACCGTATCGTCGTCGTCAGCGACGAACTGGACGCCGATCCGTTTATGAAAAATATCTACCTGATGGCCGCGCCGCCGAACATCAAAGTGGACTGCTACGGCAACCAGAGCTTTGCCGCCGCGTGGAAGGAGAATCAGCTTGGCGACGGCAGCGTACTGGTGCTGTTTCCGTCCCTTGCCGCCGTGCAGGACGCCGTTCAACTGGGCTTTGACGTCAGCACCCTTCAGGTGGGCGGTTTAGGCGGTGGGCCCAACCGTAAGGCGGTTTTTCAGAACATCACACTGGATGAAAAAGACGTTGGCATTCTTAACGACCTGAAAAATCGCGGTATTCAGGTGTACTTCCAGACTATCCCGGAAGATAAGCCACAGTCTCTGGACGATATCCTGAAAAAATTCTAACCCTCTGATAATGGGATAACACTATGGATACCTTACTTTTTGCAAGCCTGATGGGGTTGTATTACTGGTTTGCCCGTTTACGCCTTGGCTACACCTTCTCGGCCATGCTGTTACAGCCTGTGGTCATCGCGGTCTTTGTCGGTCTGCTGCTCGGCAATATGCAGACGGCGATGATCATTGGCGCCGGTATGCAGTTGGTTTATCTCGGCGTGACCTCTACCCCTGGCGGCAATGTGCCGTCCGATCCGGCGCTGGCGGCCTGTATTTCCATTCCGATTGCGGTTAAGGCCGGGATGGACCCGAACCTGGCCATCGCGCTGGCGATACCGTTTGGCGTTATCGGCGTGTTCCTCGACCAGTTGCGCCGTACGCTGAATGCCGCCTGGGTACATATGGCTGACAAACACGCGGAAACGGCGAACATGGCCGGCATAATGCGCTGCGCCTTCCTCTACCCGGCGTTACTCGGGCTGGTACTGCGTTTCCCGGTGGTATTCGCCGCCAACTACTTTGGCCAGAACGTGGTGGAAAGTTTCCTCAAGCTGATGCCGCACTGGTTGACCCACTCCTTTGAAATCATGGGCGGGATCCTGCCGGCGCTGGGCTTCGCCATCACCATTATGGTGATCGGTAAAAAGAGCCTGCTGCCGTGGTTTATCGGAGGATTCTTCGCGGTGCTGTATCTCAAGGTCGACATCATGGCGATGGCCATCTTCGGCACCTGTGTGGCCTTCCTGATTAAAGGCCTGGCGAAAAATGAAGGAGCAGCATGATGAGCAGCGACGTAATGCAACATGAACTGGTTGAACGTGCGCGGGAAAGCGGGGCGCTGACCAAAGCGGACATCACCAAAGCGTGGTTTATCTACTGGCTGGGCGCGGAAGTGTCTAACTCGTATGAACGTTTACAAAGCCTGATTTTCTGCGCCTCAATGACGCCAATCATCAAAAAACTCTACCCGCAAAAAGAGGAGCAGGTGGAAGCGCTCAAGCGTCACCTGAACTTTTTTAACTCGGAGCAGACGTTTGGCGCGGTTATCCAGGGGATCTCTATCGCCATGGAGGAACAGAAAACGCGCGGCGAACCGATCAGCGACGCATCAATTACTGGCATCAAAACCGGTCTGATGGGGCCGCTGGCCGGGATGGGGGACTCTATCGTCTGGGCGGCGGTGATGCCGCTGTTGATTGCGATTTTTATCCCATTCGCGGCAAATGGCAGCGCATTCGGCGGTATTGCGCCGCTGATCCTCTATCCGGCGATCACCCTGGCGATAAGCTATGGACTGATCCACAAGGGTTACACGCTCGGTCGCGACTCCATCGTAGGGCTGTTACAAGGGGGGCGAATCAAGGAACTGATCTACGGCGCCAACGTGCTGGGGCTGATCATGATGGGGGCGCTGTCGGCGAGCTACGTCAAAATTACCACGCCGTTGAAGATCAGTGCGCTGAAGGGGTCTGAAGTGGTGGTTCAGCAGATCCTTGACTCCATTGCGCCGGGCCTGCTGCCGCTGGCGGCGGTATTTGCCATCTATATCTTCCTGGTGAAAAAAGGGCCGCGTTACACCACCATTTTGCTGTCCATTGTCGCGCTTAGCGTGGTGTGTTCGCTTCTGGGAGTGTTGTAAGCCATGACGCAAAATATCTATCAACAGCTCGGGCTTAAGCAGGTGATTAACGCCTGCGGCAAGATGACCATTCTTGGCGTCTCCAGCGTCGCGCCGGAGGTGATGCAGGCCACGGCGCGGGCGGCCTCATCTTTTGTAGAGATTGACCGGCTGGTGGAGAGAACCGGCGAGCGGGTTTCGCGCTATACCGGCGCGGAAGACAGTTACATCACTTCCTGCGCGTCGGCAGGGATTGCGATTGCCGTCGCTGCCGCCATTACGCGCGGTGACCCGCATCGCGTGGCGTTGATGCCAGACAGTACGGGAATGGCGAATGAAGTGGTGATGTTGCGCGGGCACAACGTTGATTATGGCGCGCCAATCGGTACTGCGATCCGTCTGGGCGGCGGACGCGTGGTGGAAGTGGGAGCGAGTAACCTCGCCGCCCGCTGGCAGTTGGAGAGCGCGATTACCGACGCCACAGCGGCGCTGCTGTACGTGAAGTCTCACCATTGCGTACAGAAGGGCATGCTGGAGATAGAAGATTTCGTGCAGGTGGCAAGCATTCATAACCTGCCGCTGATTGTGGATGCCGCGGCCGAAGAAGATCTCCACTCCTGGGTGGCGAGTGGCGCAGATATGGTGATCTACAGCGGCGCGAAAGCGTTCAATGCGCCAACGTCAGGGTTTATTACCGGCAAACAGCGGTGGATTAGCGCCTGTAAGGCGCAGCATCACGGGATCGCGCGGGCGATGAAGATTGGCAAGGAGAACATGGTCGGCCTGGTAACCGCTCTGGCGCATTATCACCAGGGGCAAGCCGTGGTTAGCGCAGAACAGCTGCAACCGGTGGCAGAGGCGATTTCAGCGATCCGCGGATTTCATGCCGATATCGAACAGGACGAGGCTGGACGTGCGATCTGGCGCATTCGCGTCAGGGTCAATGCCGGGGAACTGGGGTTGAGCGCCCGTGAAGTTGAGGCGCAACTGCGCGGCGGCGAGATAGCTATTTATGCCCGCCGCTACAACCTCCATCAGGGCGTTTTTAGCCTCGACCCACGTACGGTCGCCGAGGGGGAGATGGCGCTGATTGTCGCGCGGCTTAAGGAGATTGCAGAACATGCAGCAGATTAATTTTTATCGTCAGCGTGTGGCGATTAACGTGCTGGCGAAAGACATCGCCAATGCCCGGGAAATCTACGACGCCGCAGAGGGACACGCGGTGATTGGCATTCTCTCCGCGCAGTTTTCGTCGGTAGACGAAGGCGTACAGGAGGTGAAACGCTGGATGGACGAAGTACCGTCCATCTCGGTTGGGTTGGGGGCGGGCGATCCGGCGCAGTATTACAAGGCGGCGATGATTGCCGCCAAGGTGCGTCCGGCGCACGTCAATCAGACCTTTACCGGCAGCGGTTTTGCGGCGGGGGCGCTGGCGGCGACGGGGGGTGAGCTGACGCATATCAATGCGCTGGTCAGCCCGACGGGGACGCCTGGCGAAGTGCTGATCTCCACTGGCGTCAGCAGCAGCCAGGGAACACCGGCGCGTGTTTCCTGCGATGCCGCCGTGCGAATGATGCAGGATATGGGCGCGCACGCGGCGAAGTTTTTCCCAATGGGCGGCGAGACGTCGCTGCCGGAGCTATATGTGCTGGCGACCACCGCGGCACGTAACGGCATGACGCTGATCGAACCGACTGGCGGTATCGATCTGGCTAATTTCGGCGTGATTCTGCAAACCTGCATGGAAGCGGGCATGCCTCGCGTGATGCCGCATGTGTACAGTTCAATTATCGACCCGCAAACCGGCAATACACGTCCTGAAGATATCGTCAGGTTAATGGAAATTGTCAAAGCATTGGTCTGAACCGGAGGGTGTTGCGTGCGAGTCGCGCAGCACCATTTGCTTTAACATTGAATTCCGCTTTATGCCTTTTTCTTCTTATTGTTACCGATAATCCGCGTCATTTGCAGATTATGGAACTGGAAGGCGCGCAGTTACCGCGCGTGCTCGACGACCCGAAAGTCGATGTGGCGATCATCAGCACCACATATATCCAGCAAACCGGGCTTTCACCAGTGTATGACAGCGTTTTTATCGAAGATAAAAATTCGCCTTACATGAATATCCTGGTGGCGCGGGAAGATAACAAAGACGCGGAAAACGTGAAGGCATTTTTGCAGTCTTATCAGTCGCCGGAAGTGGCAAAGGTGGCAGAAAAAATCTTTAACGGTGGCGCGGTGCCGGGCTGGTGACAAAGACCAACGCCGCGCCGGAGGTATTACGCCGCCCTGGCGCGGCGGCGGGAGTCCATTGAAATCAAAACGACTGACGAGAGGATCAGTAGCGTGCCAAGCCAGTCCGGCAAGGTAAACGTAATGCCTAACAGCAGTAGCGACAGTAGCGCGCTGCTCAGTGGCTCCGCGCAGCTTAAAATGCTCGCTTTCGGCCCGCCTATCATCTGAGCGCCTTTCAGGTACAGGCTAAAGGTTAATGACGTACCCACGACCACCAGATAGAAAAACGCCAGAATCAGGCTGCCATTCACCACAAAATTGGTCCCTTCCCCGGCATAAAACGGCAGCAGACACAGACCACCAATTAACATACTCCAGCCAACGATCGGTAATGTGCCGTAACGGGCAATCAGCGTGGAAGGGTAGGTAGTGTAAAATGCCGCAGCAAACGCTGAGGCAATTCCCCAGAACAGCGCGGCGGGAGAAATCGACAGCGACGTAGGATTACCGTGGGTCACCAACAAAAAGGTGCCCACCAGAGACGTCAGGATCGCGGTCAATACCAGTACGCCGGGACGCGCCTTACGCACCAGCGCAAACCACGCGACGATGATGGTGGGGGACAGAAACTGCAATACCGTGGCGGTCGCGGCGTTTGATTTTTCAATGGTCAGCAGGAAGGTAAGCTGTACGGTAAGCGCGCCTAAAATGGAAAACAGCAGCAGACTCAGGGCATCCTGACGATTTTTGAAGGCCGAAAAGATTTTGTCGCCATGAACGAATGACAGCATCAGCAAAATCATCCCGGCGAAGATCAAACGCGTCATGGTCAGAAACGGCGAAGACATCTGGCTCTGCTCCATAATGTACTGCGCGCAGACGCCGGAACTTCCCCACAATACGGCGGCAACCAGGACGTTGAACATCCCTTTTCTGGTGGAACCCATATTTTCCTCAGTATTGATTTTTGGCGTGGTTTTACCGTCATGATAGCAGATTAGGCAGGCGGTTTATCATCCACAGAACAGCGGGATTTCCTTTCGACGTAACAATAAAAAACCAGGAATGAGGGAGATTGCACCTTTTTTCGCCGCGTTCTATTGTGATGATGTATCAACACCTGGAAGGAACACATCATGGGTAAGCGTCGTGGTTTAACGGCTGTGCTGGCCACTCTGGTTTCTCTCTCCCTGTTTGCTGCCCCTGTTATGGCAAACCCGGGAAATGGGAACGGTAATGGCGGCGGCCATGGTAATAGCAGTGGTAATCATGGAAATAAAGGCAACCAGGGAAATCAGGGGAATAAAGACCACAAAGGAAATTCCGGCGATAAAAAGAACGTCTCATCCGACAAACGTAAAAATTACGGTAAACCCGATCATGTTGACTCCGACATCAGTTTTGCGACAGCGCGTCATCTGGCCGTGAACTACGGTCTGACGGGTTACGACGCCTTACCGCCGGGGATCGCGAAGAACCTGGCGCGCGGTAAACCGCTTCCTCCAGGCATCGCCAAAAAAGCCGTACCGGCCTCAATGCTCGGCGAATTGCCTTACTATCCGGGATATGAATGGCGAATCGTTGGCGACGACCTGGTGCTGATTGCGCTCAGTACTGCCGTGGTCACGGCGATTATTAATGGGGTGTTTGATTAGCGTATTATATCGCCGGGGATATATCCCCGGCTTTTGTATTAACTATCGAAGGTACGAACGGTTAAAGTGGTGGTGTATCTAGTAGCACGAACATCCGCTCCGCTATTTAAATATAATTCCTGCGTACTGGATGCTCCTTGTGACGTCCATACCCAAGTATCACCCTCACCACCAAACGTTACATTAGCATCAGTATGAGTAAAGTGCGTAAGCACTGTTGATCCATCTTCAGCAGTGAATTTTACATATGCAAGGCCATTAATCGTAGAGCCGCCAGTGCTTGTGACAACGAAACCAGAGTGAGAGCCAACACCATTAACACTTAATGTGCCGACTTTTGTAGTATTGTTATTTATGCGGCCTGTTGGAACAGAACTTGCCGGGGCCCAGGTTGCAGATAAAGTAGACGAAGCACCAGCAGTAAACTCTGCGGGTACATTAATAGCGTCATTATTCTGTGCCGCATAAGATGCAGTTGATGCTACAAATAGTGATGCTAAAAAAGCTGTAGAAATATATTTCATTGTTAAATCCTCTAAGAATTAAAGTTTCATGTTAACAATAAGCACAAAACACTCTTGTGCTTAAATAAAATTCTACATAGTTAAACCTTAGATATGAGATAAAAAAATCATACACAGCTCATTGTGGTGGGTGTTTTATCATTTTCCTTTATTAATGAGTAAGGAATTTTGCATTTTTTATCATTACCTCGACCCCAAATAACAGTAAGTTCTCCTTTATCCTTTAGCCCTGAAATGTAAGTTTCACCGTGCTCTCCGACAATACCGACATTAGTTCCATTATTTGAAGTTACTATCGAACCCATAGGAATATAGTCGCCATTTCGTTTTGTTAACGTGATAATTCTTTTATATCCAACGATTGTCTCAAATTTGCTTGCAACTATAGCCCCTTTGGTTGGAATGATTTTATTATCACTTCTCGAAATTTCAATGTCATAGGGTAGTGTAAGGGTATCCAACGATATTATTGACTTACGATAAGGTGGTAACCCTCCACTCAATATAGCATAGCCATTCTTATCTGTTTTTACCCCCCTCATATTAGTTATGGATATATCACCAGCATCTGGAGCTATAATTAATGCGTTTGCGGAACCTAATTTTTGTCCAAATGTAACCCCGTACTGACTAACCAACATTGCTCCATTCACACCGATATTGTATTGTCTTGTGAATTTATCATACATATACCCGCCGGAAAGATTTCCTTCCCGACCCATCCAATAAAAATCAGCACTTGTGCGATTAGTTGAGTTATTAGTTAACGAAGTGTTTGTAATATTCCATGATAGATTTTGATCGAAATTTCGCCCGCTAATTCCAACTGATTGAGATAAACTGCCATCTGAAGAATTTGTCATCGAATAATTAGTATATATATTTTTCGACGTGAATTTATCCAAAGGAACCATAATGTTTAAGTAAGCATAATCTTCACTTAAACCATTTGACAGATTTTGCTTTGATAAACTTAAGGAAACATTATTTCCAAAAAAATTAAATCCATATGAGAAATTTAAATAATTAGAGCTATGTTTTCCGCTCCAATCATTTTCATGATTTAACGATAATTGAAATGCACCAAGTCTTGAAAGTGATTGGTTAAATGCTAAGCTAATGATATTTTTTGTGTTGTGTTTATTGAGCCAGCGTCTATCAATTTGACTAAATACATCATTAAGAGTTGAATAACCTTTAGATAACCTTCTGAAATAAGAAATGTTAATTCCTGTATTTGTGTTAGAAATGTTCTTATAATATTTAAAATTAATGGCGTCTCCGTCATTATTCTCCTTTTTTGATTTTTTTTGTGAATGATTAATATCAAAGGACATTGAACCAAAATCCCCCAGATACGTACTAAGACCAATTTTAGTTAATTTAAATATACTAGATGCTTGTAGGGCACCATATGTTGTTAAGTTATAAGGCAAACCATAATACATAGTTGCTTGTACTAAATTTGGCCCAACTGTTTTATTACCATTGGTTCGGTATCTACCTACCATTAGGTTATAATCTAAAAAACTATTTTTAATGGAAATTGGTGGCGGATTATAAGGAACATAAAAAGTGTTTCTTGTTCCATCCGATTCATAAATAGTTACTTTTAACATTGAGCTTAAACCGACATAGGGCAAATCGTTAATTTCAAAATCACCAGGTTTTACGGATGTTGAATAAATAGTAAAACCATTGCTATCAACAGTCACTTGTGCTGATGTTTTTGCAACACCTTTAATAACAGGAGATGAATGATAAAAACGGTCTGGGTACATTTCTTTATCTGACCCGAGCATAATCCCAAGAAAAGGGATGCTATCAATTACATCTGACGACGTGAATCCTCCACCAATTACAATTCGGCTACGAGAGTTATATATTCCTCGCTCTAGATAACTATTAATATTATTCCAAGATGTACCATTTATTTTATCATACATTAATGTGCTTTGGTTGCGGATACGCCATGCACCAATGTTAATGCCTGATTCAAAGAATGAGTAGGCATTATTCTGACTCTCTCTTTTTTGGTCGTAACGGTAATCACTGTGAAATGCATTCATATCATAATTTATGTAAAATGCATTGATTCCATCATCCCATTGGGATGATGGATACACACCGTCGACAGGTGTATCCAGAAAATTAGAAGGAATATATAAATATAGGCGTTGTTTGTAAAAATCAAAATCAATCTTCCAGTTATCATGTTTTTTAAAAAAAACAGCACCTTCAGTGCATTCACTAACGTACTCTTTTTTTATCCCGTACTTTAAGAATTGTTCACACGATAATTCTGGTATAAGTTCACTACTATGATTCAAATCAACGAAAACAATCGGTACTGTTTCCTTATGCTCATTATTAAGAAATACATCCACAACATAGCTCCCTGCTGGAGCTTTATCATTATTGATGAAGTTTAAGCTGACATTATTTCCTCCATCATCCAGTACGGACTGATCAAAACTAAATTTTTTTTCGGATGAGTATGAGCACTTTATGCTAAGCATAATAGATAGACAACATGCAAGATATTTATTGCACACTTGTATTTTTCCCTTAATTAATGTCACTTTCAATCACATTACTATTACCACCTAGATCAGTGATAAATTGCCAAGATATTTTTCTTATAGATTTAATGTCGGTTTTTAGGCTAATTTTTTTTGACGAATAAGGAGTTAAATACCCCGGGTTTTCCAATGTTTGATCATGGATTTTTATGTTTTTAAGGCTTAATATATATGGAGTCTCATTTTTTGCTATGATCCCACCATCAACTATATTCCATCTTATATTCGGCTTACTGTTGTATGATAATTCAGATAAATTTTTAGGCCTTATTATAAGTTTCACACAGTTATCAATGGCTATATTGATACCCATAGCTATATTATCTTTTATAATTTTATTATTATTAACCCAAACATCACTTTCTTTCGGTGGAATGCCTTTAACGCATAACCAATATAACTCCTCCTGCTCTTTATTGGTGAGATTATTTATCGTTGGGGCAACTCTTATTTTATTTTGTTCATCGCCATTAAGCTTAAATAGGGGTGGTGCTGCAAAATAACTTTTATCTTTTGTCACACCATCGCTGGCATACACTCTGCTCTGGACTAAAACAGGATAATCATGCTCATTAATGACGTCAAGTTCACTACCAATACTGTTTTGCTTTAAAATAAGACGATCTCTTGATAGCTTTAATGAAAATTTTTTTGAGTATAAAGGGATATTAGTTGAATAAGATGCTATAGGGGTGATTCCAATTGTGCTTAATAATATTAATGCCATCAGCTTATTGTTTTTTTTTGTCATTTGTATTTACCTTTACTTAACTTAGCTAAACTATTCCAAACTATATTTTATTTTTTGTTGTAATTAATAGGTTTGATGAGATAAGAATATGCAGCAAAGTGATATCGTGTAGTTCGTGTAATAATTTAAGAGAGCCATTTGAAATAAAAGGACCATGATTTTTATTTTGTCAGGAAGTGTTTGTTTTGTTTGTCTTTTTTGATTTTTATATTTTATTATGCGGGCTGAACTGGCTATAGTTAACATCATTTAAGTGTCTCCTTGGGATATAAAAATGATGCTGGTGGGTTTATTTATTGACTAGGAATGTTGATTGCTTGATTCTCCGTTACTTAAGCTGATAGTCGTCGGGGGATAAAGTGAATAAAATATATGCGATAAAAAGGAATAGAAAGGGCGAGGCTGTTGTTGTTTCAGAAGTAAGTGAGGGTATAAGGAAGCACATCACTTCGCGGGTTTCTTTGAGTGTACTATTAGTGAGCATAATGGGCGTGGGATATTCTTCCGCATCAGCTGCTTCTGTAGTAGGATATAATATTCCTTACCAGACTTACCGTGACTTTGCTGAAAATAAAGGATCTTTCAAGTCAGGTGAAAAGAATATTCCTCTCTATGATAAAAATGGTAACGTTGTTACCATATTAAATAAAGCACCGATGATTGATTTCAGTTCGAACGACCGAGCTGGAGTCGCAACCTTAGTTTCACCACAATACGTGGTCAGCGTAAAACACAACGGTGGATATCAGAATGTTAAATTCGGCTATGGAGATGACACCAGTTATGCCCTTGTCGAAAGAAATAACCACTGGCGTGATTTTCATACTCCACGACTCAATAAAATTGTTACAGAGGTAACTCCTCTCGATATGACCAGTGCGGGCATTGCACAAGGCACATACCAGGATCAGAAATGGTTCCCGGTGTTCTATCGAGTCGGTACGGGAACGCAATATATAAAAGATGCAAGTGATAAACTGACTCATCTGGCTGGAGCATACTCGTATAAAACTGGAGGGATAGTAAATCCACCTTTTATATCGGACTGGAGTTTTGTTACCAATACGACCAATACGCCACTTTCCACTTATGGTACACCCGGTGACAGTGGCTCTCCGCTTTTTGCCTGGGATGCACAGCAAAATAAATGGGTGCTAGCGGCAGTACTCAATTCTTATGCTGGTGAAGCAGGGAAAACTAACTGGTATACGATAATACCTGTTAGTGATGTCGACAATACAATGAAGCAGGATGATGATGCCCCTGTAATTTCTGAGCCAATTGAGGGAGATATTCACTGGGCTTACGATACAGCAACAGGTGCGGGAACGTTAACGCAAGGAAGCCATTCCTGGTCAATGCATGGTAATCAGGGGCCAACCGGGCCTGCATCATTGAACAGCGGTAAAGATCTCACCTTCCAGGGGGGCGGTACCGTATTGTTAGAAAACAATGTTGATCAGGGAGCGGGAACGCTGACCTTTGATGATGATTACATTATTAAGCCCCTAAACTCTCAAACCTGGAAAGGTGGCGGGATTATTGTGAACGGCGATCGTACCGCTGACTGGCGGATTAACGGTGTTCAGGGGGACAATCTGCACAAGCTCGGTACCGGGACGCTGAAGGTGAATGGCGCGGGTATCAACCCCGGCGGGCTGAATGTTGGCGAAGGAATGGTAATTCTGGCGCAGCGCCCGGACAGCGATGGCAATGTACAGGCCTTTAATAATGTCAGCATTGTGAGCGGCCGCCCAACCGTTGTGTTAGGCGATGAAAAACAGGTCAATCCCGACAATATCAAATGGGGCTATCACGGCGGTAAGCTCGATATCAACGGTAATAACCTCACTTTCCATCAGCTTAACGGCGCGGACGACGGTGCGATCCTGACCAACAGCGGGAAACAGGCCACCGTCAGTCTGGATTTCAATAAACCTGATGCCACAACGACGGTTGCCAGCATCTGGCACGGTCACTTCACCGGTAATGTTGATATCAAAAATACCGTTACGCCCGGAACGCAGAACGACTTTGTAATAGATGGCGGGATGAACACCCAGGGGATCTTCACCCAGCAAAACGGCCGTCTATTTATGCAGGGGCATCCGGTGGTTCATGCCGCCAGCAGCCAGGCTGTGGCGAATAAGCTGACGGCGCTTGGAGATACTTCTGTCCTGACTCAGCCGGTTTCCTTTACCCAGAGTGACTGGGAGACCCGCCACTTCAGCCTGAAACAGCTTAACCTGCACAATGCTGATTTTCACCTGGCGAGAAATGCCAGCCTCGATACGGCTCTTTATGCAGACAATTCCACCGTAACGCTCGGCAGTGAAGATCTCTATATCGATCTTAACGATGGAAATGGGGTGAAAACCACGCCCTCATTCGGGCAGTCAAAAGCGACAAACGACGCCGATCAGAGCCGTTTCATCGGACGCGTACAGCTGAATAACGGTTCCACTCTGAAGATTAATGAACATTTTACCGGCGGGATTGACAGCGCAGACAGCTCGGTGACGGTGTCGTCCACCGATGCCGTTCTCAGCCAGTACAGCCGCTTCAGCCACTCACCGCTGTCGCTGGCGGATGGCGCGAAGCTGACAGTAACTTCAGATCTGCTCTCGGATGGCGAAGTGACTGCCGGCGCGGGGTCAACGCTTTCGCTGTTATTCGGGCAGTACGCAGCTGAGCGCTGGCACCTTGACGGACAGGGCGCCACGCTGAATGTCAGGGCGGGCTCCACGGTGGCAGGGCATATTCAGGCTGATAACGCCGCTGGCATTCATTTTGGCGAAACGGATAAAAAAGGCAGCGAAAATCTGTTTACGGCTTATCGTGGCAATGTGAGTGCGCCACTGGCAGATGCGTCGCTGACGAAAACCCTCTGGCAGGCGGACGGCCAGTCAACGGTGAAATCACTGGATCTGAACGGTTCGCAGGTTAGCTTCGGCAAAACCGGCGCTCCGGGTTCTCTGACTGTGGACACCCTTACTACCAGCAACAGTCAGTTTATCCTGAATACCGACGGCAAAACGGCGGATACAGTCCAGGTTAAACAGTCGCTTGCAGGAAAAAACAATGCGCTGGTTGTTGTTCCGACTGCGACTTCAGTCAGCCAGAAGACAACCTCTGTACCACTGGTGACGGCACCGAAGGCGACAGCTAGCGATGTCTTTACACTCACTCCGGTTGCACAACGCAGCGGTTTACACACTTTCACACCGAATATAGCTCTGGTGGAAACGGGGAACAGCAAACAGTGGCGGCTGGAAGGATTTGATGTGCAGCAGAATAAACCGGCGCTGCAGGCCAGCAAATCCGTTATGGATACGGGATATAAGAACTTCCTGACAGAGATGAATAACCTGAACTACCGCATGGGCGACCTGCGCAACACCCGCGGTGAAACTGGGGCCTGGGTGCGCATCTTTAGCGGTACCGGTTCTGCTGGCGCGGGCTACTCTGACAGCTGGACTCACCTGCAGACTGGTGCCGACAGGAAGCATACATTTGAGGGCGGCGATCTGTTTACCGGGGTAACGGCAACGTTCACAGACACTAATCGTCATGGCGATGGTTGGTCCGGTCAGACGAAGTCAGCCGGTGCCGGTATTTATGCGTCAGCGATGTTTGACTCCGGGCTGTATGTTGATCTCATCGGTAAATACGTGCGTCACGATAATCACTACTCGGCGCGTGATATGGGAATGCCGGAGCAGGATTACCGCTCGCACTCTTGGTATCTGGGAGCGGAAACGGGCTGGCGCTTCTTTTTACCTGATGAAGCCTTTATTCAGCCGCAGACAGAGCTGGTTTACGGTAAGGTGTCTGGTAACCGATTTGCCTGGCAGTCTGAAGGTACTGATATCGTCGTGCAGCGTAAGCAAATGAAGCCACTGACTGGCCGTACTGGTGTTGAAGCCGGTAAGAGCTTTAAGGGCAAGGACTGGGAAGTGACTGCTCTGGCGGGCATACATTATCAGTATGATTTGTTTAAACCGGATGAGACGGTTGTCCGTGATTTTGCTGGGGAAACTCATATTAATAACGGTAAAGATAGCCGGATGAACTTTAATATTGGAGTCAACGCAAAAATTAAAGAAAACACCAGGATTAGTCTTAATATCGAACGGTCAGCTTTCGGTCATTACGATATTGATAAGGCAATTAACGCTAATATCCGTTATTCATTCTAGTTTTTTGACGTAGAGTTTAACAGCCTGAACGGATTGTTCAGGCTTTCTTATTGATTAACTGAGAGTGAGAATTATATTTATTTGATCGTTGGCATTGGCGGTAAAATTTTATCTTTTAGTGTTATTCTTTGGGGTGGTGTTTGTGCTTTCCATCCCTTATAGTCGATTTTAGTTAAGGTAGTTAATAGATTACATAGCTAAGGAATTCTATGTCCATTGCTTTTTTAATAGCGAGTAAAAATGTATATTTTAATTATGGAGTGCGCTTGCTTACAGAAAAGAGCATAAGTATTAAGTGTTATAATTTTAATGGCCCGGCTTCTCTTTATCAAGTTTATAAAAGGCACAAGAGCATGTATTTAATTTGCGATAAAGAGAGTTATGCTACGTATACTTTCCTTTTCGAAAACAAACCGATAACCTGTATTTGTCTGGAGCAGCTAACTTTACAACAGGGGCGGATTAGTGTCATTACTAATTATGTGCCTGCACAAGTAACTGTTCTTAAAAAACTAACTGACATTGAAACAGAGATAATTTACTTATATTTCTTTAAAGGATTCAGAATTAAGGCGATAGCGGCTATTTTACAGTTAAAAGTGAGCCAGGTTTACTACAGGATAAAAGTAGTAAAGGATAAACTAGGCGCAGACTCAACGAGAAAACTTCCGGTGCTGCTCAGATTTTTGTTTGCTCCAGTAAAATCTTAACTTCTGATTTATCGTATTGTTTTCATCTGAAAACATTAAGAAATAGAAGTATTAAAGATAGATTGAAAGGTTAACTCGTTGTATTTATTTAATATGTATAATTGGAAGTTGAATAATTAAAAAATTTTCTTTTGATGGCTATAAGTTTTTTCCGAGTTTACATAGCTGATAACCCATGAAATTATATTCATACAAAGCATGGGGGTGACTGTATGAATAGTCAAAGTGCTTTAACTAACCTTAATATACCGGTTAAAGAAAAACTTGCATGTAACAATATGTTAGTGCTAAAAAAAATCCGGTTTTATAATTGCGCTATCATTCATCTGCGGGATGCTCAACTTCTAATCAAAACCAAAGATGGACAAACGCTTAATATACCGCCAGAGTCGTTATGTTATGTCGAAAAAAATACAGTGATCGATGTGGCATTAGAAGTATTAGGGAAAGGAATACCCTATGAAATTTACCATATAGATAGCGACGTGCTAAACTGTATTTGTAAAGTCATGGAGCCGCTCTTATTAGATCCACAAAGAGTTAACCACTCGCGGCGAAAAATATTTACCTGTGCCTTAGATGAAACGGATATCCGCATCTTTAAAAGATTAATCGGAAGCAATATCCCTCAGCACAGACAGGTCTATAAGATAACTTATCTTTTATCTAAAGTGAGTGATATAGAATCACTGGTCTATTCATTATCTGTTTCCACGGATACGACGTTTACTGAAAAATTAAAGGCAATCATTGAGTCCGACCTTTCTAAATCGTGGCGGCTAGTCGACTTGGCAAATATATTACATATGTCTGAGGTGTCGATTCGGAAAAAACTGGAGAAGGAGAGTAATAATTTTAACGCGTTAGTCCTTGATATACGTATGCATCATGCCGCAAAATTAATCACAACGACTGATAAACATATCAATAGTATTGCTAATGAGGTGGGTTATACTAGTACATCTTATTTCATTCGAAACTTTAAAGATTTTTTTGGTATCACACCAAAACAATTTTCTTTAAAAGTGAAAAAGCAGCACTGAACGAGCCAGACAATAGCGATTCTTCAGGTTGAATTCCCGTGTACTGAGAAGAAAAATCATAGAAACCAGTGGAAAGCCGGGATTACCTGGCTTTTCCGAACTGTTTGGAAAACTTTTCATTTCTCAATAACTATGTATTCGAGGGCGAAGATTTTAGCGCTTCTTATGGCTATTCTCCGTACTTCCTCGGTGCGTTTTAGCTGCGCCCGTAGTTTCAGGATCTCGCTTTTGGCTTCCAGTAAATCCCATCCCGGGCATGCTTTCGCTGTTATCGAGTTTAATAGCCCGTTGCTACTTTATAGAGACTGTGTGAGGAAACGCCCAGACGGTTGGATACTTCGGCAACGGAATAACCGCGTTCCGTTATCTGACGGACGGCTTCTTCCTTAAATTCAGGTGTAAATCGTGATGTGCCCACATGCTCTCCCTATGCTCAAACTATAGGGCAGGATCGTCTACCGGGATGGGGTCAGTCCTTCCGACTCAAGTATGTGTCTCTGAAACTAGGGCCTGTTAGCTATTCTGAAGAGATCATAATCGTTCCACTAATGTGAGTTACACTTCTGGCTTATTGTTCTCGCGTACAGAAAAGCCCAGTTCGCGAGAAATGGCCTCTGCCGTATCGCGCAGCGGCTTGAGTAAATTCTTCTCTCCTACCTGCTTGAGGCGCGATGTCGATAATGAGATAGAAATGGCATAAGGCACTCGTCGATGGATATCGAAAACCGGGACCGCCAGGCAGGAGACGCCCAACTCGTTCTCTTCCCTGTCCATTGCCATATTTCGCTCGCGGATCTGCGCCAGCTCATCATGCATCGCAGGTAGGCCAGTAATGGTATTCCGGGTCAACGGCTGAATAATATCCTGATGTGAATTCCAGTAGCTCTCAACGTAGTCAGGATGGCCAAACGCCATATAAATCTTGCCCATTGCCGAGCAGTACAGCGGCATATGCTGGCCAATATAGGCGCGCGTACGCAGCATGCCGGTGGTCGGCTCCAGCTTATAAATCAGGATTGCGTGGTCATCTTCACGGCTGGAGAAGTTCACCGTCTCGCCAGTGGCCAGGTTGAGCGCCTCAAGATGCGGCGCCGCGACGTGGATGATATTGAGCGACGACAGCGCCTTTTGGCCAACGGCGATAAACTTTGTCGTCAGACGATAGCTCCCCGCAGCCGGGGCTGGCGTGACGTAACCGCAGGATTGCAACCCCTGCAATAAGCGATGAACGGTGCTTTTGTTCAGGCCCGCCAGTTCCGACAGATGCGCCAGCGGGCATCCGTTTGGATAATTACTCAGGATCTCAATCAGCATCAACCCACGAAAAAGGCTCTGGCTTCCGGCTGGCCTCTCTTTGTCTTGCGTTATATCGCTCTCTTTTGTGCCCATCGTTTCCGCTCCCCATTTTTGTCGCGTTCAGATGGTAGCGCAAAGTGTGTTTCAGTTCACGATCTGAACCGAAAAAACACAACTTCATGATTTTTATAATTTTTAAAAATAACCCTGCCCGTTGATCTGCTAAAACTTGATCGCTATATTTGAAATAAGATTTCGCATAGTGAAATTTAGAGATAAAAAAGTGATCAACTCTGACCAGGGAAACAGGAATGAAAGTAACGTTTAAGCAGTTAAAAGAGGCATTCAATCGAGTGTTGCTGACGCGGGGCATCGCCGCAGAAACCGCCGATGACTGCGCAGAAATGTTTGCCCGCACCACCGAATCTGGCGTCTATTCTCACGGCGTGAACCGCTTTCCTCGCTTCATCCAGCAACTGGACAACGGCGACATCATCCCTGAGGCTAAACCGCAGAGGGTGACCAGCCTCGGCGCCATCGAACAATGGGATGCCCAGCGCTCCATCGGCAACCTGACGGCGAAAAAGATGATGGACCGGGCCATCGAACTGGCTTCCGATCACGGTATCGGCCTGGTGGCGTTACGTAATGCCAACCACTGGATGCGCGGCGGCAGCTATGGCTGGCAGGCGGCGGAAAAAGGCTACATCGGTATCTGCTGGACCAACTCCATCGCAGTTATGCCGCCGTGGGGCGCTAAGGAGTGCCGTATCGGCACCAATCCGCTGATCGTCGCCATACCGTCGACGCCAATCACCATGGTGGATATGTCGATGTCGATGTTCTCGTACGGCATGCTGGAAGTTAACCGCCTTGCCGGTCGCGAGCTGCCGGTGGACGGCGGATTCGACGATGAGGGTCAGCTGACCAAAGAACCGGGCGTAATCGAAAAAAATCGCCGCATTTTGCCAATGGGCTACTGGAAAGGCTCCGGCATGTCGATCGTGCTGGATATGATTGCCACCCTGCTTTCCAACGGCGCTTCCGTTGCCGAAGTGACTCAGGAAAACAGCGATGAATATGGCGTTTCGCAGATCTTCATCGCCATAGAAGTGGATAAGCTGATCGATGGCGCAACCCGCGACGCCAAACTGCAGCGGATTATGGATTTCATCACCACCGCCGAACGCGCCGATGAAAATGTGGCGGTCCGTCTGCCCGGCCATGAATTTACCCGACTGCTGGCTGAAAACCGCCGCAACGGTATTACCGTCGATGACAGTGTATGGGCCAAAATTCAGGCGCTGTAAGGAGCTTACCCATGATTTTTGGCCATATTGCTCAACCGAATCCGTGTCGTCTGCCTGCGGCCATTGAACAGGCGCTTGATTTCCTGCGCACAACAGATTTTCACGCGCTGCAACCCGGCGTCGTGGAAATCGACGGCAAGAACATCTTCGCGCAGGTTATTGACTTAACCACCCGAGATGCCGCTGACAATCGTCCGGAGGTTCACCGTCGCTATCTGGATATCCAGTTTCTGGCATGGGGTGAAGAAAAAATCGGTATCGCCATTGATACCGGCAATAATCAAATCAGCGAATCTTTATTAGACCAGCGCGATATTATTTTCTATCACGATAGTGAACATGAATCGTTCTTTGAAATGACACCAGGCAACTATGCGATATTTTTCCCGCAAGATGTTCATCGTCCTGGATGTAATAAAACTGTAGCCACCCCGATCCGCAAAATAGTCGTTAAGGTCGCTATTTCAGTTTTATAAAAGGAGCACAAAATGAGTTCTAATAATACCGGTTACATTATCGGTGCGTATCCCTGCGCACCCTCATTTCACCAAAAGAGTGAAGAGGAAGAGACGGATTTCTGGCGGCAGCTCTCTGACACCCCGGATATTCGTGGGCTGGAGCAACCCTGCCTTGAACATCTTCATCCGCTCGGCGACGAGTGGTTATTGCGTCATACCCCGGGACACTGGCAGATTGTCGTTACCGCCATCATGGAAACCATGCGCCGTCGTGGTGAAAACGGCGGCTTTGGGCTGGCATCCAGCGACGAAGGGCAGCGCAAAGCCTGCGTGGAGTACTATCGCCACCTGCAGCAGAAGATCGCTAAAATCAATGGTAATACCGCCGGAAAGGTCATTGCCCTTGAGCTTCACGCCGCTCCGCTGGCGGGCAGTGCCAACGTGGCTCAGGCTACCGACGCCTTTGCCCGTTCATTAAAAGAGATTACCCGCTGGGACTGGTCATGCGAGCTGGTGCTGGAGCACTGCGACGCGATGACCGGCACCGCGCCGCGCAAAGGATTTTTGCCGCTAGAAAACGTGCTGGAAGCCATTGCCGACTACGACATCAGCATCTGTATCAACTGGGCGCGCTCGGCCATTGAAGGGCGGAATACCGCTCTACCGCTCATCCATACGCGGCAGGTAAAACGGGCAGGAAAGCTCGGCGCGCTGATGTTTTCTGGCACAACGCTAAACGGAGAATACGGCGAATGGCAGGATTTACACGCACCGTTCGCGCCTTTCTGCCCGCAGAGCCTGATGACCACCGAACACGCTCGCGAATTATTTGCCTGCGCAGGAACCGCCTCCCTGCAATTTTCAGGCATTAAATTACTGGAAATCACTGCCAGCGCAAACGTTGACCATCGCATCGCAATATTACGCGACGGCATTTCCGCGCTAAAGCAAGCACAATAATAATAACCACCTTCATCGCCAGAATATTTTTTAATATTACGAGACTATAAAGATGAATATAACCTCTAACTCTACACCAAAAGATATACCGCGCCAGCGCTGGTTAAGAATTATTCCACCTATATTGATCACCTGCATTATTTCTTATATGGATCGGGTCAATATTGCCTTTGCGATGCCCGGAGGTATGGATGCCGACTTAGGTATTTCCGCTACCATGGCGGGGCTGGCGGGTGGAATTTTCTTTATCGGTTATCTATTTTTACAGGTTCCCGGCGGGAAAATTGCCGTTCACGGCAGCGGTAAGAAATTTATCGGCTGGTCGCTGGTCGCCTGGGCGGTTATCTCCGTGCTGACGGGGTTAATTACCAATCAGTATCAGCTGCTGGCCCTGCGCTTCTTACTGGGCGTGGCGGAAGGCGGCATGCTGCCGGTCGTTCTCACGATGATCAGTAACTGGTTCCCCGACGCTGAACGCGGTCGCGCCAACGCGATTGTCATTATGTTCGTGCCGATTGCCGGGATTATCACCGCCCCGCTCTCAGGCTGGATTATCACGGTTCTCGACTGGCGCTGGCTGTTTATTATCGAAGGTTTGCTCTCGCTGGTTGTTTTGGCTCTGTGGGCATACACCATCTATGACCGTCCGCAGGAAGCGCGATGGATCTCTAAAGCAGAGCAGAACTATCTGGTCGAGACGCTGGCCGCAGAGCAAAGGGCCATTGCCGGCACCGAGGTGAAAAACGCCTCTCTGAGCGCTGTGCTCTCAGACAAAACCATGTGGCAGCTTATCGCCCTGAACTTCTTCTACCAGACCGGTATTTACGGCTACACCCTGTGGCTGCCCACCATTCTGAAAGAATTAACCCACAGCAGCATGGGGCAGGTCGGGATGCTCGCCATTCTACCGTACGTCGGCGCTATTGCCGGGATGTTCCTGTTCTCTTCTCTTTCAGACCGAACCGGTAAACGCAAGCTGTTCGTCAGCCTACCACTGATTGGCTTCGCCCTGTGCATGTTCCTGTCGGTAGCGCTGAAAAACCAAATTTGGCTCTCCTATGCCGCGCTGGTCGGCTGCGGATTCTTCCTGCAATCGGCGGCTGGCGTGTTCTGGACCATCCCGGCACGTCTGTTCAGCGCGGAAATGGCGGGCGGCGCGCGCGGGGTTATCAACGCGCTTGGCAACCTCGGCGGATTTTGTGGCCCTTATGCGGTCGGGGTGCTGATCACGCTGTACAGCAAAGACGCCGGCGTTTATTGCCTGGCGATCTCCCTGGCGCTGGCCGCGCTGATGGCGCTGCTGCTGCCGGCGAAATGCGATGCCGGTGCTACGCCGGTAAAGACGATAAACCCGCATAAACGCACTGCGTAAAATCGAGCCCGGCGGCGCTGCGCCTGCCGGGCCTGCGAAATATGCCGGGTTCTCCCGGCAAGAATGAGATGCGAAAGATGAGCAAGAAACAGGCCTTCTGGCTGGGTATTGATTGTGGCGGCACCTATCTGAAAGCCGGTTTATATGACACCGAAGGCCATGAACATGGCATTGTGCGGCAAGCACTACAGACGATATCGCCCCTGCCGGGCTATGCCGAACGCGACATGCGTCAGCTCTGGCAATACTGCGCGGCGACCATTGCCGGGCTATTACAGCGGGCAGGTGTATCCGGCGAACAGATTAAAGGCGTGGGCATCTCTGCTCAGGGTAAGGGTCTTTTTCTCCTTGATAAGCAGGATCGGCCGCTGGGTAACGCCATCCTCTCCTCCGATCGCCGGGCGCTGAATATCGTTCAGCGCTGGCAGCGGGAGCGCATTCCCGAACGGCTCTATCCCGTTACCCGCCAGACGTTATGGACCGGGCATCCGGCTTCTCTGCTGCGCTGGATAAAAGAGAATGATCCCCAGCGCTACGCGCAAATTGGCTGCGTAATGATGGGGCATGACTATCTACGCTGGTGCTTAACCGGCGTGAAAGGCTGCGAGGAGAGCAACATCTCCGAGTCCAACCTCTACAACATGTCCACGGGCCAGTACGACCCGTTTCTGACCCAATGGCTGGGGATTGGCGAAGTGGATAGCGCGCTGCCCCCCGTTGTAGGGTCAGCCGAAATTTGCGGGGAGATCACCGCTCAGGCAGCCGCTTTAACCGGTCTGGCGGCGGGTACTCCCGTCGTTGGCGGCCTGTTTGACGTGGTCTCCACCGCCCTTTGCACCGGGATTGAGGATGAGTCGACCCTCAATGCGGTGATGGGGACCTGGGCCGTCACCAGCGGTATCGCTCACGGTCTGCGCGAGCATGAGGCTCACCCTTACGTCTATGGCCGCTACGTCAATGACGGCCAGTACATCGTTCACGAAGCCAGCCCGACCTCATCCGGCAACCTCGAATGGTTTACCGCCCAGTGGGGCGATCTCTCGTTTGATGAGATCAATCAGGCCGTAGCCAGTTTGCCGAAAGCCGGGAGCGAGCTGTTTTTTCTGCCGTTTCTCTACGGCAGCAACGCCGGACTGGAGATGACCTGCGGCTTTTACGGCATGCAGGCCCTGCATACCCGCGCGCACCTGCTGCAGGCGGTTTATGAAGGCGTGGTATTCAGCCATATGACCCATCTCAACCGTATGCGCGAACGCTTTACAAGCGTTCAGGCCCTACGCGTCACCGGCGGCCCGGCGCACTCCGACGTCTGGATGCAAATGCTGGCGGACGTCAGCGGCTTACGCGTTGAACTGCCGCAGGTGGAAGAGACCGGCTGCTTTGGCGCTGCCCTCGCGGCGCGCGTCGGCACCGGCGTATACCGCAGCTTTAGCGAAGCCCGGCGCGCCCGGCAGCACCAGGTACGCACGCTGCTGCCCGATATGACCGCCCACGCATGTTATCAGCGCAAATACCGCCACTACCAGGATTTGATTGAAGCACTACAGGGCTATCACGCCCGTATTAAGGAGCACGCATTATGAGCCGACCATTACTGCAACTGGCGCTCGACCACACCAGCCTTCAGGCTGCGCAGCGCGATGTCGCCCTGCTACAGGATCACGTTGATATCGTGGAGGCGGGGACCATCCTCTGTTTGACCGAGGGGCTTAATGCAGTTACAGCCTTGCGCGCCCAGTGTCCGCAGAAGATCATCGTCGCCGACTGGAAAGTCGCTGACGCCGGTGAAACCCTGGCGCAGCAGGCCTTTGGCGCTGGCGCCAACTGGATGACCATCATCTGCGCCGCGCCGCTCGCCACGGTCGAGAAAGGCCAGGCCGTGGCGCAGGCCTGCGGCGGTGAAATTCAGATGGAGCTGTTCGGCAACTGGACGCTGGATGACGCCCGCGCCTGGTACCGTACCGGCGTCCATCAGGTGATTTACCATCGCGGACGCGATGCCCAGGCCAGCGGGCAGCAGTGGGGGGAGGCGGATCTGGCGCGCATGAAAGCACTCTCCGACATTGGCCTTGAGCTCTCGATCACCGGCGGGATTACCCCGGCCGATCTGCCGCTGTTCAAAGATATCAACGTCAAAGCGTTTATTGCCGGGCGCGCGCTGGCAGGAGCTGCCCATCCGGCACGGGTTGCCGCCGAATTCCACGCGCAAATCGACGCTATCTGGGGAGAACAGCATGCGTAACCACCCGTTAGGTATTTATGAAAAAGCCCTGGCGAAGAATCTCAGCTGGCCTGAGCGGCTGGTTCTGGCCAAAAGCTGCGGTTTTGATTTTGTCGAAATGTCGGTGGACGAGACCGACGAACGCCTTTCGCGCCTGGAGTGGACATCGGCCCAGCGGGCATCGCTGGTGAGCGCGATGCTGGAAACCGGCGTCGATATTCCCTCAATGTGCCTGTCCGCCCATCGCCGTTTCCCCTTTGGCAGCCGCGACGAGGCGGTACGCGAGCGGGCGCGGGAGATTATGACCAAAGCCATCCGCCTGGCGCGCGATCTGGGGATTCGTACTATTCAGCTGGCGGGTTACGACGTCTATTACGAAAAGCACGATGAAGGCACCCGACAGCGTTTTGCCGAAGGGCTGGCTTGGGCGGTAGAGCAGGCCGCCGCCGCGCAGGTGATGCTGGCGGTGGAGATCATGGACACCGCCTTTATGAACTCCATCAGCAAATGGAAAAAGTGGGACGAAAGGCTTTCGTCACCGTGGTTTACCGTCTATCCGGACATTGGCAACCTCAGCGCCTGGGGGAACGACGTCACCGCCGAGCTGAAACTGGGTATTGATCGTATCGTCGCCATCCACCTGAAAGATACGCTATCTGTCACCGACGATAGCCCGGGCCAGTTCCGCGACGTGCCGTTCGGCGAAGGATGCGTTGATTTTGTCGGCATCTTTAAGACGCTGCATGAGCTGAACTACCGCGGTTCGTTTCTGATTGAGATGTGGACGGAGAAGGCCAGCGAACCGGTACTGGAGATTATACAGGCCCGGCGCTGGATTGAATCACGGATGCAGGAAGGAGGTTTCACATGTTAGAGCAACTGAAAGCTGAGGTACTGGCGGCAAACCTAGCCCTCCCCGCGCACGGGCTTGTCACCTTTACCTGGGGCAACGTCAGCGCGGTCGATGAAATGCGCCGTCTGATGGTCATCAAGCCCTCCGGCGTCGACTATGACGTGATGGACGCCGACGATATGGTGATGGTTGAAATCGCCAGCGGCAAGGTCGTGGGAGGCAGTAAAAAACCCTCCTCTGATACGCCAACGCATCTGGCGCTTTATCGTCGCTATCCGCAGATCGGCGGGATCGTGCATACCCACTCCCGCCACGCGACGATCTGGTCGCAGGCCGGGCTCGATCTCCCCGCCTTGGGAACCACCCACGCCGACTACTTCTATGGCGCGATCCCCTGTACCCGACGGATGACCGTTGAGGAGATTAACGGCGAGTATGAGTATCAGACCGGCGAGGTGATTATCAAAACCTTTGAACAGCGCGGCTTGGATCCGGCGCAAATCCCGGCAGTATTAGTGCATTCGCACGGTCCGTTTGCCTGGGGTAAAGGCGCCGCCGACGCCGTACATAACGCCGTGGTGCTGGAGGAGTGCGCCTATATGGGGCTCTTCTCGCGCCAGCTGGCCCCACTGCTGCCGGATATGCAGTCTGAACTGCTCGATAAACACTATCTGCGTAAACACGGCGCGAATGCTTATTATGGGCAAAACTAATACCCACCGGGCTCTCTGGATAAATCTTCAGCCCTAATTAACTGTTAATCTGTAAACCGGGTCAGGCGTTAACCGCCTCCCGGCAAAATAAGAGTACACTCCATTCATACAGTGTCTGCTATTTTAATGTAAGTGTACCGATCCAGTTTTACAGGAGAGAGCTTAAAGAAGGCGTCAGCGTCTACTGCAAACTGCCCTGACAGTATGAAGCCTGGCAGTTATGTTCACAGCTAGCGTCGGTGCCGGATACAACATCTGCCATATGCAGGCCTGACACTCTGGCTGATTTTTTCCATTCGATACTGGTGCGCCGTAACCCATTCTGTTCACGTAAAGTCTTTGTTGAATCTTTGCCCCCTTTGCCGGAGTGTGGCAACAGGCTATGCTGTCACTGCAAAAATTACAGTATCAACTTAGGGATTGCTGGTGTAGAAAGATAGAAATGGTGCTTGTAGGGCTTTTCTTTTGGTTTTGCGGTGTTCACTTTAATATCGGTTAATGCCATGACATTCTCCGGCTTTTGATGAATCCATGTTCTTGGGGGATTTCCGCCAGTAACTAACCTTATACCCCCAACGCACCCCTTGTATAACAAAGATGTTGTTAAAAGCCGTTGTTATGTATCACATTTTTTCCATTATGGGGGTGCTGATATTTCAAGAGAAAATAATACCCCCTAAAGTCCCCCCAAAAGCAACTTGATACGGGGTGAAGTCGGTTGACCTCTGTATACTAAGTAATCCTGATATATAAGGGATTAGAAGGATGGATCACAGGAGTCGCAAATGAGTATTAACTTGTTGATTTTCAATTTTTAATTTGTGTTGGATAAATGAGTAACCCCCATAAGTACCCCCAAATGATTTTGCAGGAGGGGAAAGAGGCTAAAATATTCAATTGAATCAATCAATAGAGCCTGATTTTGAAGGTAACATTTCCGAATAGTGTCTGGCAATGATGTCATTTAGTTTATCAACCAGTTCTGGTCGCTTAATAGTGATATGCGCCGTTCCCTTCTGAAAATACTTAATCGTAAAATAATTATCTTCATAAGCAACGGACTTTATTTTTTGTATGCTGATGTGATCGCCGAGACGACGGGTAACGTCAGCGCGGTTGTCGGGAATGGGTTTTCCATCAAGAAGCATCAGCATGCGCTCAAGATCTGCTAATCTGTCGCGTTGCCAGCCCCAGTTAAGCCCGTATCCCCATCGGTCATATTTGACCAGTCCTGTCACAATGATTTTTACGCCAAATTTACAGGGCGAATTGGTTTTGAAATCCCGGCTCAGTCCTTTGAAAACATTGATCACACCACGCTCGAAAACTTCGCTTTTTTGTGGTGTAGTTGCTCAAACGTGCTCATTATGTTGGCTTCAGAGATCGCCGGGATATCGTCTTTCTCCAGACTGTTGTGCCATTCATCACGGACCTGCGCGTCCATAAGCGAAAGCATACCGGAGCGTTGCATCAGGTCACGCCAGATGCTGCGATCTATATTGCGGGTGAACGCTACCATGGCTTTGTCGGTGGATTCAGTAAACCAGCAGTCATAACGATGCCCGGTGCGCATTCCCCATTCACTGGCCTCACCGCCGCCAATACCGCAGGTCAGTGTGGAGAGTCATCAAGCTGGTGGATCAATGATTCAATCCGCGCCAGCGCGGTATTCCGTCCGGTGACGATGCGTTCAATGCTGGTGGAGCATATCACGTCGGTGTGATCGGTTAACACGTCAGGCTCGGTGTGAGTCAGTGCGACCATTATTTTGTTTCCTTTATATAAGAACAAACGCCAGCCCGGTTAAGGCTGGCGCTTGTGTATATGTGTAATGTACAGAAGGCAGAGCTATTTTGACCGGGCTCGTTGCAGCAACTGCAGATGGCGGAGATCGCGAACGTCATTCAGTGCCTGTTCCATGTGTGGAAGCAGCATGGCAGAGTCCGTATTGTTCCCGGCGTTATCGAAGATGATGTTTGTACCACAGTCAGTATTATCCCGTAACCCGTCGATCAGGATTTGCAGGGCGTCTTCGGTGGTTAATGTCATGATGTTGTTTGTCCTGTTGACCGTTGCGCCGATTCAGGACATTGGACACGGTACTGACGGAAACCCCGGCATGCTGCGCGATATCACGGATGTTCACCCTCTCTCCTTATTGGTGAATGATGATTGGCAACGAGACGACATTCAACTCGTCTTGTTTATGAAAAATGAGTCACTAAAACGGATTAGTGTGATGTTACAGGTCAGGCTGTCAATAGCGTATCGGCGGGTAAAAAGGGGTGGTCGCAACCGGCAGCATCCGCAAAAAATATTGCCAGCGGCGTTGATAAGGTCTGTGACTTATTTAAATAATGAAAAATTACTGCATGAAAATATATTTTCTTTAACTATTCCGTTTTTTCAGCTACGCAGAAAGAGGTAGGTGAGGCGCAATTAGTACGGAACAAGAGTATTCTTAGTGTGAACAATCTGAATTTATTTTTGGTAATTATCCTGGATTTTTTCTGCGGAAATAGAAGAATGACGTTAATAATGTGAATATTATGTGATTTGTGGCGATTCAGATGAAAATCATATTAGTCCCTTTTTTTAGGATTTTTCTCTGTCTGTAGTAGGTTGATTTTTAGTGGTAAGTGCCATGATTTTTTGTTTTTGTGGTTTTTTATGTCGAATGCAACGTGGTGTTATTATTTTGTGAAGACATGACGTTTTTATCAATAATCTCATCCCTGAGAGGCAATTTTCGATTGTTGTGTCAATGTTTATTTCTGCTTATGATGACTGTTATCTCAGTAGCATGAGAATGTTTTCTTTGCGGTATTATTTTGTATTTATAAAAACAGCGCCAGATTCGCGCGTCGTGTTGTTAGTATTAGCTATTAACAAGGATTGTCATATATGAATATCTCTTTTAAACCGAATAAGGTAGCCCTGTTTGTTAGCGCTATTCTTTCCTCTGCCGTTTATTCCGCTGCCGCAGCTCCCGTCAGTACCGTTATTGATGCATCTACGGCCAGCGATAAGCGTACCGTAATCCTTCCAGACGGCAATGACGTCTCATTTGTCGATGTGCGCGTTGCGGATGGTAGGGTAATCCTGGCAGATAATAGCGTTATCACCAGTGCCGGTAATTACCCGGACGATTCGCTGACTTTTAATCCTGGTTATATTGTAAAAGCAACGGCCGGTACGGTGGATTTAGGTAATAATGCCACGCTTAATTATACATTTGATTATCAGACCAACGGTAATAAGCGAGGAACAGCCATTTATATCTATGGTACCGGAGTCCTGAAAGCCGAGAACCTGACCATTAATGCAGAAAATACCCGGGTGAATGATTACGATCTGGTCAACGCAATATTGCTTAATGGCAGTTCACAGGCTGATTTAAAAGGTACCACCAACATCGTCCTGGGTAATATCGAGACGGCTCAGGACAGCATTTTAACTGCGGAGAATGTCAATATTAATTATCACGATGCCAATCCCCTTTCAACGCGCGGCCACCATGCGGCGCTGGATCTGGCGGGTAAAACATCGACCTTTACTGGCGATGTGCATATCGCCATGTCTGAGGCAAGTACGGGGTCGCTTGAAGGTATTAATATTGGCGGTAATAGCGCTCGGTTCGACGGAAAAACGGTGATGGACCTGGCGAGCGCCAAAGGGAGCGTTAGCGGGCTTAAGCTGACAGATTCTTACTATCGTATTAACGTCATCACGGGGGCCAAAACGCCGGTGGTTCTGAGCAATGCCGTTACGTTTGAGGATTTGACTATCGCAGGCGTCAGCCACGGCAGCGCGTCGGACAACGGCAGGGTCGTGGGTCTTCACAGCGCCAGCGTGGAGGGTGACACCCAGTTGTCCATTAAAAAGCTTACTGTCGACGTCGCCGGGAGTAAGGCGGTTTACGGTGTCCGCCTGAGTGACAATGGGACACTGGGGTCGACAGAATACCGTATTGATGATGCCAGCATCCACCTGCATGGGGGAGATGAGGCGGCCTTAACCGGTTATCTCAGCGAACGCGATTCCGGCGCGCTGAATTATGACACGGTGATTCATCATCTTAATGTTCAGTCTGAAGGCGGTAAGGATGTGTATTTACTGCACCAGTCAGGGACAAACGATCGCTTTACGGGCGATATTACGCTCGGTAGTCAGCGTGCTTATGATTCCGCCGCAGGAACGCTGTATGCGATTTATGGCTACGGGAGTCATGCTGACAGTTCCACCAATATTGTGGATAACAATACGCTGAAGGCGTGGGGGAAAATACGCGCCGCCGGCAGCCATAGCATTAATATCGTTACGGGCGATAGCTCCTATATGTATGGCGACACGGAGATCCAGGATACGGCAAGCATTAACCTTGCCTTAAACGGCAGTAACAGTCGCTGGGATATGGTTGCCGACTCTACCCTGACCACGCTGACCCTGAATAGCGCCACGCTGAACTTTATGCCCGCCAGCGCCACAACCCGTACGCAGGCCCGTAATGCGGCGACATTTAAAACCCTGACGGTCAGCGGCGATTATATTGGCAATAATGGCAACATCATCATGAACACCCAACTGGGTGACGATACATCGCTGACCGACCGGCTGATCGTTAATGGCAACACCAGCGGTAACACGTATGTGACCGTACTGAACGCAGGTGGCGCAGGCGGCCTGACCACCAACGGTATCGAACTGATCAGCGTGGCGGGAAATTCCGACGGCGTGTTCACTCAGAAAGGACGTATCGTCGCAGGGGCGTATGATTACACGCTGCAACGCGGCGCGGGCCAGAACGACAAGAACTGGTATCTGACCAGCGCATTATCCCCTGATCCACAACCAGAACCGCTTGATCCTGTTGATCCTGTTGTGCCGATTGATCCGACCGACCCGCAGACGCCATCACCGACCCCGCGCGAAAATGCGGTGCGTCCGGAAGCTGG